>JBILFP010000034.1:0-13628 GCA_044351535.1 Methylacidiphilales bacterium
ATCTTCAGATTAGACTCACCTCGTCTGATGCTTGATCGCTAAAAGAGTGATGTCGTCCGAAGGTTCAGCCCCGCTGGCAAACTTGGCCACCTCCGCCACCACCCGCTGGGTTAATTTCTCGGGAGATAGGATGGACTGCCCTCGCAACGCCTCCTTGAGACGTTCTTCCCCGAAGAGTTGCCGCTTGGCATTCATCGCTTCTGTCACCCCGTCCGTATAGACCAGCAAGGTTTCTCCCGGTTTTAGATCCAGCTGCCTCTGCCCAAACTTGGCATCGTCAAAAACCCCCAAGGGCATTCCTCCGGATGGTTCGTAAGCCGGTTCCCCTTGGGCGGGCAGGAGAATGGGTGGATTGTGCCCCCCTTGCCCGTACTCCATCCGGCCGTTGGCGGTGTCGATGATCCCCAGAATCATCGTGACGAAAAGGTTGGCCTGGTTTTCCGCGCAAAGCTGCGCATTCACTCTTTGCAGGATCTCCAGGGGGTTTCGCCCCGGCACCGCCGTCGCCCGGATTAGGGTCCTCGTCACCGCCATGAACAACCCGGCTGCGACTCCTTTGCCGGACACATCCCCCACCACAAAGCACATCTTTCCCGGTTCCACCGTGAAGAAGTCATACAGATCTCCGCTCACCTCCTTCGCTGGGTCCAAACGCGCAAAAATCTCCACCCCGGGGGCCTGTTCTTTGCCGGGAAACTGCCTGGGCAGCAGCCCCTGCTGCATCTCCCGCGCCAAATCGAGATCCCTCTGCACCTGCGCTCTTTCCAAAGCGGCGTCGTGGGCGCGAATCCGAACCAGGGCCGAAGAAACCAACCCGGAAAAATATTCCATGTACTCCTCATCATCACGGGTGAACGCCGGTCGCCCCGTGGGATTGAGGAATTCGATCACCCCAATGCACTCCTCCCCGTCCAGCAAAGGGGCCGCCAACAGGGCCCGGGTTTTCCAGCCGGTTTGCTCATCCGCCTTGGCAAAAAAGCGCTTATCCTTGCCCACATCATCCACCCGGATCATTTTCCGCCCCGCCATCGCGGCACCCACGATCCCGTGTCCAGCCGGAACCCGCAGACTGCCCAGTTGCGGTGCGCTGTCCCCATGGGCGGAATGGATCACCAGCTCTCCCGTGGCTGGATCCGGCAGAAAAATGGAACAGGCCTCCGCCCGCATCCACGGCCTGCTTTTCTGCAGGATTTTTTCCAGCAAGCCCTTCAGGTCAGGCTCTCGCCCGATCTCCCCGGCCAGTCGCAATAGGCCGATATATCCCTCTCCGGCTTCCAAATCCCTGGATTGTGTCTGCACGAGGAATATTCTACCCCTCCGCCGGTTGTCAGAAAGATTTCCTTGGGGCATTGTGCCTGCATGTTCCCCACCATTCGCCTGCCCAACACCACCCTCTGGGAGCCCGGTCCGTATCCGGGCGTCGAATTCGCCGCCCTTTCCCACGACCCCGCCACCGGCGCTCGCTTTCTGCTGCGCCGTTTCGCACCCGGCACGACGATCCCCGCTCATCGCCACCCGGAAACCGCGGAATCCGTTGTGGTGCTGAAAGGCAAATGGATCGAGGGCAAGGTCGCCTACGGTCCCGGCTCTTTTTTTCATGCACCCAAGAACACCGTCCACGGTCCGCATACCGCGGAGAACGAGGTCCTCAGCGTGACTTGGTACGATGGACCCCTGACAGTGGAAACCGCCGATGATTCCGGAGTGACCCCCGGTTCGATTCCGCCTGCAGGGGGAACTACCGGCTCTTCACCGGCGTAAAGACAATCTCCACCCGCCGGTTTTTCGCTTTTCCTTCCGCCGTTTCGTTGGGCCCAACGGGTCGGCTGTCCCCGTAGCCCACGGCCGAGAGACGCGAAGCCGGAACCATCCCCGTCGCCTCCAGGGTCCGCACCGCCACCGCGGCCCGCGCGGTTGAAAGTTCCCAATTAGTGGGGTAATACTGCGCCAACACCGGCGCAATCGGGTCGCTATCGGTGTGCCCCTCCACCCTCACCTCGTCCGTGGATTTGTTGGCCGCCTTGGCCACTTTGCGGAGCACATCCACCCCTTCTTGCGAGAGCTCCGCAGAGCCGCTGGGGAAAAGGATTTCACTGGCCACCGTCACTTTGAGTTGGTCTTTGAGACGGGAAATTTGGACATCCTTGTCGGCCAGCTCTTTCTTAAGGCTCTCCTCCAGCTTGTTGTCGGTCTGAACCGTGGTGGCCTTGAATTTTTCCATCTCCAGCTGCTGGTCGGCGAGTTTTTGTTCGAGAACTTTTTTCTCTGAAGCGGAAAGATCCTGAAGCTTCGCCAGCTCGGCTTTGGACTGTTCCAGTTCGAGGGAAAGTTTCTTGGCTTTTTCGGCTTCCGCCCGGGCCTGATCCAGTTGCGATTTCAGGGCTTCGGCTCCGGTTTCGGAATCCTTCAGTCGTGACTCCAAACCCGCGATCTTTTGCTCGGCTTCCGTGAGCTGGCTCCTCGCTTGGGAGTCGCGGTTGAAATAATAACCTCCCCCGCCCAGCCCCAGCACGGCTGCGGTGGCCAGAGCCGCCGTTTTCCAAGCCACCACCGTGGCTGCGCTGGAGGCCACCGTCTTGGCGGCACCGGCGGCGGCTGTCTTGGCCACGGATGTGCCTCCGGCGGCTGGCAAAGAAGTCGGGAGCTGACCCTTGGGCAAAGGGGAGGGAGGCGGAGGAGGAATCGGTGCAGCCATTGAAAAATTAGTTCTTTTTGTCCTTCGTCGGGGTCTTGCCCTCGATCTTGGGTTTCTTGTCCAGCTCCTCGAGGGCCTTCCAAAGCCGCTTCACCGCCTCGGGAGTTTTTTTCACTTTTCCATCCAGAATCTCCTTGGGCGTCAGCCGCTGACCGTAAAAGTTCTCGTTGGTGTCATCCGCCGAGGCGTAGCCAAGGCCGGACAACGAGACGCCCCCGAAGAGGCCCCTGGTGAAGCTGTAGGTGTAAACGGGCGCGTTCACGGTGGCCACGCCGGCGGACAGCTCCCGGCCCACGGGTCCCGCCGTCCCTTCCACCTCCGCGCTGCTCGTGTAATTCCCCTTCTGCGAAAACTGTTCCACCGCATTTTCGGTATTCAGCAATAGCACGTAATCCTGGGAGGACCCCCCGGCCTGGAAACCGACCCCCGCCCCGGCCGCCGAAATGGCTGAGGGATGGGACCACTTATTCCCTTTGCGGATGACCACCAGCCCGTCCCCACCCTCACCCGCCACGATAAAGCCGGCCTTGATCAACCAAAGAACCGCCAGCCCCTTGGCATCATGAAACACCTTCCGGGGAATGCTGTCGCCCTGGGCCTTTCCATACTCCTCCAGCACGTCGATGGTCTTGTCGATCCTCTCCTCCATGCTGCTGACGGCCAGGGCCGGGAGGGGGGCTGCGACCACGAATGCAAGGAGGAGGGAATGGATGAATTTCATCCCCAAACAATGTCCGGTTGGTTTTCGGTTGGCAATCGGATCCCGCTAGACCCGACCTTCGTCCGCATCGATGTAATCAAAAAAGGTCTGGATCTCCGTCCGACCCTCCCAGCCCGCCTCTTTTTTCCGGAAAACCAGCCGATCCGCCAAGTCATCCCGCCAGCCCCGCTTGGCAAGATACGCATTCCACACCGCCCGGTCACCCGGTTCCCTTTTCTTGCCGTGGCTTTGACACCAGTCCAGCAACTCCCGGTCGGAGCCACCCTCTCGGACCCGTTGCCGTAACTTATCGTAGGAAACGCCCAAAAATTCACAGCAGGACGCATCGAAACCCTTGCCCATGTTCTCGTGATAATCTTTCGGGAGTTTCCCGGCCAGTTCCAGACGCAGCTTGTCCACCATCCGGCCGAAATAGACCAACCCCTCCACCCAATCGCGGGGGCTACGCAGACCGGGCACAGGCTGGCGGGAGTCTTGGCTCATCGCCCCATCGCCTCCCGCAAAGCCCGGATCTCCTCCTCCAGTTCCTCAATCCGGGCGGCCAGATCCAGGACTAGGCCTGCTCCCTCGGCCGGCATCCCGTACTCAATGCGCAACTGCTCGATCCTTCTCACCAGAAAAAGCGTTCCCTCCCCAAACGAACCTTGCCGCCCTTCTTCTCCCAAAAGACCCATTTCGCTGTACTGCCGTACTGCCTCGGCGGTGGTTTCCGCCATCCGGGCCAACTCCTCAAGGGCGAAGAGCCGCGGGGTCTCCGCCCAAACCCTTCCGGCAAGCTGGCTCCTCTTTCCTTTCATGGCTTAACCTCTTCCTCCCGGCCGCCAGCGGCTCTCCTCCGCCAGCTTTTCCCAAAGCTTTTTCTCGTCCGGACCCACCTGGTCCGGCACGGCAATCTCCAGCACGGCATAAAGGTCTCCACGGCCTCCATCCTCCCGCGGCAACCCTTGGCCCCGCAACCTCAGTTTCTGGCCGGCTGTCGACCCGGCCGGAATTTTCAGGGTCACGGCTCCATCCAGGGTCGGCACCGGCACGCTTGCCCCGAGTACCGCTTCCCACGGCGCCACCTCCAGGTCGGCATAAAGATCGCAGCCCTCCACCCTCAAGTCCGGATGCCGGGCCAGTCGCACCCGCAGGTAAAGATCACCCGCTTCTCCACCACTGCGGCCCGACTCCCCCTTGCCCGCCAAACGGATTCGCTGCCCCTCGCGGACTCCCGCCGGAATTTTCACGCGGTACGTTTCGGTCTTCCCGCCCCGCTGCAACGTGACCTCCCGCACGGATCCACGCAAAGCCTCCTCCAAGGGAACCATCAGGTCCCCCTCGATGTCCGAACCCCGCCGGGCCATCCGTCGGCCCCCCGGGCCGCGGAAGCCGCCGCCCGCCATGCCGCCAAAAAGATGCTCAAAAAAGTCACTGTAACCCGTGCCGCCAAAATGGAACTCCTCCATGTCGGGCACACCCCCGGCGCCCGGTGCCCCCTGCCAGGCAAAACCGCCTCCCGGCGCTGCCCTCCCCATCTGGTCGTACTTCGCCCGTTTCGCCGGGTCGCTCAGGACCTCGTACGCCTCGTTCACCTCCTTGAACTTTTCCGCCCCCTTCACCTTGTCCTTGGCCACGTCGGGGTGGTATTCCCGCGCCTTCTTGCGGAAAGCACTCCGGATCTCCTCCGGGGTGGCCGTACGCGCAACCCCGAGGATCTCGTAGTAATCCTGGTACTCCATCACGGCCAGATCCCTCCCGTCTCCGGCTCGGGACCAGGTTCCGCCTCTCCCGCTTCGGACACGGCCGCTAAACCATCGGAAAAACTTCTCACGCGGCTGAACTTCGGCTCAATCCCCCAGCTGCCGTCCGGCCTGAGAAATCCCCATTTTTTTCCTGGCTCCCTGGCCGCCGCCAGGCCATTCCGGAAAACCCCAGCTCGTTCGAATTTTGCCGGAATGGCCCACCGGCCGGCAGGATCCAAATAACCCCACATGCCTTGGCTATTTTTCGCAGGAGCCCGCTCGTTGCCAAAGGGTCCGATCGCCGTGAGGACATCCTGCTTCTCGGCCTTGGGCGAAATCTCCATCACCTTTTCCGTGAAATCCATCAAACCCCAGCCTCCGTCGCGTTTCCAGGCCACCCGCTTTTCCCCCACCAGAACCAGCCCGGTGTAAAGTCCGGTGGTGCGCACTTTGCCCCGGCTGTCGATGAGCACCCAGGGGGTTCCCTGCCCTTCCGGCCGCACCGCCGCCCGCCCATCCACAAAATCACCCGCCTCCGCGAATTGCAGTGGAATCCACAATTTCCCGCTGGGAATGATGTAGCCCCACAAGACGGGCCCCGTCGGCTTTTTCTCCTCATTTTCTTCGAACAAGGCCGGTTCCACTTCCTCGCCCACGGGCGCATCATCGCTCTCCTCAACGGCCGCCAGACCCTCCGCAAAATCCCTCGCCTTCAAAAATCTCGGCGGCACCGCGTTTTTAAGAACTCCTTCGTGATAGGCGACAAAACCCCA
Source organism: Methylacidiphilales bacterium (assembly GCA_044351535.1). GTDB lineage: Bacteria > Verrucomicrobiota > Verrucomicrobiia > Methylacidiphilales > Verrucolacustridaceae > Verrucolacustris. Next base: position 5,914 of record JBILFP010000034.1, read on the forward strand.
CCGATCCTTGAGGCGCACCGCAGCCAAACCACCCCAGACTTCCCGGGATTCGTCGTAGTCCGCCTTGCCGATCAACTTCCCTTCCGCATCCACAAAACCCCACCGGTTACCCAGCCGGACCGGCGCCATCCCGCCCTGCATCACCCCCACTTGGTCGAAACGGGGCTGGGTGACCCGCGTGCCACGTTCATCCACGTAAAACCAGTCGCCCCCCAGCCGCACCGGCACCCGCCCAACCCCCATCCGCGCGATGATCTGTCCGGTTGCTGCTTCCGCCCCATCGGCCACTTCGATTTTCACCATGGTGCCGGATCCAGGGGAAAGCACGGCCGCCATCGCCTGGGTGGGCCGAATTTCCGCGATTTTTTCCCCTTTCACCACTGCATCCCCCTCCATCTTCAGCCAGCGCACTACGCTGGCGGATCCGGAATTGGGGCCGAAGCTGGGGCACTCTACGTCGAACTGTTTCTTGGCGAACATGTCCACCACCCCCAAAACCCGCACGTTCCCCAAGGAGGAACCGGGAATCGCCGCCCCTCCCGCCGGCACCCCGATCTTGGTCAGCATCCCGTTCGCCGGAGCCGTCACCGGAATGGAAGGTTCCTTTAGCTCCACCTGCGCCAGCGGTTCATCCTTCTTCACCTCCTGCCCCTCCGCCTTCAGCCACTTCACGATCTTCGCCCCCTTCAGACCGGGCAAAAATTCCGGCAACGGCAAACCCTTCGCCAAATCCCCCCGAAAAACGCCGATCTCGTCGTATCGGTCAGGGATCCGCGTGATCCCGTTCGTGTCCACCATCCCCCATTTTCCCTGAGCCTGCCCCGTCCATGACCAGATCAGCCCCAGAGCAAAAACAGCGCAACCTCGCATCGTTCCATTCTGCCCCCCTTGGATTGCGATTTTAAGAGCTTTTTTGACCCATTCGCACCTTTCCGGTTTTCCTTAATCCTAATCTTAATCCTAATCTAAAACCCTGAAACCCGATCTCCATGCCTTGGCCACAGCCAGCGTGCAACGCGTCCGCTCCCGCCTGCCTGCCGAATTACGCACCGCCTCGGAACCGGTCGTCACCCTTTACCAAACCGTGCCAGATCAAGCGGTGCTGGACCAAGGCTTCGAGCCCGACCTCCTGGGCCTCTTCGAAGGTGCCAGCCGCCTGGAGGCCGATCCCCACGCCTCGGATCCGCCTCCGCGGATTATTCTCTATCTGGATAACCTGTGGGATCTCGCGGAAGGCGATCCCGAAATCTTTGCCGACGAAGTCCGCACCACCTACCTCCATGAACTCGGCCACTTCCTCGGCTTCGACGAGGACGACCTGACGCTCCGCGATCTAGATTGAGTATTCCTTCCGGAACCCCCGCCTAAACCAGAACTTAAACCAACCCGTTTATCTCGGCCCCAGCTCCTCCTGTTCAAAGATAATCAGATCGTCCAAGGCGCGGGCAAAATCCTCCATGCCGCTTGCCGGCATGATGATCCGGTCCCGGCGACCTCCCACATCCTCCGTGATCCGCAAAAAGCGACCCCGGTCGTTTTCCTTGAGATCGAGAAAAAAGGTTTTTCTTTCGATCTGCACTTTTTCAGAACGCAATGTCCGTTCCCCTTCACGATCCATATTCATTCCCTCCCTTTGCTCAAAACCTAGCGCTGCTTGCTTCTTGCCTCAACTTAATCCTCATCTTCATCCTACTCTCCAGCACCGCCCCTCTTTAGTTCCCGGATCAAATCTTCCGATTGAACAATCGGCGGTCTGCACGCATTCCCTTCACAAAGAAAAGCCGTGGCCGTCTTAGCCTGCCCCGCCAACGACCGCACAAACTCGCTGGGATGACCCCCGTCAGCTCGCGTCAGTAACACATCCGGCCGGTACACGGTTCCCGCTGCCTGGCGCAGCGCCTCCAGATCCCGCCCGGGCCAGGGCCCGGCCAATACCAGCCGCGCCGGCGGCTCGTGCAAACGCTGGAGACCCAACAAGGCATGGGGCACCGCTTGGGGAAGCCTTCGCATTCTTTCCCCCAACCAATTCAGGATCCTTCGGGAAGCCTCGGTCCACCGAGGCCCATCTGTCAGCCGGCCTAGCTCTGCGAGGGCCAACGCCGCTGTCGCGTTCCCGCTCGGCTCCGCCCCGTCGTAATCATCCTTCATCCTTGCCAGCAACGTTTGGTCCACTGTCGCCCATAGACCTCCCCCTTCCCGATCCTCAAACCGCCGCAGCATGGTTTCGGCCAGCTCCATGGCCTGGTGGAGCGGACGAATCTCCAACGTGGCCTGATGCAGATCCACCAACGCCTGCACCATCGTTGCGTAATCCTCCAAAAGCTGCACCTCGTCCTTCTTGCCCAATCTCCATCGGTGGATGAGAGAGCCGTCGGGCCGCGTCATCTCCTTTTCCAGAAAATCCCGGATTTCGTCCGCTCGTTTTCCGTAAGTCGGCGCGCCCCCCCAACGCATCGCCCGTGCGTATCCGGAGATCGTCAGCGCATTCCAGGACTGCAGCACCTTGTCGTCCTTGCCGGGGCGGATCCGCTTGGCCCGCTCGCTTTCCAGCTTGGCCCGCAGGGACTCGAGGGTCTTTTCCTCCTCCGCAGAGGGAATCCGCCGCCGGGCCAGCACATTCCAGCCGCGCTCGGGATGGTGGGGATCCATGAAATTTCCCTCTTCGCTCAGGAGCCAGACCTCCTGCGCCAATTTCCACTCCGCGGGCGTGGCCAGTGCCTTCACTTCCGCCATCTTCCAGACGTAAAACTTTCCCTCCACCCCCTCGCTGTCCGCATCCTCGGCCGAGGCCAGCCCCCCGCCCTCCATTCGCAAGTCCTTTTGCAAATACCGATCGATCCCTGCCACCACTTTTCTGGGCCAACTCTCTCCCGTGGCCGCACCTAACTCCGCATACAGACCCATCAGCTGCCCGTTGTCATAAAGCATCTTCTCAAAGTGCGGCACCGCCCAACCCGCATCCACGGCGTAGCGGTGAAATCCGTCCCCTACCTGATCGTAAATTCCACCCGCCGCCATCGCCCGTCCGGTATGCCGGACGATCTCCAGCAGCCGCTCGCTCTTCTCCGCAAACGATCGCCGGAGCAGAAAAAGAGGCTGGCTGGGGCGGGGAAACTTGGGCGCCCCGCCGAATCCCCCGTGCTTGCGGTCGTATTCCGCCGCCAGCTCGTCCGTCGCGGCGCGCAGAACCTTCTCCGCATCCTTGATCTCCCCCGGACTTCCCGCACTTTCCCCCACCGCCCGGATTCTTGATGCCAGCTCCTCCGCCCATCCTTCCACCTCTCCCTTCCGCTCTTTCCACGCTGTAGCGATCTGCCGCAACACATCGGTAAAACCGGGACGGCCGTAGGCCCCGTGCGGCGGAAAGTAGGTCCCGCCATAGAAGGGCTTGCCCTCCGGCGTCAGCCAGGCAGACAGCGGCCAACCGCCCTGCCCGGTCATCGCCTGCACCGCCGTCATGTAAATCCGGTCCACGTCGGGCCGCTCTTCCCGGTCCACCTTCACGGGAATGAACTCTCGGTTCAAAAGCTCCGCCGTCTTCTCGTCCTCGAACGACTCCCGTTCCATCACGTGGCACCAGTGGCAGGTGGAATACCCGATGCTCAGGAACACGGGTTTGTTTTCGGCCTTGGCCTTCTCCCACACCGCCGGACCCCACGGCATCCACGCCACCGGATTGTGGGCATGCTGCAACAGGTAAGGACTGACCTCTCCCGCCAAGGAATTTGTTTTTTTTAGACCCATTGGATCTGAACCTTCTCCAGGCCGGACTTCCGGGCAAACTCCTCCAGTCCCTGCTTTTCTTCAGAACTCAATCCGTACCGGATGCACCGCGTCAGGTATTCCCTCTGCCGTTCGTCTCGGGCCAGATCGGCTCGCCGTTCGATGCCTTGATGACAGGCTTCACGAAAGCGGTTTACTTCCGTGGGGCCGATCCTGGTTTTTGGATGAAAAGCCCAAACCGCAAAAACAAATGGTTTTCCCGTCCAATCCGTCCACGCCTTGCCCAGATCAAGAACCCGCTGACCATCTCTTCGATTCCATTCTTCCAGGGCCTCATCCCCAATCCGAAGCTGGGCATCTCCTTCCTTTTTCTCCGTCAAACGGATCCCTTGGTGACTGGCGACCAGTTGCCAGAGCTGGACCGAAGTTGCGGAGTGCGGGGTTAAGTTGATGGTGCGGCAATCAACCAAGGGGCGGTCGTGGAAAACTCCCACGCTGCGCACTTCCCCTTTCGAGCCGATTGCCACCCCCTCCAAAACTCGCGTGCCCGGCCGGTTCAGCACCTCCCAAACCGGAACCAGCGCCAAATCCAGATCCCCGGCCCAGAGCTTCCGCGCCAGCTCCTTGGGGTGGCCCCAGGTTGGCTCGCTTCCTTCCCACGCCGCCGCAAATGGCTTGGCATGCCCGTAGGGAACACAACCGATCTTCATCGTACCAGCGTACCACGGACGCCGTCATTTGGCGGGTGGTTTTAGGCGGGAAGTGGAATTTCACCTTCCACCTTTCTACTTCCACCTTCCACTTCCCCGCAGCTATTTCAAAACCGGCTCATAGTAAGTATCCCGTTGCACCGGCTGCCTTCCCGCCTCTCGGATGGCTCGCTCCAAATTTCCCTTCGTCTGCCCCAACGGTGTTTGAGCCCCCGCCATATGAAAAATCTTTTCCTCTTCAATCGTGCCGTGCAGGTCGTCGGCCCCGTAACTCAAGGCCACTTGCGCGAGCGGCAAGCCGGTGCTGATCCAGTACGCTGTGATGTGGTCGAAGTTGTCCAAAATCAACCGGCTGGCGGCGATCACCCGCAGCTCTTCCAGGGCGTTCGCTCGCCGGATCTTGCCCAGTTCCGCCAGCCGGGTCTGGGAAGGCTCAAACGCAAACGGCACGAAACCGGTGAATCCACCCGTCTCGTCTTGCAGGGCCCGCAACTTCTCCAGGTGCTCCACCCGCTGCGAAGCCGTCTCCACGTGGCCGTAAAGCATCGTTGCGGTGCTCCGGCCACCCATCTGGTGCCAGATCCGGTGCACCTCCAGCCACTCCTCTGCCGTCTCCTTGCCCCGACAGATCCGGTCCCGTACCCCTGCGTCGAAAATCTCCGCACCCCCGCCGGTCAGGGATCCCAGCCCCGCCTCCTTTAACTCCGCCAAAACCTCCGCAATCGGCTTTTTGGCGACCCGCTCGGCGAGATGCCGGATCTCGATCGCCGTAAACACCTTCAGCACCGGTCGTGGCTCCAGCGCCGCCAGCGCCCGCAGCATCTCTAAATAAAACGAATACGGCAGGTTCGGGTGCAGCCCCCCCACGATGTGGATCTCGGTGATCCCCTGGGCCACTGACTTCCGCGCTGCTTCCAAGAGCTCCTCTACGGAATACTCGAACGTCCCCGGCTCCCTCTTCTTCCTCGCAAATGCGCAGAACTGGCAGCTCAGGATACAAACATTCGAGTAATTCAGGTAACGGTTCACCACATAACTCGCCCGCTTCCCTACCTTGCGTTCCCGCACCCGATCTGCCAATTGGCCCAGCTGATTCAGCTCGGCTTTTTCAAAAAGAAAAACCCCTTCCGCGGAATTCAGCCGCTCTCCCGCCTCCACCTTATCCCGGATCGTTGCCCATGGGCTCATCATCCGAAAATCTCCCACACGACCCCCCCCAGCACCAGCAGGCTCACCGCCGCGTTAGCCTGAAAAAATCCCTTCCACCTGTCCTTTTCCACTTTAGACCAATGGCTTTCCATCCAGAGAACAACGCAGATCGCCGTCCAGCTCACCCCATATCTCCAGCCGAACCCAGCCATCCAACCAAATAATCCCAGCAACCCTGCTGCCAACACGTGCAGCCCTGTCGCCATCCGTAATGCCGCCTTTTCCCCAAACTTGGCCGGAAAGCTGAAAAGCCCCTCCTTGCGGTCAAACTCCCGGTCCTGCAACGCATACACCATGTCGAACCCCGCCACCCACAACCCCACCGCCGACCCCAGCACGATCGGCAGCCAGGAATCAAAACTTCCGGTCACCGCCAACCAGGCCCCCACGGGCGCCGTCCCCAACGCCAACCCCAAAAATCCGTGCGAGGTCCAGGTGAAACGTTTGGTCAGCGAGTAAAAACACACGATCCCCACCGCGAGCGGGCTCAAGATCAGGCACAGCGGGTTCAACAACCAGGCCCCGCCTATGAGCCCTGCCACCCCGGCCAGCACCGTGATCCATGCGACTGTTTTCGTGATCAGGGTCGACCGCGCCGCGGTCCGGGGATTGCGGATGTCGATTTGCCAGTCCGCCAGTCGGTTGAAGGCCATCGCCGCCGTCCTCGCCCCCACCAGGCACACCAACACCCCCAGCCACACCCGCCTTTCCGGCATCCCCCCCGCCGCCACCAGCATTGCCCCCAGTCCGAACGGCAACGCAAATACCGTATGCTCAAATTTGATGAACTCTGCCCACTTCCGGATCGAAAACATCACGCCTTTCATCTTACCACACTTCCCGGCGGGAGGTTTAGGTGGAAGGCGGACTAAATCTTGGAATTTCGAACTCAATCAACGGTAGGGCGGTCTCTCCGAGACCGCCTCGTGGAACCGAGAAAGTTCAAGTCCCCGCGAGGCGGCGTAGGGACACGCCGCCCTACCAAATTCGGCAAATTCATTCCTCACCTGGTCCTAGTCCAACCTGTCTAGGTTGAGATTTAGGCGACTTTGGAAGCTGATAAATTCATGCTCACCTAAACTTCAACTTAAACTTAAACTAACCTCCGATGCGCGTCGCCTTACTTCTCCTTCTATCCTTGCCTTTCCTTCCCGCCCGGGCCCCCGCGCAGTCGGAAGTAGGTTTAATTTTGAACGCCATCGTCCAGGGTCTCCAAACGGCCGAGGCCATTCGTCGCTCCGTCGAAAACTCGCAACAGTTTCCCAACCCGCCCGGCCAACCTCCCGGCGACCCGATCTGGGACTATGAGGAGTCCTCCCTTGTCCCCGTCGAAGTCCTTCGCAAGGGCCCCTACCGCAACATTTCCGGTCAAATGGTGCTCAGCGCCCGCCAAACTCCCCAAGGCCAGGTGGAGCTGATCTTCTACCGGGCGGATGGCTCGGTCTCCCGCCGCGAATTTGTCCGATTCGACCGCCGTGACGGCCGCCGCATCGACCAGGACGAAAGGGGCAACCGCACCGCCGAGGGCGCCATCCGCAATGGCCTACCCGAGGGCGACTGGCAGTTCTACTCCGCTGACGGTCGACTCTCCGCCGAGACCCGCATGCAGGCCGGCAGAATGACCGGCCCCCAGATCCTCTTTAACCCGGACGGCCGCCAACGCTCCTTCAACACCCTCGTCGAAGGCCGCCGCCAGGGGCCCGCCACCCTCTTTCATCCCGACGGCTCCGTCTCCGACAACCTGAACTATCTTGGCGATCAGCTGGACGGCCCCGCCCAGGGCTGGTGGCCGGACGGCACGCCCCGCTACACCGCCACCTGGAAAGCCGGCAAGCTAGACGGACCTTCCCTGGAATACTTCGCCTCCGGTGCCAAGCAGTCCGAGGCTTTTTATGTTTCCGGCAAGAAGGACGGCTCCGCCCGCACCTGGAATGAAAAAGGAGAACTCCTCCTCGAGGAGCAGTGGAAAAACGACCAACTGGACGGCCTCGTCCGTGAACTCTACCCCGACGGCAAACCCAAAATGGAGACGACCTTCCGGGCCGGCAAAAAGAGCGGTCCGTTCAAAAGCTT
>JBILFP010000157.1:0-3867 GCA_044351535.1 Methylacidiphilales bacterium
AACAAAAGGAGCATTGATTTCTCCAAACTCGAGCCCCAAGAGGGCGACCAGCCGGCTCCAAATTTCAGCTTCATGGTCGACACAATCCAGCGGGAAGGGGACCATATTTTTACCCTGAATCATTGGAAGGACGGCCTGTTCCACGTGGAACAAATACCCTGCTGGATAACCTATACAACCAAAGATACTGCCCAAATTATCAGCAAGAATCTTAATAGGTCTCCTTTGTATTGTGGTGATATTCAAGGAGTTGGTCCAAGATATTGCCCTTCAATCGAGGATAAGATTGTAAAGTTTCCGGATAAGGACAGGCACCAGGTATTCTTGGAGCCGGAGGGCAGGCATACCAACGAGTTTTACGTCAACGGCTGCTCGACCAGTCTGCCTTTTGATGTCCAGCTGGAGATGATTCGTTCCATCCCCGGTTTGGGAGCAGCTGAATTTTTAAGGCCCGGCTATGCGGTGGAGTACGATTACTGCCCGCCAACCCAGCTTTGGCCGTCCCTCGAAACCAAGCTAGTCATAGGATTGTTTTTTGCCGGCCAGCTCAACGGCACCTCGGGTTATGAGGAGGCGGCGGGGCAGGGGATCTTGGCGGGCATCAACGCCGCACTCGCATCGCGGGGTTCAGAGCCCTGGAAGCCTGGCCGTCATGAGTCCTATATCGGGGTGATGGTTGACGACCTGGTCACGAAAGGCACCCGTGAGCCCTACCGCATGTTCACTTCCCGGGCCGAATATCGACTGCTCTTGCGTCAGGATAACGCCGATCTCCGCCTGACCGAGCGGGGAGGGGAGTTGGGTCTGGCTTCAGCAGAGAGGGTTCGCAGGATGCGGGAGAAGCGCGCCAAGATTGAAACTTGCCGGCATCTTCTGGCATCCGCCCGCCGGGATGGAAAAAGCCTGGAAGACTGGCTGCGCCGCCCGGAAATCTCGTGGAACGACCTCCCCGAGGAGTTTCAGCGCATTCCAGGGGAAATCGCCGAGGCCGTGGAAGCCGACGTGAAATATTCGGGCTACGTTGCCAGAGATCTGGAGCGGATTGGGGTTCTCAAGGAAATGGAGAGCCGCGAGATTCCCGAGAATTTTGACTATGCAAAGGTGATCGGACTCAAGACCGAGGCCCGACAAAAGCTATCGGAGATTCGCCCACGAACCTTTGGTCAGGCGGCCCGGATTTCGGGCGTGAACCCCTCAGATATTTCCGCTCTGGCCGTCTGGGCCTCGCGGTAATGCCACTAGCAGGCCTGGAATAGTTTTTTAAGCAAAGATCCAAGCGTCCGGCTCGGATACCGCGCTGTCCAGCGCTTGAGCCGAAGGGGGTCGGTGGTTCGGTCATTGACGCCCCGATCCATCGTGCAGGCGGTTTTGAAGCCCGCTTCCCGAACCAACTCTACCACGGCATCGTCATAGTCCCCGAAGGGGTAGGCGAAATGTTCGATCGCTTGGCCGAATCGGTCTTCCAGTTTCTTTTTACTCGAGAAAATTTCCTCCCGGGCCCGATCCCGTGGGATATTTGAAAGCCGGGGATGGGTGCAGGTATGGGCCCCAATCCAATTCCCGGCGGCCAGCCAGTCGAGGACTTGGGCATCGTCCATGAGGGGACGAGCCTCACCTCCCTCGGCAGTTTCCCAGTCGCTGCTTTTCCCAATCCGGTCAGCCACTAGATAGTTGATGGCCCGGGCACCGAACTCCCGCATCGCGGGGACAGCCACCTCAAGATTGGTCACGAAACCATCATCAAATGTGATGGCGATGGCGTCGGAGGCAGGTTGGGACCCGGGCAGAGAGAAGGAAAAGCCGGCACCCGCCAGTTCTTGGATTTGCCGGCGAAACAGAGCGGGCTCGAGGTAGAGCCCCTTGATGCGCGCACCGGCGGGAACCGGCTCGATCTTGTGATAACAGAGAATCGGGAATCCCTGCTGGAAATGCTCCCGGAAGGGGGGAAGTTCCGAGAAATATTCCGGCAGAACCATGAACTCAGTTTTTGCCACGACCCGGCAATAGGTCGAGGGCGGCTTGTGCCACCTCTCCGGCAGAGATTTTGGACAGGCAGAGAGCGCGACCCCCTGCGCAGGTCGACCGGCCCGAGGAGTTGCAGGGACAGTCGCTCAGCAGAACCCGGTGGCTGGATCCCCGGGGCGCCCACCCTGGCCGTCCTGCGGATTCGCGGAAAAGGGAAACCGTCGGCCTTCCCAAGGCCACGGCCAGATGGAGAACGCCCGAGTCGAGGCCGAGGTGAAGTTCCGATGACTCCAGCACGGCTGCCAAAAGGGATACCAAGGCACGCTCCTCATGGACTTTTAGACGGGAATCCCTGACAAGGGCGGCCAAATCCCTCAAGCGCGCGCTTTCCCGCTCGGAACCCGCGCCCGTGGCCAGCACCTCAAGCTGGGGAGCCTCTTTCCAAATTCTCCGGAGAACCTCGGCCCAATCATCCAGCGGCCACTCGTTTAGCGGGGTGCTGGCGGCATTCACGGAAAGGTGGATGAAGGGCTTCTTGGCTATGTTCCTCGTCGTGCTCTTTTCCTGATCAGGAATTTTCAAAGCCCACCCGGGGTCTTGGCCCGCCCAGCCCAACTCGCGTAGAAAAGAAAGTCTTTGTTCGAACACCGGCTGGGAGCGGTCGCTTCCGTCGATGGCTCGGGTCAGCCGAAGCCGGGCGGGCCAAGAGTTCTTGCCAGTGATGCGGGCGATTCGTTCAGGGGCGCCCGACCACCCCACGCCAAAGAGATTCCGGTCGGAACCGATCCAGGAAAGAGCCGCGTCGTATTTTTGGGAGCGAATTTCACAAAGTTGGGCCAGTCCCTGCCACCATGGCGGACTGGGTTTGCGAAGCGGCGTCATCCAAATCCGGGACACTTCCGGAACCATGGAGAGAACTTCTGAACCCACGGGCGTGGTCATGACATCCACCCTCGCTCCTTGAGCGGAGAGCGCGCGAAGGGCGGGGACGGAGTGGACGGTATCACCCAGGAACCCAAGGTCGACCACGAGAATTTTTTTCCAGCCCGGCAAAGCCATAGACAAGCTTCGTCCGAAACCGGGTTTCGGCCAACCCGGAAACGGAGCCTTGGCCAAACTTTGGTGTTGGAACAAAATCCCGGCATGTCCCAACGGCCCCTGCCTTTCATCTACGAGCATGCCACCAACCTGAAAACTCCGGCACGGGAGGTTTTCGACTTTCATCTTCAGCCCAAAAACATCGCACGGGTTAACCCGCCATGGATCAAGGTTCTTTCAATGGACGGGCCGGAAAGGCTGACCCCAGGAGCAATTTTAAAGCTTAGGGTCGCCTCCTTTGGTGTGCCTCAGGCGTGGGAGGTCAGGGTGTTGGCGGTGGAGGATTTTTCCGGAACCCCGGCCAAAGCCTCCATCCTGGATGAGGCGGTCAAAGGGCCTTTTCCTTTTTGGAGACACCTCCACGAGTTCTGGCAGGCGCCGGACGGGACTACCGGGCTGGTTGACCGGATTGAGTTCTTGCCGCCTGGTGGGGCCACGGGTGTTATTTTAGTTCCCGGGATTAAGCTGATGCTGAAAAAAATGTTCGAAGCCCGCCACGCGGCAACGCGGAGGCTTTTCGAAAGCCGTTAACTTTTTTCCCGGTAGGCCCCTTTTGATAAAAGGGGCTGCCACTTCCGTCGGAAGTGGCCAACCAGCCGTAAAATTTAATCTACGCGGCAGCGGCGAGGGGAGAGGAGATCAAATGTTGGACGGGGCCGATGGAGGCCCAATCCACTTTCACAAACTGCTTCAACATCGTCTTGTGGCTGACGTACGCGACCCGGCCATGCCGGACCCCATGTTCATGAACCATGCGAGTGGCCTTCACATCGTAGCAGCAGTACTCGGCCACCTTGGCCCGCT
>JBILFP010000158.1:0-3802 GCA_044351535.1 Methylacidiphilales bacterium
GCCTGCGCCTCAGCCTGGACGGCGCTGGGGGGAACCACGGGGGCGGCTCCCGCCGGCGCCTGGTTCTGAAAAAAGCCGGGAGGAAAGGGAAAGGGCGAAGGCGAGGCCTGCTGGCGGGGCGGAGCGGCGGCTGTCGCATCCAGCGCCAAGGATGGCGCGGTCTTTTTCCCTTTGTCGGTCTGGACTTCAAACGAGGGAATTTGAATCCGCCCACCTTGGCCCACCTGTACCGAATAGCTCAGCGTGGTCGAGGAGCTGGTCTGAAAGTTGATCATCGAAAAGCTGGTCGCCCGCCCGGGTTGGCCGAGAATTTGGAGGCCGTTGACCTGGGGCAGGTTCACGTTCCCTTGCGGCTGACAGTCCGTGAAAACCAGTTCCAGCTGGGTCACGCTGTTCGGAGCCACCGGGCCGGGGTTGTTCCAGTTCACCGACTGCGCATACACGCCTGTGGCGAGGCCTAGGAATCCAAAAGCCACCCAAAGATGTCGGACTGTTTTCATCACCACGGCTTCCCCAACGAAGAGGGTTGCGGCCGCTGATCCTGCGGCTGCAGCCGTTGCTGCAGGATGGCCGGGCTGTCGGACTGTTTGACCTGCTCCAACCGTGACATGGCCTCTAGGGTCATGGGGTCGCTGGATTTGTCCGAAGCTTTCTGGCCCGAGCCACCCCCGACCACCCGCATCCCCGGCGGTGCGTCCGCCCTTTCCTCCCCGCCCTGACCCCCCGCGCCGCCCGGCTGCTCCTGGCCTTCCTTTTTGTCCTGCCCAAGGCTCCCAAAGCCGGCTTTTTCATCCTCCATGCCTTTCATCTCTTCATTCCGCCCGCGCTCCTTCATTTGGCCTTCGCCTGCCTTGCTGGTGTCAAATTCCTGGATCTGGTTGGGATCCTTTCCGCGGGAAGCCTTCTCCTGCCCTTGGTTCTCCCCTTCCCCACCTTCGTCGGCTTCGCCGCCCTTTTGCCCACCTTTCTTGTCACCCTTGCCGGGTTTTCCCTGCGAGGGCGGACCTTCCGATTCCCCCTCGCCTTCCGCCCCTTCGCCGCCCGACTGGTCCTGCTCCTCCGACTTCTGCCCGCCGCCGGACTGCTGCTGTTTATCCTTCCCGGAGCCCTTCTGTTGTTTCTTGTCCTTTTTCTGGTTCTTCTGATCCTTTTTGTCTTTTTTGGAACCCCCTTGGGACGGCGGTGGGGGGGGCGGCTGCAGTTGTTTCAGGCGCTCCCTCAATTCAGGCCAGTTGGCGGCTTTCGAGTCGATGCGCTCACCCTCCTCCACCCCTGCCAAAGCATCGTTCACGACATTTCTCCAAGGAGCATGGGGATCCGCCCCGTCCGGAACTTTTCCATTCAGTTGGGTGACCGCCTCCGGATTCGATCCAAAGGAAATTGTCTCCTCCGCCATTCGGGCGTAATCCCCCGCCGGCCGTTTCTGTTTTTCCGCCAAGCTGGCCACGGTTTCCCGCAGAGTTCCGGAAAGGTCGGGACCCTGCGGGGATTCGGGAACATTGGCCGCAAGAAGCCGGCTCGCGAGACCCAGCACTAGGATCAGGAAGGTGGGAACGGGCGTGATCATTTTGTTTTCGCCAGCACTGGCGGCCCCTCCTTGGAAACCAGGCGGGTGCTTTTCTTTTCCAGCGGCACCGGCAAGGGCTCGCCTGATGTCGTCGTTCCCAAGGCCAGTCTCCGCCGGGTGGGCAACGATGGAATCTCCAAAGCAAAGCTTAAGGCCAGTAGCAAAATCCCGGGCGCCAGAAACCACTGAAACCGCTCGGCCCGCCTGACTTCCCGGGTCTTGGTGAAGTCCCCGGACTTGCCCTGCTCCACCGTCTGCTGGATCAGCTCCGAAAGATCCACCCAGTTGGAGGCCTCCCGGTAGGCTCCCCCGGTGGTTTGGGCCAGCTCTTCCAGCGTGGCCGGCTCCAGTTTGGATAGAACTGCCGCGCCACGCCCGTCCTTCACCACTCCCCCTTGCCGGTCGGGTACCAATCCGCCCGTGAAAGTACCGATCCCGAGCGAGATGACTTTCACCTCCTTTTTCTTCAACTCCTCCAGCACCCTTCGCCAGTCCGGATCGTGGGCCTCCCCGTCGCTCAGCACGATCAGGAACCGATCCGCCGCCGTGCTCTGGCTGAAGGCCTCGTTCGCCACTCGCAGCATCCCGGCGTAATCCGTCCCCGCTTGGGGCAGGTAGGACGGGTCCAGCCCGGTGAGGATGTCCCGCATGATTTCATAGTCGGAGCTCATTGGAACCTGCAAAAACGCCGTTCCCGCGAAAACCGCCAACCCGACGCGCTCCCCCTGCAACTCATCCAGCAGGGCACTGATCAGAAGTTTCGCCCGGGCCAGCCGGGTCGGTTTGACATCCTCGGCCAACATGCTGGCGGAGAGATCCAGGGCGATAAGCACTTCCCGGGACTGGTCGAACACCACTTCTTCCAGATTCCCCCACTGGGGTCGCGCCAACGCCACGAGCACCAGCGCGCTGCCTAAACCAAGCCAAAGGCCGGTCGCTCGCCGTTTGGCCGAGGGCCGATCGGTGACCGTGCGGGCCCCCGCCCACCGCCGCAACACCCGGGGCAAATTCAGCGAGCCACCTTTGCCGCCCTTGCTGCGGAAAGCCAACCAGGCCAGGAGCGGAGCCAGTGGCACCAGCGCCAAAATCCACGGCTGTTCCCAGTGCACTCCAAAAAGAAAAGTCATGTCGCCCTCCCCCATCGGCCCGGACGGGCCAAGGCCAGGCCGGCAAAGAAAACCGCCAGGCCGGGAGCCGCAAAAACCGCAAACCATTCGTGGGAACGAATCTGGGACTTGGCGCTGAACTCAATCCTTTGGCGACGATCAATCTCCGCAAAGGCGGCCTCGGCCGTGCCGATGTCCATCGCCCGGAAAAACTTTCCGTCCGTCAGCCCGGCAATGCGTTGGAGCGTCTCTTCATCCAGATCCGAAATGGCCTGCCGATATCCCAGCTTCCGCCCGGCATTGTCGACCACCGGCATTGGAACAATGCCGGGCCGCCCGGCCCCGATCGTGTACACCGGAATTCCCCGGGCCCGCGCCAGCTCCGCCGCCTGCAAAGGTGCCAACACGCCACTGTTGTTGGATCCGTCCGTAAGCAGGATGACAAAGGCCCCTTTGCGCTGACCACTCTTGTCTTTCTCGGCCTGTTCCAGCCGGGTCACGGCCAGCCCGAGCCCGTCCCCGACTGCGGTAGCGTCCTCGACCAAACCAATTTTCAGCCGCTGGATTTGCCGTGCCAGCCAGTCATGGTCAAACGTGAGCGGCGACAGGGTGTAGGCCCGGCCTCCGTACACCACCACGCCGATGCGGTCGGTCGGTCGCCGGGAAATAAAGGCCTCAATGATGGGTTGGATCGCCTGCAGCCGGTTGATCCGACCCTGCGGACCTTCGTAATCCTCAGCCAACATGCTGGGGGAAAGGTCGATCGCCAGCATGATGTCGTACCCTTTTTGGCGAACCTGTTTTTTCTCCTCCAGCTGCTGCGGCCGGGCCAACGCCACCACCAGCGCCACAAATCCTAGGACTGCCAAAATCGAAGGAAGCCGGCCCATGGAGACCGCCGGGGCACCCGCCCATTTGGCCACCCGCGGTATGACCAGCACGGGGCGGGGGCGCCGGCTTCGCCACCATGCCGCCAAAGGCAGAAGGAGCAGGGCCAACAACCAGAGAGGGTCGGCCAGAGTCCAGCCGCCGGGGAACATCGCCGGGTCTGGGCTCATCGGCGCACCCCTTTCATCCGGCGCTTGAAGAATGCCACGATTGGATCCAGCAAATCCCCTTCCGTGCTCAC
>JBILFP010000159.1:0-3779 GCA_044351535.1 Methylacidiphilales bacterium
GACCAGGTGTTGGAACAGGTGGTCAAGCAGCTCAAGAAGCTGGTCGATGTGCTCGAGGTCTACGATTTCAAAGATGGCGACGTCATCGATCGGGAACTCATCCTTCTCAAGGTGAAAGCGAGCTCCTCCACCCGGCCAGAAGTGATGCAGATCTGCGACATCTTCCGCGCCAAGATCGTCGACGTGCAATCCTCCAGCCTCGCCATCGAGGTGACCGGCGACGAGAGCAAGATCGACAAGTTCCTCGCCTTGATGAAGCCCTTCGGAATCCTCGAACTGAGCCGGACGGGCCGGATCGCCCTGCCCCGACGCTGAGTTTTCACCCCAACCCCAAAGGAGACACTCCCATGCCCGCCCGCATCTATCACGATTCTGACGCCAGCCTCGCCCCCCTGAAAAATCGGAAGGTGGCCGTCATCGGCTTCGGCTCCCAGGGCCACGCCCACGCCCTCAACCTCAAGAACAGCGGCGTTCGCGTCACCATTGGTCTCTACAAGGGCAGCAAATCGATCCCCGTGGCCAAAAAGCACGGCTTCAAGGTCCTTCCCACCGCCGAGGCGGTGCGCGGGGCCGATGTGATCTTTGTCGCCGTTCCCGATCTCAAGATCCCCTCCGTCTACACCAAGGACATCGCCCCGAATCTCCGCAAGGGTCAGTGCCTCCTCTTCAGCCACGGCTTTGCCATCCACTACAAGACCGTCCGCCCCCCGAAGAATGTCGACGTGATTCTCGTCGCCCCCAAGGGGCCGGGCCACATCGTCCGCCGTCAGTATCAGGAGGGTCGCGGGGTTCCCGGTCTCTTCGCCGTGCAGCAGAATCCGACCGGTAAAGCCCGCGCCATCGCCTTGGCCTGGGCCCGGGGCATCGGCGCCACCCGCGCCGGCGTCCTGCAAACCACCTTCAAGGAAGAGACCGAAACCGATCTTTTCGGTGAACAGGCCGTCCTTTGCGGCGGAACCTCCGCGCTCATCCAGGCCGGCTTCGAGGTGCTTGTGAAAGCCGGGTATCAACCCGAGGTTGCCTACTTCGAGGTGCTTCACGAACTGAAGTTGATCGTCGACCTGATCAACGAAGCCGGGATCGCCGGCATGCGCTTCTCCATTTCGGAAACCGCCAAGTATGGCGACGTCACCCGCGGTCCCCGCGTGGTCGATGCCCGCACCAAAAAGGCCATGCAGGCGGTTCTGCAGGAAATCCGCAACGGCAAGTTTGCCCGCGAATGGATCAAGGAGAGTCGCACCGGCATGAAGCGGTATCACCGCCTCCTCAAGCAGGGCGAAAAGCACCCCATCGAAAAGACCGGCCAGCGCCTCCGGGCTCTTATGCCCTGGATCCGCCGCCGGAACCTCAAGGGCGCTCAAGCCGCCTACTGATCTCTCGATCCTGGCACGCTTCTGTTTCCTGTGCGCCAGCTGCCTCCTAAACGTAAACGTAACCGTAAACGCTCAGCCCTAGCCCCTGTCTGCTAACCCCTAACTTCTCGGGGGATGCAAATCGGGTCAGTTCGGGCTAGGCTGGTCTGATGAGCGACCGCATCCTCATTTTCGACACGACGCTTCGCGACGGCGAACAGTGCCCGGGTGCGGCCATGACCCAACGCCAAAAGCTGGAGGTCGCTCGCCAGTTGGCCCGGTTGGGAGTCGACATCATCGAAGCCGGCTTTCCCATCGCCAGCCAAGGGGACTTTGAATCTGTTCGGGAGATCGCCCGGACCGTCCGGGGCCCGGTAATCTGCGGCCTGGCCCGCTGTGTCCCCGCCGACATCGACGCCGCCGGTGCCGCCATCAGGCCGGCCGGCAAACAAGGACGGATCCACGTCTTTCTCGGCACCAGCAAAATTCACCGCGAGTTCAAGCTGGGCAAGGCCCGGGGGGAAATCCTGCGTCTCGCCGCCGACGGCGTCCGCCGCGCCCGCAAGTTCACCGCGAATGTGGAGTTTTCCCCCGAGGACGCCTCCCGGACGGAGATCGATTTCCTGATTGAGGTGGTCGAAGTTGCCCTCGAGGCCGGCGCCACGACCATCAATCTTCCCGACACCACCGGTTACGCCACGCCCGAAGAGTACGGCCGGATGTTTCGAGAGGTTATCGCCCGCGCCCGGGGCGCCGAGAACGCTGTCTTCAGCACCCATTGCCACAACGATCTCGGCTTGGCGGTGGCCAACTCCTTGGCCGGCGTCGTCGCGGGTGCTCGTCAGGTTGAGTGCACCCTCAACGGCATCGGCGAGCGGGCCGGAAACGCCGCCTTGGAGGAAGTCGTCATGGCCCTGCGCACCCGTCATGACTCTTTGGGCGAACTCACCACCGGGATCCACACCAAGGAGATCGTCCGCACCTCCCGCCTTGTCTCCGCCGCCTGCAGCTTCCCGGTCCCCCGCAACAAGGCGATCGTCGGTCTGAACGCATTCGCGCACAGCTCCGGCATTCATCAGGACGGCATCCTGAAAAAGCGGGAAACCTACGAGATCATGGATCCGGAGGAGGTTGGCTGGGGCAAGACGGAGCTTCCTTTGACCAAACATAGCGGCCGCGCCGCTGTGGCCTCACGTCTAAAGCACCTCGGCTACTCCCTGAAACCCGCCGAGCTGCAGGCCGTCTTTACCCGCTTCAAGGAAATCGGGGATCGGAAGAAGTTTGTCTATGACGATGACCTCGTCTCCCTCGTCGGTGCCCAAATCCAGGTGGCTCGCGAAACCTACACCTTGGAGAAGTTATCTGTGTCCTGTGGCATCGGCGAAAAACCCTTGGCCAAGGTGGCCCTTCGGCACGGCCGCAAAAGCCTCTCCGCCACCGGTTCAGGCGACGGCGGAGTGGACGCCGTGTTAAAGACGATCGATCGAATCACCGGCCTCAAGGGACACCTGGTCGATTATCAGGTGCGGGCCGTTACGGAGGGGAAGGACGCCGTGGGCGAGGTCAGTTTGAATGTCCGCTTTGATGCCAAGGCCGAGCCTTCCGCGGGTCGGTCTGCCGCCACCGATGTGATTGAATCCAGCGCCCGGGCCTACTTGGCCGCGGTGAATCGTTGGTTCGCCGAGGGCGGCCGGGCTTCCCGTGGGAAGTCCCGGCGCGCCCTGGCGCACCCGTAAGCGTTTAGTCGAAGCTGGGGTTGCGCGGACCCCGCTCGAAATCGAAGTCGCCTGCGGAACGTCCCGCGCGCTCGCTCTCCTCGATCTCGGCCCGGGGACCGCCCCGGTCGTCGCGACGAGGGCCGCGCTCCGGCCGTTCCCCCATCGATTTGGCGCCGTTGACGATCATTAGCCGGCCCATGAACTCGGCGTCATGCAGCTTCTTGGCCGCCTCCTGCGCGCCTTCGAGGGTCTGCATCTCGACGAAGCCGAAGCCCTTCGAGTTGGAGCCCTTGTCGCGCACGATCTCCACGTTCTTCACTCCGGCTACCTTGCCGAAAAAGTCGAACAGATCGCTTTCGGAGGCGTCGTAGGAGAGGTTCCCGACGTACAGCCGCGGAGTCAGCACCTCCTGGGGAGGCGAGGTTCTCGGGCCGCGGGGCGTGCGGGGTTGTCCTTCCGTGCGGGCGGGGCGGTGTTCAGCCCGGCCGTGGTCACGGCGGGGTGATCCGCCGTTCAGGCCGAACAGTTTCTTCAACCAGCCCCAGAAGCCGCCGCTCTTCGGCTGGCCTCCGCGGGATTCGTGGCGAAATCCGCCACGTCCTCCGTGGCGGTGGTGGCGCCGGCGCCGGCGCTCGTGCGGACCGCCGCCGGAGCGGCGTCCTTGGTATCCATCGTAGCTCATGTGTGTTTCTGTCGGCGGGAAGACTGG
>JBILFP010000160.1:0-3777 GCA_044351535.1 Methylacidiphilales bacterium
CCCCGGCAACCCCGGGCTAGGCCTGGACAAAGGACAGCTTGATACGGAACTCGGCCTTTTCTTTCGGCTTGAGGTCCAAATGTTGCCCCAGCAGGAAAGAGTTTCCCTGCCGGATCGGCCCCTCCGGCCCCGCCTCGACATCCAGAAGTGGATAACCCCAGGCCAGCGGCAAATTGTCCGTCATGATTCGGATTTCCATCCCGTCCACGCTTCGGGCCGACAGCCCCTTGACTCCCGTGGTTTGCCAGCTCTCCCGGTCGGTTTTTTGGAGATCGCCCGCCTTCACCGTGCCTCGGCCTCCCTGATCGGGCCCCAGATTCAGGTTCAGCTCGGTGGCAAACACGGCTTCCAGCGGCAAGGTTCCCGTGTTGGTGAGTTGGTAGGAAATTTCCACCAAGCCGCCCGCCGTATCGATCGCGTAGATCTTGTCCAGCTGGCAGGGCTGGCGCAGCCCCATTCGGTAGAGGCCGCCGTCACGGAACATCTCCACGGTCACGCGGTTGCCGGTCTGCCGCATCTGGCGCAACTGGAACGGCTGGAGGATGAAGTCTCCCAGTTCGGGATAGGTTCCGGCGGACAGCTGTTCCACCGTCGTACCCCGCGCAAAAAAATGCTCTTGGAAAAGGTTCCGGTCGTACCAATCGGTGACGGGAGGCGGGGCCGAGTTGGTCCCCTCATCCCGGCGGGTCAGCGTGTTGGCCAGATTGCGGCCCAAGGCCGGAAACCCCAGCTCCAGACAGCAGCCTCCCTGGTGCGGAGCCACCATCATCGTTAGCTTGGGATGGGCGGCGTAAATTTCCAGCTGGCCGTCTGCGTCAAAATCCTCGCGTAAGAGCTCCGCCTCCGCCTGACCGTCGCGCAACTCCGCTTCCGCCACTAGGAGCTCCTTCCAGATGGCTTCCCGCAGGTGGGGAAGATGCAGCCCTCCCCGGCTCCCGTGCCACTGGGCGGTCGAACATTGCGCGCGCCAAATCTTTTCCTGGATCGGCCGGCTTTTGGGGGACTTGGCCTTGGCCCGCAAGCGGCGGCTCAGCATCAGGTTTTTGCGGTACACCAAATTCACCTCGCTGTAGCGGACGCGGAACGAAGCCCAGGATCCACCCCGGAAAAAGGGCAGCACCTTGGCCGCGTCATATCGTTGTCCCAGCTGGGCGCGCTCGCGGAAAAATTCCCTCCGCGCCGCCCCGGGGAGCGACCACCCTCCCAACTCGGCCGGAGTGCCCGGCGGCAGGGCCACTCGCCCCTTGGGAGCCTGGCGCTTGATCTGCGCCCTTCCCGTCAACGTGTGAATCCAGTTGGCCGAATCCTCCAATTTTGTGAAGAGGGTGTCCAGATAACCGGCCGCCCCGCCCGGCAAGGTGGGCCAGGCCTCCAAATTCGCCGCGAGGGTCAGGGTGATGTCTTCTCCCCGGTTGGCGATTCGCCGAAGGTGCCCAAAAAGATCATCCCAGGGAGCGTGCGGAATCAAGCGGGCCAGGTCGGGACATGTCGGAAACACCGTCAGCAGATCACCTGCCTGATCGGTGACATAATGGCCGTTCAGTTTGGCAGGTGAGATTCCCGCTTGGAGAAAGAAGGATCCGTCGATTGCCGCGTACTGGATCCCGGCCCGGTTGAAGGAACTGCACAGCGAAGGCCCCCACACGCCCTCGGCCAGCCAGGCACCCACTGGCTCGGCCCCCAACCGGTTTTTCAGCCAGCCCGCCATCATGGCCAATTGTCCGTCCCGGTCCTCCTCCGCCCACTCCACCAGAACCGGCTCGTAGAATCCTCCGGTCATCATCTCCACCCTTCCCGCGGCCACAAGGTCGCGGAGTTGTTGGACCATTTCTGGATGTCGTTCCGCCAACATCTCCAACAAAACCCCGCTGAGATGCAAATTCACGGAGACTCCCGGATGCTTCTGCAGCGCATCCAGCACCGGCCGGTAGGTCTCCTTCACGATCCGGTCCACCACGTCCGGAAAATTGCCCAAGGGCTGGTGCATGTGGAGACATAGGACGAGGTTGACGTTTTTCATGGCGGATCAGACAAACCAATTTTTCATGTCGTGGGTCTTATTCGGGCCGGCGAATTCGATCAGGCCCCGCTCGGGATACCGCTCCGCCTCCATGCCCCCCCGCTGCACCCTCACCAGACAGCTCACCTCCGCACCGTCGTTTCTCCAACCCAAGCTGGCGAAGGGGATGCGCAACTGCAGACCCCGTTCTGCGACGACTTCCGCCTCGGTGGAGACCGGCTCAAACGTGATCCCGTCCTTGGCTCGGCTGACCGCCACGGACCAACCACCGTCCTGGGGTACAGCTCTCACCTTCACGTGGGCGGGTTGGTTGAAATCGATTGAAATTTCATCGCCCAACGGGGGCTTCCCGTCGATCCGGAAGTAAAAATCTTTTTCCCCGAAGCCGTAAAGGATCGTGCGCAACCTACGATCCCCCTGCGCCATCGCCCCCTGGTCCCGCCAAGCGTCGTACTTGCCGGCGCCGGACCAGTCGAGGTAGCTCGGCCGCGGGCCCAGCTTGGGTTCGATCGTGCGCAACGGCGGATGACCCAGCCGGACCTCGGCCGCACAAATCGGCACACTCAAGGCCGGAGGTGGAGTGGCCCCGAGCCGGCGATACACATTCTGCAAGCGGGCCCGGAACAGGGCGTCAAAGATCAGATCGCTGTCGGTCTGAAAATCGGGTCCGTACCACCAAAACCAGTCGCTCCCCTCCGCCGCATAAAGATCTTCCCAAGCGGCTTTCTTGGTTTCCTCGGGGAGGTGGTTGCGGCTTTCCGCCTGTTTAAGGAAGTCGCGTGTCCGCCGGATCCAGTCCCAGGCGCGGTTTTCCTCCGGATCCCCGATCCAGATGTCGAAATTTCCCCCAATCCAGGAACCGGAGTGAATTCGGCCAGCCGGCGCCCCTTCCTTGCCGTCGAGATATCCTCCCAAGGTTTGCGTCCGGATCCGCTGGGAGTTTCCGAGGCGGTGATAAAACTCGTGCAGGAAACTTTCGCCGCTGTCCGGAAATGCCTCCCAGGCGTTTTCCCCATCCAGCGCCAGGGTCACCACACCGCTTTTCGGCATGACATGGGCGATGTGTTCCAAATGAACCAGTAGGTAGTCCGCCGCCGCCTTGGCCTCGGTCCGGGCCGCGGTGAAGCCGATGTAATCCGAAAGCGGCCGCTCCCGGAAAAGTGCCTTGAGCGACGCCCCCTGCTCCTCCACCCGCCAGGCCTGGAACAATTCCACGTGGTCCACTTTTCTTCCCTGCTCCTCCAACCCCCGGAACAACACCGCCTCATCCGTGCAGAAATATTCGAATCCCGCCTTGGCCATCAGCGGGATGACCTCCGGACTTACCGAACCTTCCGACGGCCAAAGCCCCCGCGCCTTGCGACCGAACACCCGGGTATGCGCCTCTTGGGCCCTCTGCAGATGCGCCAACGCATCCTCTGGCGCCTGCATTCGGTCGGGCAACCTCGCCCACGGCATCGCCCGCTTGGCTGCATCGGTGTCCGCCAGCAAGGGCAGAATCGGATGATAAAACGGTGTGGTCGTCAGCTCCGCCTGCCCGCTCTCGGCCAGGGCCCGGTACTCTCCCAGAATTCCCTTGAGCATCTCCCGGTGAATCTCCAGGACCCGGTGTTTTTCCTCCTCGGTAAAATCCCGTCCTTTGCGCACCAGCTCGCTCAACTCGGGATAGCGTTTCCGCACGGCGAATCCGCACCAACCCAGGTTGAACCAGACCTGCAGATCCCGTAGGTCCGCCTCCTTGAATCGCTTGAGGTTGT
>JBILFP010000035.1:0-13311 GCA_044351535.1 Methylacidiphilales bacterium
AACGCTGGAGCATGGAGAGATCGTTTAGGTTGTCCCCGGCAATGAAGGTGGAATCTGGTCCAAGATCCAGCAGGGCCTGGACATGGCCGAGACAGGAGCCTTTGTGATAATCGGCATGGGCGAAGCGGAAGTAGGGGCCGTTGCGGACGGTGAGAATCTCCGGCCGATCCTTGAGAATCTCCTTTACCGTCTTTTCGGCGTGGGCAATGCCGGCGGGTGAGTCCACGACCAAGCCAATGGCACCGACGTCGGGGATGACGGTGACGTCCTCGTGGGAGCCCACTTCCTTTTCAATCCGCTCGAGGATGGCCCCATGCCGGCCGAACAGGGCTTCATGAACCTCGGTGCAGGTCTTGTTCCAGGCCTCCACCGGCTGCGCCTCGCGGTTCTGAACCCGGTGAATCTCCCGCTCCACAGTGACAATCCATTCCGGAAAGGCCGGAGCATGGTGCTGGAGAAGGGCCTCCCGCAGGCCCTCCCAGGAGCGACCGGTGGCGACTACCCAAGAGATGTCACCTTTTTTGCGGGCGGATTGAAGCCAGGCGAAGAAGCCCGGGGCGAGCGGGGCGGAAGGATCCTCGTCGGTCAGGGTGCCGTCGAAATCGGTGCAGACGAGGAGGGGCTTCAATGCGGGAGGTTGAGTTCGTAGTGCAGGGCGGCGGCGACAAAGATGGAGGCAGTTTCCGAGCGAAGAACCAGGGGTCCAAGAGAGGCAGGGCGGAAGCCGGAGGCGCGGGCGCGGCCGATTTCGGCAGGCGAGAAGTCGCCCTCCGGGCCGATGAGAACGTCAAAAGCAGAGACAGAACCCTGATGTTTGGCGTCGGCGACCAGGGTGGAGAGGGGGCGGGCTTCCGGTTGGAGAGAGCCGATGATACGGGCGATCGGCGGGGCGGGGTCGGGAGCCGCTAAAAAGGTGTCGAGGGGGGCAGCTTCGGGGATTTTCGGAAGCCAGTTCTGGCCGGACTGCTTGCAAGCGGCGAGGGCGATGGACTGCCAGCGGGAGGAGATTCTTTTTTCTCCTTCCGGCTTGGAAACCGAACGCTCCGAGGCGATCGGCCAGATTTCAGCGACACCGAGTTCGGTCAATTTCTGGATGAGGAGCTCCATGCCAGCGGGCTTGATGAGAGCTTGGCCAAAACGGATCCGGCAGGCGGGGCGGGGCGTCTTGGTGGTGGAGAGAGTTTCGAAAGAGACACGATCCGGGTCGATGGACTTCAGCCGAACGCGAACCTCCGTGCCGCGGCCGTCGAAAAGAGAGGCGGAGTCGCCCTCGCGGAGGCGGAGCACGTGGACCGCGTGATGGGATTCCTCGCCAGAGAGGTGGCCGGAAGCGAGATCGGGCTGGTAGAAGCGGTGGCCGGGCACGGGTCAGCCCTTGAAAAGCTTGCGGGCCTTTTCGAGAAAGGATTGGCCTTCCGGATGCGTGGATTCGTCGCAGAGTTTCGAGAACTGCTCGAGGGCCTGGCGTTGGGCGGCGGTGAGGTGTTTGGGAATCTCCACGCGGACGCGGACATGGAGGTCGCCCCGACCCCTTCCGGAAAGGGAGGGGACGCCCTGACTCCGCAGACGAAACACCTTGTCCGAGGGTGTTCCGGCCGGGATTTTCAGGTTTAGTTCCCCATCCAAGCTGGGGACGCTGATTTCGGAGCCGAGCGTGAGCTGGGCGAAAGAGACGGGGACTTCGCAAAAAAGATCATCGTCCTGCCGCGCAAAGACCGGGTGGGAGCGGACGGAAAGAACGACGTAGAGGTCCCCCGCAGCCCCCCCGCGGCTGCCGGCTTCTCCTTGGCCGGAGGAGCGGAGACGGGCACCGGTGTCGACCCCCGCGGGGATCTTCAGTTTGATGCGGGCGTTTTCCTCCGCACGACCCTCGCCATGACAGTGCTTGCAGGGGTGCTGGATGGTCTGGCCGGTGCCGCCGCATTTGGGGCAAGGCTGGGCGATCGAGAAGAAGCCGCGATTGACGGCCACCTGGCCTTGGCCGCGGCAGGTGGTGCAGGTGACCACCTTGGAGCCCGAGGCGGCACCGGTACCGTCACAGTGGGAGCAAGGGGCCGGGCGGCGGATGGTGATCTCCTTTTCGCAGCCTTGGATGGCCTCGAGAAAATCGATCTCCAGGTCGTAGCGGAGGTCGGCGCCCTGGTTGGAGCGGGAGCCGCGGCGGCGCCCGCGCCCGCCTCCGCCCATGGCCTCCTCAAAAATATCCCCGAAGATCGTGCCGCCGAGGCCGCTGGAGCCAAAAACATCGCGGAAGAGTTCGAAGGGATCGTGGAAACCGCCGCCGGGCATGCCGCCGCCGGGGGCAAAGGCTTGGTGACCGAAACGGTCATAGGCCTCGCGTTTTTGCGGATCGGAAAGGACCTCGTAGGCCTCGCCGATTTCCTTGAATTTCTCCTCCGCCTTTTTGTCGCCCTTGTGTTTGTCAGGATGATGCTGCAGGGCGAGTTTCCGATAGGCCTTTTTGATCTCCTCCTGGGTGACGCTACGGCCGACCCCAAGAACCTCGTAGTAGTCCTTTTTGGCGGCCACGGATCAAGCGGCCGGGGGCGCGGTTTGGGCGGGGGCAACCGTGACGACGCTGGCCGGCCGGAGTAGACGGTCGCCCAGCTTGAAGCCGCGGCGGCGTTGATGGAGAACAGTTCCTTCGGGTTTGCCGGGAGCGGGCTCCTGCCCGAGTGCCTCGTGCAGATGGGGGTCAAAGGGCTTGCCGATGGCATCGATCGGGGTGACGCCGTGGTCAGTGAGAAAACGTTCGAACTGGCTTTGGATCAATTTTAATCCCGAAACCACGGAAGCAACGTCCTTGGCGGAGGCGGCAGCCTGCAGGCCGAGTTCCAGATGGTCGAGGAGCGGAAGAAAGTCTGAAAGGATCGATTGGTTGGCGTATTTGAGGGAATCCTCTTTCTCGCGGGTGAGGCGTTTGCGGGAGTTTTCAAAATCGGCCCGGACGCGGAGGAGCTGGTCCTTGAGCGAGGCGATCTCGGTAGCGGGATCTTGCTTGGCGGCAGCTTGAGGGGTGGATGGGGCGGGCTGCCCGTCTGGCAGGACGATCTTCGGTTCTTCGGCGGGTGGGTGGCCGGGGTTTTGGGAGTGCTTGGCTTTCATGGCTTTAGGTCGAAAAAACGCATCGGGATAAGATGCAGAAGTTATTGTTTGGGAGAGAGATGTCAACCGAAGGGCGAAGGCCTTGGGTTGGTGGAAGGGGGCAGGTGAAAGGTGGAAACAAGCTACTGTTCGGACCAGAGGAAGTGGCGGTTACGGAGGTCGTCGATCTTTTTGGCGAAGGCGGCCTGGTTGGGGCCCCCGGCGTTTTCGAGAATGCGATAGATGGCGAGGGCACCCTTGAAATCGTTCCGTTTTTCCTGAATGCGGGCCGCTTCGGCGCCAGCCCGGGCGAACCAGAGATATTCCGGTTGGGTGGGGCCGGAGGATGAGGTCCCCAGCCGGCCATAGAGCACATCGAGGTAGGCCTGAAGAGCATCATCTTCCCGGCCGAGCTGCTCGAGCGACCGGCCTTTGATGAAGCCGGCCTCGTTTTTGTCGGAAGCATCGGCAGCCGAACTTTTCAGGATTCCCTCCGCCGTGGTCACGGCCCGCTCCAGGTTGGCCTTATCCGTTCCGCCAAGGGCGAATTCGCAGGCCAGCCGGCGTTTGCTGATTTCCACCCAGACCCGCTGATCCGGAGTGCGGTTGGCCAGCAGGGAGTTGGCGATTTGCAGGCCACCGGAGTAGTCACCAGCGGCGCGACAGGCGTCGATTTCGGCCAGGCGGGCATCGGTGCGGACCGGGGAGTTCTCGGGCAGGGTGCGGAAAAGTTTCGTGGCTTCCTCGGGATTGCCGAGGGCCAGGGCGCTCAGGCCGGCGTAGTAGAGGGCGTTGTCGGCGAGGGGATCCTTCGGATACTTCTTGGCCATCTCGCGAAAGGCGGTGAGGGCCTCGCCATGGTTTTTTTCCTCGTAGTGGGTTTGAGCGATCTGAAAAGAAAGGGCGGGAGCCAAGGTGCTGTCCGGAAAACGGCTAAGGATCTTGGCGAATTCCGCGCGGGCCTGCGTGCCGGTGAGTTCCTTGGCACGGAGGCGGGCCTCGATGCCGGAAGCCATGGACTGGGGAATGAGCGGTGACTCGGGAAACGCCTTTTCGAATTCGGTGAAGGCGGCGGCGGCCTCGGGGTAGTTGCCAGCCCGGAGCAGGGAGTTGGCCCGGCGGAGGGCAGCCTCGGCCTGGAAGGAGCCGGATCCGGGAAGCTGGCCGACCTCTTCCAGGGCGGTGCGACTGGCGGCGGAGTCGCCCTTGGATTCGAGCATCCGTCCGCGCTCCAAGGCGAGGGCCGCGCGGCGATCGCTGTCGGGGAATTTTTCCGAAAAGGTTTTTTCCAGCCGGGCAAAGCCCACGGGATCGGGAATGCGGGCCGTGGCGAGGGCGGCGTTATACAGGGCCTGTTCGGACTCGGCCGGTCCGGCGGCCTTTTGGACAGCCGCCTCGTAGGCGGTGGCGGCCTCAAAGGCCTTGCCTTCCTTTAGGAACAGATCTCCCAAGGCGAAGTTCGCCTGGTAGGAGACTTCGTCGGTCAGATCTTTTGACTTGAGGAGGGTGCGGAGCTGCTCGCGAGCGGCGCTTTCCTGGCCCTGCTTGGCCAGGGCCTCGGCGAGGATGACCTGGGCCCCGGAAACGGCGGAGGAGTTGGGATAATTTTTGATCAGGTTGTCGAGATCGGCGGCAGCGGCCTCGGCATTGCCGGCTTCCAGGGTCGCGGAGCCAAGCAGGAGCAAGGCCGGGGCAAAACGCCCACGTTTATCGTCGTCATTTTCGCGCTCGCGGACGGAGTCGCGGAGACTAAGCGCGGCGGTGGGCAAAGACTGGGAGGCCTGGGCGGCGGCAAGGTATTCGCGGGCGGCGGTGAGATAGGTCTCCGGATCGCCGCCCCGATCGAGCGCCTTTTCCAAGGCCGTGGCCGCATCCGCTGGCTTGCCGCGGGCCCGGTCGATCCGGCCAATGGCGATCCAGGAGCGGGCCAGGAGGTCGCGCCCCGCCCCGTCCGTGTCCTCGACCAGTTTTTGGAAAAGCTCGCGCGCCTCCTCGCTTTTGCCGCGGGCGGCCGTGATTTCCGCTTTCCAGTAGCGGGCTTCGGCACGGGCCGCGGGGGTGGCGTCTTGCTTGAGGGAAGAAAGCTCTTTCTCCGCCTGATCCTGTTTTCCTTCCGCCAGCAGGGTTTTAACAAGAAGGACCCGGGCGGATTCGGCCGCCGCAGGGCCGGCCTTTTCGATGACCCTCCGGAGTTCTTTTTGCGCTGCCTCCCTTTGGTTGTCATTGAGGAGAGCCGAGGCTAGGCCGATCCGGGCCTGATCGGCTTGGGCTTCGGGTAAGGCGGTGAGGTCGACCATTTTCCATTCCGCCAAGGCATCCTTCCACCGACCGGCCTCGTTCAGGGCGGAAGCGCGCACCATGACGGCGCGGTTGGCGAGATCGGCGGGGGCGTTTTTTGGCAGGGCGGTTAGAGCCTCGGCAGGGCGGCCATCGGCGAGGAGAGCCTCGGACAGAAGCACCTGGGCCTCGGGTTGGGGAGGTGGGGTGTTTTTTTGGAGCCAAGAACGGATGCGTTTGACGGCGTCGCGAGCCAATCCGTCGCGGATCATTTCTTCCGCAACGCGGAGGTCTTTGGGAAGTTCAGCGGCCTGGAGCCAAGGCTGAGAGCTGGGAGCCAGGATTAAGATTAAAGTTAAGATTAAGATTAGATTGGACTGGAGAGATTTCATCAAAGAAGGTCCCGGAGGATTTTTCCGGTGGCGCTTTCGGAGCTGCGGGCGACTTGCGAGGGAGTGCCTTGGGCGACGATGCGCCCGCCGCTTTCGCCGCCGCCGGGGCCGAGATCGACGATATGATCAGCGTGGCGGATGACATCCGGATGGTGCTCCACGACGACGAGAGTATGCCCGGATTCGCACAAGGCGAAGAAAACCGAAAGCAGGCGTTCCACCTCGGCCAAGTGGAGGCCGGTGGTGGGTTCGTCGAGCAAATAGAGGGAGGGTCCGCGGGTACGGGAGGCGAGGGCGGTGGCGAGCCGGACGCGTTGAGCCTCGCCCCCGGACAAGCGATCCGCCGGTTGGCCCACGGGTAAGTAACCCAGGCCGACCTTCTGCAGGGCTTCGAGCGCCGATGCGAGAGCCGGGATCGCACGGAAAAGCTGGAGGGCCCGGTCCACGGAAAGATCGAGAACATCGGCAATGGAGTGGCCGCGATAAGTGACGGCAAGGGTTTCCCGATTGTAGCGCTGCCCCGCACAGGTGGGGCAGGGAGCGACGGCTTCGGGAAGGAGCTGGAGCTGGACGGTGATCTCCCCGTGGCCGCCGCAAGTTTCACAACGACCGCCCCGGACGTTGAAGCTGAAGCGCGACGGCCCGAAACCCCGGGCCCGGGAGGCGGGAAGGGCCGCGTAAAGTTTTCGGAGCTCGTCAAAGACGCCAAGAATGGTGAGGGGATTGGAGCGGGAAAGACGGGCCAGCGGGGTCTGGTCGATCACGAGGGCGCGGCTGAGGGACTCCGCGCCGGTGAGGGAAGAGAAGGAGCCAGGCTCAGAAGCGGATGAGGAACCGCCGAGTTGGCGTTGCAGGGCCGGAGCAAGGGTATCGAACACGAGGGTGCTTTTTCCGGAACCGCTGACACCCGTCACACAGGTGAAGGAACCGAGCGGAATTTCCAAATCCAGATTTTTGAGGTTGTGGGCGGAGGCTCCGCGCAGAACTAGTTTTCCCATGGCGACGGGGCGGCGGGCGGGGAAGGAGATCCGTCGCTGGCCGGAGAGAAAGGCGCCGGTGAGGGAGTTTGGGGTGGCGGCGATTTCCTTGGGGGTGCCTTGGGCGATCAGTTTTCCGCCTTCGGTGCCGGCGCCCGGACCGAGCTCGATGAGGTGATCGGCGCGACGAAGGGTCTCCTCATCGTGTTCGACCACCAAAAGGGAGTTACCGAGATCGCGGAGGGCGGCGAGGAGGTCGAGCAGGCGGGAGTGGTCGGCCGGGTGGAGGCCGATGCTGGGCTCATCCAGGACATAGAGCACTCCGGTGAGGCCGCCGCCGAGCTGGGTGGCAAGACGGGCGCGGCGGGCTTCCCCGCCGGAGAGAGTATCCATGGGGCGGTCGAGGGTGAGGTAACCGAGTCCGAGTTTTTCCAGGAAGGTGAGGCGATGGATGGCTGCCTGGCGCAGAGGATCGAAAGCGTGGGCGGAGGGCCCGCCAGGAGCGGGAAGTTCCTGAAGAAACTTCCGGGCAGCGGAGATGGGGAGCTGGCAGAGGGAGGCGATGTCGTGACCGCGGCCGGGCGGGCCGCCGAGGGTCACGAGAAGGGCGTCGGGGTGAAGGCGACGGCCACGACAGCTGGGGCAGGTGCCGGGGCTGAAAAAGCGCCGAATGCGGTTGCGAGCTGCCTCGCTGGAGGCTTCCGTCATCCGGCGATCCAATTCAGGGAGGATTCCCTCGAATGGTTTTTTCTCCCGAACCAGGCGGCCGGGCTGGGTGGTTTGGAGGGTGACGGATTTTCCCTTGGAGCCGCGCAGGAGGAATTCCCGGGCGGGTGAGGGCCAGTCGGACCAAAGGGTGGTGGATTCGACGCCGAGATGACGGGCCAGATCGCGACCGAGGTTGCGGTAGTAGGAGCGGATACGGGGATGGGCGCGGTTCCACGGGGCAATGGCGCCTTTGTCCAGAGACAGAGATGGGTTAGGGACGACTTTGGCCGGATCCGGGGCGAGGCGGACGCCGAGGCCGGAGCACTCCGGGCAGGCCCCTTCAGGGCTGTTGAAGGAGAAGTGACGCGGAGTGAGCCGAGGGGCGCGGTAGCCGGTCTGTGGGTCCTCGGGTTCAGAAGACAGGGTGAGATCCGGCTGGCCGGAGGATTGAGAGAAGTCGGCGGAAGTGAAGGCGACGTTCAGACGACCTTGGCCGAGGCGAAGGGCCAGTTCCACCGAATCGGCGAGGCGGGCGCGGCCAGATTCCTGGATTTGAAGACGGTCGATGACCAGTTCCAAGGCTTCCTCGTCGGTGGAAGAGGAGAGATCGACCCACTTCCCTTGGCGGCGGGCACGGAGGAAACCCTCTTTTTTTAATCGGACGGGATCGGCGGAAGGGAGCGGGGCGAGCAGGACGGCAAACGCGCCGGATTTCTCCCGGAGGAGACGATCGACAATCTGTGGGGGGGAGGCGGCGAGGAGCGGTCGTCCGCTTTTGGGATCGTGAGGCGTGCCGTTGGTGGCGTAAAGGACGCGAAGGTGGTCGTGAATTTCCGTGGCGGTGGCGAGAGTGGAGCGGCCGGAGCCTCCCGAATGGCGCTGTTCGACGGCCAGGGTGGGGGAGAGACCCTCCATCGAGTCAACGGCCGGGGCGGGGAGGCGCTCAAGATGGAGCCGGGCGTGGGCGGAGAGGCTTTCGAGGTAGCGGCGTTGGCCCTCGGCGTAGACGGTGTCGAACGCGAGGGAGGATTTTCCAGAACCCGAGGGACCGGTGAGGACAACGAGGCGGTGTTTGGGAATATCGAGATCGAGGCGGGCGAGGTTGTGTTGACGGGCTCCGCGGATGCGGAGGAGATCGCCGGGTCGGCTCACGGAAGGCGCGGGGAACCGCGCGGGGCCGGGTTAGGAGGCCGCGGCGGGCGTGGGATCGATGTGGATGCGCCGGTTGCCGCGGTCGAAGCGGACGTGGCCGTCGGAGAGGGCGAAGAGGGTGTGATCGCGGCCCATGCCGACGTTATTGCCGGCGTGGAACTTGGTGCCGCGCTGGCGGATGAGGATGGAGCCGGCGGGGACGAGCTGGCCGCCGTAGCGTTTCACGCCGAGGCGTTGGCTGTGGCTGTCGCGGCCGTTGCGTGTCGACCCCTGACCTTTTTTATGTGCCATGACGGACTCCTTGGTTAGCGGCCACCCTGGATGGCCTTGATCTTGATGCGGGTGCGGGCCTGACGATGGCCGACCTTGCGATGATAACCTTCCCGGCGACGGTATTTGTAGGCGATGACCTTGGGGGCGCGATCCTGAGCCAGAACCTCGGCCACAACCTTGGCTCCGGAAACCACGGGTTTGCCAACCTGGACCTTGGAGTCTTGGGCGAGAAGAAGGACATCGGAGATCTCGGTGGAGGAGCCGGGTTCGCCCGCAAGGCGTTCCACCTCAAGGGTATCGCCTTCGCGAACCTTGTACTGTTTTCCACCTGTCCGGATGACGGCGAGGGTTGGCATAAGTTTGTAAACATAAGGTAAAAGCCACGGAAGGGCAAGGGAGGACTTGGCGGGAGGTGGAAGGCGGGAGGCGTGAGGGGGATTAGGATGAGCTACTGGGCGGGGAGTTTGGGGGAGCGGGAGGCGACGGAGCGAACGAGGAGGAGGTCTTCGTGGCGGGCACGGCGGCGGTGGTAGCGCTTTTCCATTTCCTCGAGCAGGGAGTGCCAGGCGGATTCGGGAAGAATCTTGGGAGTCTCCCACTCTTCGGCGTCCTTGAGCTTGCGCTGCCAGGAAACTTTGCCGGCAAACAGGGAGACGCGGTAGACCACGGGGGGCTCTTCGCCGCCCGGTTTTTCCGTCCATTCGATGGCCCGGCGCACGGGCGTTCCGATCAGAGTTCGCCGCGGGCGACGGCTTCCTTGGCGAGACGCTCAGCTTCTTTCTGGCGTTCCTTCTCCGCCTTGGCCGTCCAGTCATCCCAGGATTTTCCAAACGCGGTGTCCTCTCCGGTGAAGCGCACGCGGGTGACGCGGCTGGCGGGAACGGTTTGGGGGAGGGAGTCCTTGCCTTGGGGGACGAAGAGATGCACCTGATCGCCTGACTCGTTGTAGAGATAGACAAATCCGGCCAGGTGGGAGCCGTCCTGAAGGTCGAGCGTCACATCTCCGCGATAGTCAAAGGCGTTTTGCAGCGCGTTCCGGCGGGCGGTGGCATCGTGGCATTCCATGGTGCTGCCCTCGATGGAGCCCGGCTTGTGCGTGGGCAGGGCGTGTTTGTCAGCCTGGGGCATGAGAGGAATGAAAAAGGTTACGTTCCGTAGGCCATAGCGGCCTTGACGGTACGGGCGAAACCGGGGACGGAGCCGAAGGTGTCGTCGACGGAACTGGCCTCGTAGCCGCAGTGAACCATGCAGTCGCGGCATTTTTCGTTACCGCTGCGGTGACCGTAATTCTCCCATTCCGTCTCCTTAATGAGCTGCTTGAAGGTGGGGACGTAGCCGTCCTGAAGGAGGTAGCAGGGCTTCTGCCAGCCGAAGATGTTGTAGGTGGGGTTGCCCCAAGGGGTGCATTCGTAGTCGACGTTGCCTTGGAGGAACTCGAGGAAGTTGGGGGAGAGATTAAATTTCCAGGAGCGCTTGCGGTTGGAGAGAATCTGGCTGAAGAGCTTCTTGGTGCGTTCGCGCCCGAGGAAATGCTCCTGATCGGGCGCCTTTTGGTAGCTGTAGCCCGGGGAGAGCATCATGCCCTCAACGCCGAGTTTCATCATCTCGTCAAAGAAGAGGCGGACGCGGGCCGGATCCGTGCCCTCGAACAGGGTGGTGTTGGTGGTGACGCGGAAACCGCGCTGAACCGCCTCGCGGATGGCTTCCACGGCGATTTTGTAGGTCCCGTCGCGGCAAACGGCGGCATCGTGCTCGGGTTCCAGTCCGTCCATGTGGACGCTGAAGGTGAGGAATTTGGTGGGCTTAAAGAGGTCGAGCTTGCGTTTGAGGAGGAGGGCGTTGGTGCAGAGGTAGACATATTTTTTGCGGGCGACGAGGCCTTCGACGATCTTGTCGATCTCCGGGTGGATCAGGGGTTCGCCACCGGGAATGGAGACCATGGGGGCGCCACACTCATCGGCGGCGGACCAGCACTGTTCAGGGGTGAGGCGCTTGCTGAGAACGTGGTCGGGATACTGGATTTTGCCGCAACCGGCGCAGGCAAGGTTGCAACGGAAGAGAGGCTCGAGCATGAGGACGAGCGGATAGTGTTTGTTCCCACGGAGTTTCTGTCCGAGAACGTAGGAGGCAACGGTCCATGCTTGGCTGATGGGAACTGGCATAAGAGAAACGAAAAGGCTACAAATCCTTACCGATATGTCAACGGAAGCCGACAGCTTGGATTTCTTGCTTAAACCACTCAGGATGTTCGGCTTATGAAAATAGGAATCCTCCAGCTCGACCTGACGGTGGGGGACTTTTCAGGCAATTCCCTGAAAATCCAGCAGGCCTACGAGCGGGTGGTGAAGGCAGGGGCGGAGCTGGTTTTAGCCCCAGAGCTCGGGCTGTGCGGGTATCCACCGAGGGATTTGCTGAACCGAGAGGACTTTGTCCAAGCCCACGACCGGGGCTTGAGGCAGTTGGCGGCCAAAACCGGACCGGTTCCCTTGCTGATCGGAGGAATTGAGAAATTCAAGGGCAAGGACGGGCGGCCGTTGCATAACGCCGCTTTTCTTTTGCATCGGAAAAAAGCCCGCGTGGTGGCCAGAAAAGCATTGCTGCCGACCTACGACGTTTTTGATGAGGACCGGTACTTTGAGCCGGGCGGGGATTCGCAGCCGATCCGGATCGGCAAGAGAAGGGTCGGGGTCACAATCTGTGAGGATATCTGGAACGACGAAGATGTATGGCCGGTGCGGCGCTATCGGCGGGATCCGGTGCGGGAGCTTACGAAAAAAGGGATCGATCTTTTGGTGAACCTCTCCGCCTCGCCTTGGAACATCGGCAAGGAGCAGACACGTTACCGGCTTCTTCGGGAGGTGGCCCTGCGGTCCAAAATCCCGGTGGTGCAGGTCAATGCCGTCGGAGGAGCCGATGAGCTGGTTTTCGATGGGCAGAGTCTGGCCGTCGGCCGGAAGGGAGGAGTGTTGGCGCAGGGCGCGGCCTTTGGGGAGCAGTCGTGGGTGGTGGACCTGGATGGGAGGGAAACAAAACCCGAATGGGCCCCCAAGGAGGAGCAGGTGTTTCGCGCGCTGGTGCTGGGAACCAAGGATTACCTGAAAAAATGTGGATTCCACGAAGTGGTGTTGGGATTGAGCGGGGGAATCGACAGCGCCTTGACGGCGGTGATTGCGGCGGAGGCGATGGGACCGGACAAGGTGTTGGGAGTGGCGATGCCCAGCCGCTTTTCCAGCGAGGGCAGCCTCAAGGATGCCGAGGCTTTGGCCAAGCGCCTGAAGATTCGTTATCTCAAGATTCCCATTGAGCCGTCCTTCCAGCCCTTATTGGCGTCGATCGCGCCGGCCCGGGGAGGAAAGACGGGGGGGCTGACGGAGGAGAACCTGCAGTCGCGAATTCGCGGAGTCATCCTGATGGCCATTTCCAACGAGACCGGCCGGCTGCTGCTGACCACCGGCAACAAGAGCGAGTTGGCGGTGGGCTACTGCACGCTCTATGGGGACATGTGTGGGGCGCTGGCGGTGATTGCCGATGTGCCGAAAACCATGGTGTACCGGGTGGCGCAGTGGGTGAACCGGGAGCGGGAGATTATTCCAAAGTCGTCGATCGAGAAGGCCCCCAGCGCCGAGTTGAGACCCGATCAAACCGACCAAGACAGCTTGCCGCCCTACGAAGAGCTGGACCGGATTTTGGAAAGCTATGTGGTGAACGACGGGTCGATCCAGGCCATGGCAAAAAAAGGCATTTCCAAAAAGACCGCGCAGGAGATCGTGCGGAAGATCGATTTGTCTGAATACAAGCGGCGCCAAGCGGCGCCGGGATTAAAAATTACGACGAAGGCGTTCGGCGTTGGACGCAGAATGCCGATCGCCCAACGCTTCGATCCAAGAGCGGCGTAAGTACGGCCGGGCGTTTACGTTTAGGTTTAGGTTTGCGAAATTTTAAGACTTAACTTCTGCGTAAACGTAATCGTAATCATAAACGAATAGATCACACTTCAGGCAGGAGAGCCGATGTCTTCTAGCGGCGGGGGGAGATGGTGAAACCGTGTTTTCTCATCATGGGGCCGAGTTGATGGCGTAACCAATCGGCGGAGAGGCCGAACTCCCGGAGCGAGTAGCGGTGGGTGCTTTTGTATTCCAGGGATTGCCGGGCGGCGCGGGTAATGGCGGCAGAGGCTTTGGGGCTAAGGGGAATCCGGAAATGGCGGTAAATGGAGCGAACCGTGTCTCCGGGTTTTGAAACAAGATCCCGATAGCGGATGCGCAGATAGCGGTTCCGGTCGGCGCGGGAGTCCTTCTCCTCCAGATGCCGGAACCAGGCGGCGGCCAGTTCGGCATATTCAAGAGAGGCCTGGCTTTTTTTGGGGAGTTTGGGTTCCACCCATTTCCAGACGGGGTAAAAGACGCTCACGTGGGAGGCGATGGAGTCGGCCGGATTGCGCAGGATGT
>JBILFP010000036.1:0-13217 GCA_044351535.1 Methylacidiphilales bacterium
GCCGGATGATGGTGGCGCCGCGCATCCTGACCAAAGAAAGCGCCGTCTACTCCGAAGAGCTTACCAACTATTTCGGCACCCAGGTTTCCCTGATGCAAAGCGAGGAGATCAAGCGGCGAGCCGCCCGGGCGGTGGAGGCTGCCCATCCGGAGCTGAAGGGATTCAGCGCCGATCTGGCGGTCCAGCAGGAACCCAAGGCATCCATCTTCATCCTGCGCGTCACCAGCGCCGACCCCAAGTATTCCCAGCTTTTTGCGGATGCATGTATGAGCGAGTTTTTGGAGTTCAAGCGGGAGATGCGGGGTGAGACCTCACAACGTACCGTCGATGCAGTCGCCAAGCAGCTCACGGAGCTGGAGAAGGCGATTGCGGACCTGGATCAGAAAATTTTTGAATTCAAGCAGGAGAACAACATCGTTTTTTTACAGGAACAGGGGAATTACGTCGGATCCTACCTGGTCGACTTAAACAAGCAGCTGGCCGAGCTTCGCAAGGAAGCCCAACTGCTCGACCTGATGAACATCGACCAGACCCTGGAGCGGGAGGCCAAGGCTTCGGAAGGCGCGCCCTCCAGGGATGGATCGGGAAGCGCCGCCCTCTTTGAAGGGCCCCAATCCGAATACATCCAAACCAAACGCCAGTTACAGCGGGCTAAGGCGCGGCTCGAGCAAATGTCAAAATACCTTCGGCCGAAGCACCCAAAAATTCTGGCCCTCAAGGACGAGATCACCCGCAATGAACGCAAGCTGGAGATCGTGCGGCAGCAGAGCCAGGAATCCGTTCAGGAGAAGCGGCAGGCCATTCAGCTGCAGATTTCCAATTTAGAAAAAATCGTGTCTGAATCTGAGGGTAAGGCGCTCGAAGTGGGCCGCAAGATGGCTGAGTTCGAAAAATTCAAAACCGAACGCGAGCGGCAAAAGCAGTTATACGACTCGTTGTTGGGCACCGTGCAAAACGTGAACGTGAGCCAGGATGTCAGCCAGTTCGATGTCAACATCCTGGAGCAGGCTACTCCGGCCATTTCCATCAAACCCGGGTTCGCGCGATCCCTCCTCTTGGGTCTGGGCGTGGGCCTGATTCTTTCCGGGGGTCTGCTGTTCCTGCTGGACCGGTTCAACGACCGTGTTTCAACTGTCGTGGAGCTTACGGAACACTTCACCGAACCGATTTACGGGCAGGTTCCCGAGGAGATGCCGGATGCTGACGGGCGGTTGCCCCTCCTCAATCCCCAGGACACCCGCCATGTCTTTGCGGAAAGTTACCGGAACGTGCGTTCCAGCCTTCGGTTTGTCGGGACGGATGGACAGAAAAAAAACCGCATCATTCTGGTCACCAGTCCGACGCCGGGGGATGGCAAATCCACCATCACCGCCAACCTTGCCCTGACTCTTTCGTTTGCCACCACCAACAAGATTCTATTGATCGACGGGGATATGCGGCGGGGTGGACTGCACCGGCTTTTCGGTTTGGACGGGGAGCCCGGGTTGGCCGAGGTCTTGGGTGGGCAGGTGGAGTGGCGGAAAGTTGTGCAACCCACCCGTTACAAAAATCTTTTCTTTATGGCGGCGGGAGAACCGACCGGTCATCCCGGAGAGCTGATTTTCAGCGCAGCTTGTGAAATCATGATGGAGGAGCTGCGCAGGGAGTTCGAGATGGTGATCTTCGACACGGCCCCTGTCCTGGCGGTGGACGATACCCCCAGTTTGGCTCCAAAAGTAGACGGCACCCTGATCATTTACCGAGCGGGGCGCACCTCCTGCCGGTTGATGCGCAATTCCCTGGAGGCCCTTTACTCGCGCAACGCCAAGGTGCTGGGGATCATCTTTAATGGAGTGGATCCCAAGCAGCCGGAGTATGGTTATTACAAATACACCGAATACTATTACAGCAAGACGGTTAGCCGGAAACGGGTGCCGGGCGCCCCAGCGGCTATCGGTGACAACCCTGAGGTCACCGTCCGGGCCGGGGAGGCGGATGTGGCTACCCCAGTCTCCACCACCACCGCCAACGGTAGCGCTGGGGGACCACCGGCGATCACTGTAAAAAAAGCCTAGGACAGGGGCACGCCCGCTTTGGTCAGGGCGGCGGCGAGGTCGGATTTCGGGGGTAGGTGGATGGTTTTCCAGCCGAGCCGGGAAGGGGTCTCGAGATTTTCGGCCAGGTCGTCGATAAAAAGAGAGCACTCCGCCTTGGCCCCGGATTCGGCTAGGGCCTTGGCATAGATGTCGGGATGAGGTTTACGTGCCCCGACCTCATGGGAGTAAATCCGCGGGGAGAATAACGGAAAAAAATCGTAGGTTGATTCCAGATGGCGGATATGAGAAGCGCAAGTGTTGGAGATCAGGCCGAGCGGATAACGAGAAGCCAATTGCCGCGCGACCGCCACCCGGTCGGGCAGGGGATGGAAGATGTCACAAAATGCTTCCCGCAACTCCGGCTGAGCGTGGGACAGATCCAAATCCCCGGCCAAAAGGGTAAAATACTCGTCACAGCTGTGGCGACCCCGCTCGTAATCGTGGGCCCGCTCGTGGGACCAGATTTTCTCGCAAAAGGTGGTGAGATCCTGTCCCGATTGTTTGGCCAACGCCCGGAGCTTCTCTCCGGCGTGGAGGCCAACGAGGATATTCCCCAAGTCAAAAAAAATGTGTGTGATGGAGCGGCTCAAGCCGACACCTTGTCGCCGGAGCCGCTTATTTGGAAGTCTGGATGTACTCCCCGGCCCAACCATCAGGGGGCGGGGTTTTGAGAAATCCTTCGCAGATTTTCTTGTAGGCCTTGGAGGGGCCGTCATTCGGATCGAGCGCAAGGGCTTGGTCGAACTTGGCAATGGCCTCTTGGAACTTCCTCTCGGCATGCAGTTTCCAGGCCTCTTCGAAAAGGCGCACCACGGTAGCCTTGGTTTCGGGAAGCTCTCCTTTTTTGGCGAGGAGCTCGTAGCAGGGAACCGGCTCGGTCTTGCCCTTCACGATCATGTTGGCGAGGAAACGGGCTTCGATCTTGTCCTTGGCCATTTCGTAGGTTCTGCCCCCGATCATGATGTGAGTGTCAAAGGGCTTGTTGGCGGGTTCAAACCGGGCCGCTTGGTTCACGGCATCGCCCATGACGGTGTATTGGAACTTTTGTTCCGAACCCATGTTGCCGGCGGCCACCTCGCCGGTGTTGATGCCCATGCGGGCGTCGATGTCGCATCCGTACTCCGCCTTGAGCTCCTGTTTCAGCGTCTGCAGTCGCTCCTGCTGCTCCAGAGCCGACCAGCAGGCTTTCCAAGCGTGGGAGGTGGCATCGGCGTCAGGCCAGACGGGGACGCCGAAGTCAGCCATGATGGCGTCGCCGGCATACTTGTCGATGTACCCCCCGTATTTCGTGACGAGGTTGCTCATCGGGGTGAGGTAGCGGTTGAGGATTTTGGCCAAATCCTCGGCGGTGACAGATTCGGAAATGGTGGTGAACCCGGCGAGATCGGAGAAAAATATCGTGGCCGTTCTCTTTTCCCCGGTGAGGCGGAAGCGGTCGGGATCAGCCTGCATGTAAGCCAGAACCTCGGGGCTGACCATGGTGGAAAACATGCCGCGGACCCGCCGCTTCTCGCGCTGCTCAAGGACGAACTCGTAGCTGAGGCAGCCGATGCCTCCCAGGAGCAGGGTGAGGGCGGGATTCACCACCGGTAGAATGAGGTTCAGCTTGTCTTGCACGAAGAAGGTGAGAACCGCGTAACCGAGGGCGGCGAAGAGAAGAAGGGCGAGTCGAAGCACGGGTTGACTGGTGGCCAAAATCAAAAGCAGGGCCAACAAGGCCCCAGCTCCCAGCAAAGCGGGGGAGGCCCAAGGAGGCGGAAGTTGTAGGAAGCTGCCAGTCAGGGCCGCACCCAAGGCGGCGAGGTGGACCTCCGGCCCGGGCATCGGATTGGGGTAGGGGGTTTTAAGAAAATCCTTCGACCAGTTCCCGTAGGGTCCAACCATGACCAGTTTTCCCCGCAACATTTCGCCGTTTTGAAACACCTTTTCCCAGGTCGAAGGTACGAAGAGCTGGTAAATGGGAATCGCCTTGTAGTTGAAGTTGGGCGGTCCGGCATAGCGGATCAGGCCACTGGCCCCCTCGGGGATGCGGGCGCCCAGCCCGGCTTTTTCCAGCATTCGACCGGAAAGGGAGATGGCGGAGGTGTCCTGAAAGGTGCGGCGATAGTGAGCGCTGCGGATGATTCCGTCCGCATCAGGCCAAAGGTTGACGTAGCCCACCCGACCGTTGGGGTTGTCGGAGGCGATTTCGGTGACGCCTTGGGCCGCGAGGGGAGCGGGCAGGGCCAGCTGGACGGAGGTCCGGCCGAGGTTGCTGACCTCCTCGAAAGTTCCTCCCACCACCGCCCGATCCCCGAATTCGTCCAAGGCGAGGAGCAGTTCGTCATCCCCGTCCTTGGGGGTGGGGAACATCAGATCCAGGGCGATAACCCGGGCCCCGGCTTCCGCCACCCGCCGAATGACGTGGCCCCAGACCGAACGGCGCCACGGCCAGGATCCGGCGGACATTTCTGCCAGCGCGGGGTGGGCAGCGATCTCCTCTTCCATGAGAACATCGTTGTAGGACTGCTTGTCGATGGAGAGGAAAACGACCTCCGGGGCGATCGGGGCGGTCATGCCGAAACGGACCCGCAAATCGCGGGTGTAGTACTCGGCCTCCAGCAGGGGCTTGAATTGGATCAGGGCCAGCAGGCCGAAAAGGATCGCCGTACCGGCGCAGATGGAGGCAAGGATGATGCGGCGGAGGACGGCGTCTTTTTTGGCAGTTCGGGCCATAATGTTTTTTAAGGGGTCGGGGTGGGGCGCGCCAACGTCGATTCCTGGCGGGTCGCCTCCTGATTGAGTTCGTTTTCCAATTCCCGCATCAGGCGGCGCTCATATTCGGCGACTTCCCGCTCCACGGCGGCCACGGCCTGCCGCCGTGCCGCCTTCTCCTGTTCCACTTTTTTCTCGTGTTCGTGGTGGGCGACCAAGGCCCCGATGAGCATGCCGGCAAAGGCTCCGGCGCCTGCGCCGATGGCGGCCCCGTCTCCGCCCCCGGCCATGGCCCCGATGCCGGCCCCGGTGGCCGCTCCCCCGAGCGCCCCCACGCCGGCGGCGGTGGGCACGCCGCTCCCGGATCCGAACCCCTTGTTCTTCATGGCGGCGGGAACCCCGGCCATCAGGTTTTGCCGATACTGTTTCACGTCGGCACGGATCGCCGCCAGGCGGTCGTCGAGCGACTGGGCCGCAGCCCGGCGTTTGGCTTCCCCGTTTTCCAGTTCGCCCCGCGAACGGAGCAGGGCCGGGGGCGGGGTCGTGGCCTCACGGGCAAAGATGGTTTCCAGCGCCGGGATGCGGGTCATGGGGAGAAGATCGGCGCTCAGGGCCAGCCAACTGCCCGAGGAGAGGACGGCTTGGCGCAGGGTCCAACCTCCTTCCAGCGTGGTCCCGGCCGGGATCACGGTTCGGGCTTGGGCCAGATCAAACACTTTTCCCGGAGGCAGGTCGTAAGCGTAGACGATCCGAGGCAAAAGCCGCTGGTGGGTGGCTGAAATGCCCGGGGGGATCGCCACCGGGACCACGGGAGCGAGTAGAATATCCTCCTTCGCCTTCAGCCGGATTTCATAATCCACCGAGACGCCGTCTTCGTTTTGGAGCATGCGCCGGGGCTTCAGGCCGATGAGCTCAATCTGAGGCGGCAAGCGCCGGGCGAGGACGGACCGGGCGAGACCTTCGGGAGGCAGGTTTCGCCAGCGATTCCACCAACCCAAGGTGGAGGGGTCGGCTGGGACGGGGGGAGATAGAACCGGGATGGCCGGAGCACTGGAGTCCATGGCCACCTGGGTGATCTGGCGAAGGGAAGAGCTCCAGCGGGCATAATCCGCCTGAAGAACCTGCGGAGTGCGCAGCTCGTCATCGTTTTTGGAGTAGGTGGGGCCGCGCAGTAGAAGATACAGGCTGAAAAGAAGGCCCAGCCCCAAAAGTGCGGCGACGCCAATTAGACCGGCGGTGGGGAGCCAGGGGGGAAAAGAGAAGGGCGGTTTTTTCGGCAGGGAAGGAGGTTCCTCGCTTTTTTGCAAGGAAGGTTGGATGCGCCGGGGCGGTCCGGACCGAAACATTCTCCCAAATTACGACCGACTCCGACCGCGAGGAAGTGCCGCCTTCTGGCAGACGGGGCACCAGCAGGTGGTTCGTCCTCCCACCGGTTGCCTTCGCAGGGGTTCCCGGCATCGCGGGCAATACCCTCCGTCTTCCCAACGATGCAGGAAAAGCCAACTCCGGGGTGGGTCCGACCAGTCCCGGCCGATGATCCGAATGGCCTCTTTCGATATCTTTTGAATTTTGGCGTGAAGTCCGGAGATCGCTGGCTGGTCCAGAGTGCCGGCTTGGGTGCGGGGATGGAGACGGGCCTGCCAAAGGATTTCGTCGGCCATCCAGTTACCGATGCCCGGAAAGAATTCCTGCAGCAGTAACAGAGGTTTCAGAGGGGTTCGGCCGCGTTTTTTCAGAATTTCCGACAACCTCGGAATAGAAAACTCCCGGCTGAGCACTGGGGTCGGCAGGGAAGACCACCATCCGGGAGGCTGAAGGGAGCGGTCAAAACGGATCCGTCCGAAAAGGCGTGGGTCCTGGAATACCAGGGCGCGGGTTCGGGTATAGAGGACGAGATGATCATGTTTTCCGGGCAAATGGTTGGGTGGCTCGGCCGAGAGCTTGCCGGTCATGCCAAGGTGGACGCCCAGCCAGTAGTCGAAACCAAAACGGAAGAGCATCTGTTTTCCGTGGGTTTGGATGGCGCGCAAAGGCTGTCCCCGCAGGGTGGAGCGCATTCGGGTGGTGCGGACACCCCGCAAAATCCGTTTCTGGTCGTGCAGGTGGACGCGCAAAATCTTTTGATCCAACGCCGGGGCCCAGCGGCGGCTGAAATAAAGAACCTCGGCAAGTTCCGGCATCAGAGAAGGGTGGGTTCGGTAGGGGAAAATTCCAAGCTTGGGTGGGGGCAAGGTTCCGATATTTTATCCGGATGGCGGCAAAGCTAACGGGTCACCAGATTGAGGTGGTTCTCTCCACCTTGGACGGCTGGAAACAGGCCGGAGGAAAGATCGTCCGGGAATACAAGTTTCCCGACTTTGTGGCCGCGGCCATGTTTGTGGCGGGGGTGAACCTCGAGGCTGAAAAGATGAACCACCACCCGGACCTCAGTCATTCCTACTGCTCGGTGAAGATCGAGCTGTCCACCCATGATGTAGGCGGGGTGAGTGAATTGGATATCCGTCTGGCCAAGAAGCTCGACAGCCGGGCACAGCCCCTGATCGAAAAGGCCTGAACCATGGCCAAGCGCGCTCTCATTACGGGAATCACCGGACAGGACGGCTCCTATTTGGCGGAGTTGCTGCTCGGGAAAGGATACGAGGTCCATGGAGTCATCCGACGCTCCTCCAGTTTCAACACCGAACGGATCGATCCGATTTACAAGGATCGCCATGACAAGGGAGCCCGCCTTTTTCTCCATTACGGAGACCTCAGTGATCCGAGCTCGTTGATCAAGATCCTGGGAGAGACCCAGCCTGAGGAAATTTATAATCTGGCCGCGCAAAGCCATGTGAGAGTCAGCTTCGATATCCCGGAGTTTACCGGGGATGTGACCGCTATCGGAACCGTTCGGCTTCTGGACGCGATGCGGCAGGTGGCTCCGAAGGCGCGGTTTTACCAGGCCTCCAGTTCGGAGATGTACGGTCTGGTCCAAGCGGTGCCCCAAAACGAGACAACTCCGTTCTACCCGCGCAGCCCTTATGCCGCCGCCAAGGTTTACTCCCACTGGATCACCGTGAACTACCGCGAGAGCTACGGTCTGCACGCCTCGAGTGGGATTCTTTTCAACCACGAAAGCCCAAGAAGGGGAGAGACGTTTGTGACCCGCAAGATCACCCGGGCGGTGGCACGGATCAAAGCGGGCCTACAGGACAAGGTGTATCTGGGAAATCTGGAGGCGAAGCGGGATTGGGGATACGCCCCGGAGTATGTCGAGGCCATGTGGCGGATGCTGCAACAGGACAAGCCAGACGACTATGTCGTGGCGACAGGGGAGACTCACACGGTGCAGGAGTTCCTGGAAGTGGCCTTTGC
Source organism: Methylacidiphilales bacterium (assembly GCA_044351535.1). Taxonomy (GTDB): domain Bacteria; phylum Verrucomicrobiota; class Verrucomicrobiia; order Methylacidiphilales; family Verrucolacustridaceae; genus Verrucolacustris. Next base: position 8,124 of record JBILFP010000036.1, read on the forward strand.
CCGAGCTGGTCTCGATTCCAAAAAACACGTGGCCTTCGACAAGCGGTATCTTCGCCCGGCGGAGGTGGATCTCCTCATCGGGGACGCCAGCAAGGCCAAGAAAAAGCTTGGGTGGGAGCCGAAGGTGAAGTTCAAGCAGTTGGCCGAGATCATGGTGGATGCGGACATTCAGCTCCTCGCCGAGGAGCGGGCCGGCCAGCGCATCCGGGAGTAGAAATGAAGATTTTCGTCGCCGGGCACCGCGGGATGGTGGGCTCGGCCGTGGTTCGGGCCCTGGAAAAAAAAGCGGGCACCAAGGTGCTGACCCAGACCCGCCGGCAACTTGACCTGACCGACCCGGTGGCGGTCGACCGCTGGTTTTCCCAAGAGCAGCCCGAACAGGTGGTGGATGCCGCGGCGCGGGTAGGCGGCATCCTGGAAAATTCCCGGAAACCGGTGGAGTTCCTTTTGGATAATTTGCGTATCCAAAATAATGTGATGGAGTCAGCGTTCCGGTACGGCTGCAAAAAGTTTCTCTTTCTGGGCAGCTCCTGCATTTATCCCAAGCATGCGCCCCAGCCGATCCCGGAGGAATCCCTGCTGACCGGCCCGCTGGAGCCCACCAACGATGCCTACGCCCTGGCCAAAATCACCGGTGTCCGCCTGGCCCAAGCCTATCGGGACGAGTACGGCAAAAGCGCCATCTCCGCCATGCCCACCAACTTGTATGGGCCCGGGGATAATTTTGATCCCGAAACTTCCCACGCCCTGCCCGGTATGATCACCAAGTTTCACCGGGCCAAGCAGCGGGGGGAAAAGGAAGTCGTGCTGTGGGGGACGGGCTCCCCGCGCCGGGAATGGCTGCATGTGGATGATCTGGCCGCCGGACTCCTGATGTTGTTGGAAAAATACGACGGTAGGGAAATCGTGAATGTCGGGGTGGGGGAAGACCTGACGATCCGGGATTTGGCGGAAAAGGTCAGGCAGGCCGTGGGCTTTACAGGCACGGTTCGCTGGGACTCGAGTAAGCCCGATGGCACGCCCCGCAAGCTTCTCGACGTGGCCCGGATCCGGAAGTTGGGGTGGCAGGCGACGATCCCGGTCGAACAGGGCATCGCCTCCACCTACGCCTGGTTTCTGCAGAATGCGCCGGAAGCCCGGGCCTAATCCGGGCGGGGAAGAAGTTTTCACAAGAAGGTTGCGGAATTCCGCCGGTTTGCGGATTGTTTTTTGATGGCCGAGTTTCTGGTGCTGCAGCATGAACCCATGGAGGGTCCCGGAACGATTGCCGACGAGATCCGTTCCGCAGGGCACGAAGTCCGGATCGTCCGAATCGATCAAAAGGAGAAAGTACCTTCGGATCCCGCTTCCTTTGCGGGCGTGGTGGTCATGGGAGGAACCATGGGGGTGTACGACCAGGGAAAACTGCCTCACCTGAAGGAGGAGATTGCGCTGCTAGAAAAGGCTGTGAAGACCGACAGGCCGGTCCTGGGGATTTGCCTGGGTGCGCAGTTGCTGGCCGCAGCCGCAGGGGCCGAGGTGAAACCGGGGGAGAAGGAGATTGGTTGGTTTTCCGTCCACAAGATGCCCGAGGCTTGCAAGGACCCGGTTCTTCGGCGCCTTCCGGAGAATTTTCACGCGCTGATGTGGCATGGGGACCATTTCCCGTTGCCCAAGGGGGCGGTGCATCTTTTGGGCACCCAGAGGTGTGCCTGTGCGGGCTTCCGGCTGGGGAAAAAGGCCTATGGACTCGTCCCGCATCTGGAAATGACGGCGGCGATGATCGATGAGATGGTTTCCGCATCCCGCAAGGAGCTGGCCACGGCCCAGGTGGAGCCGGCGCAGATCCTGGAAGACAGCTCTGAGTACGCCGAGCCGACCGAAGAGCTGGCGAGGACGATGTGGAAGGCGTGGATCAGCCTGGTGGGCTGACCGTCGTGGGATCAGCGCGCCATCGACAGGCAAAGATCGGCTAACCGCAAGGAGGCGTCGGGCTTGGAAGCGGCGGCCAACTTGGCTTTCCATTCTTTCCAACCCTTTCCGCGGTTCGCCAGGGCCTCGCGGATCGCCCGCACCGCACTGTCTCCGTCGGGAGTCAATCGGGCCACACCGATCTCCTGCAGCAGCGCAAAGTTCCCTTCCTCCTGTCCCGGCACGACTTGGGTAACCAGGAACGGAGTACGGGAGGCGATTGTCTCCTGGGTGAGTGCCCCGCCGGCCTTTCCGATGACGAAATGGTTTTTCGCGAGAATCGAAGGCATCTCCTTTGTCCAGCCGAGGATCTGGACCTTTCCGCGGTTGGTGCCCAAGGCGGCCTCGACTTTGTCGACGACTTTGGGATCCCGTCCGGCGCCTACGGTGACCTCCCATCCCGGTTGGGCAGCCAAGGAGGCCGCCAGCTCGGGTCCCCCCCGCAGGCCGGAATTCAACAGGTGAAGAATTCTGGGGCGTTCGCCGGGTGGTTCATCCCCCGGATGCGGATCGGGCGCAGCAAATCGGGGATCAACGGGGAAGCCCACCGCCCGGATCTTCTCCCGTGGGATGCCCAAGGCGGCGAGGGAGTTGGCGGTGGGTTCGTTGGGTACAATCCAAAGGGCAGATGGGGCGGTCGACCAGAGTCGGTGCACCGAGATGGAGTCGGTCACGACCGTGATCAGCTGAAAACTTTGCCGGAGTTCGCGGGGCAGGCGGGCGATCAGGTGGGCATAGACGGGGAAGGAAAGCACCACAACCTTGGGGCGGTGGAGCCGCAATAGCTCCTCCACCCGGCGCTGGGCGGCTCTGTGCAGAAAGAGAGTGGATTCAATCAAGGGCAGGCGGTGGCAGGCCGCGTAAAAAAGGTTCCACGCATGCGGGGCGCGGTTGATTAGGGTGAGGTAAAGGCGGCGGGCAAAATCGTTCAGGGCCGGTTTAGACTCTGCAAAAGGATCCGCCACCACCGCCTGCCCGCCGCGGAGTTGGATCGCCGCAGCCAGGCCCCGGGCGGCGGCGTTATGGCCGTCCCCGAACGCAGCGGTGAGGATCAGGACTGGGGAGGCACTCACATTAACCCGTCTCGTTCCAGTTCATCCAACCGCCGGTCATCGTGTTGATCCACGATCTCCGTCACCCCCGGCAATTCCAAGAGGATGTCCAGGCAGAGGGCGATCTTTTCCTGCGGCAAACCGGTGGTCTCGATGACTCGGCGCCCACGGGTGAGGTAAGCCCAGGCAAAATCCCCGCCTTGGATCACCCGGAACTGCAGGTGGTCGGCTGGGATCAGATCTTGGGGTTGCTGGATCGCCGTGGTGGTGTTGCCGGCTTGGACGCCGGGGATCACCTGTTCGGCCTTTTCGAACCGGTTCAGCCAGGACTCGAGAATTTTTCGGATCGAGTCGTCGGAATGGGGTTCCGCGAAGACCGCGACATACCCATGCGAGATCACGGACGAAAAGCTCCTTAGCGGGCTTCGCGCGGGAGGGAGTCGAAGCGGGTAAAGCGCGGCTGGAAGAGGAGCCGGATACGGTCGGTGGGCCCGTTTCTCTGCTTGGCGATGTTCAATTTGCAGACGATGCCGCGCTGGGCGGGATGGGTCTGGGCCGCATCTCCCTCCTCGGAATGACCCTCGGTGGATTCATGGTCCTCGGTGCTGTTTTCCCGGCTCAGCAACATGACCACGTCCGCGTCCTGCTCGATGGAGCCGGATTCGCGCAGGTGGTGCAGGGCGGGATCTTGGTTGGTTTCCTCAGGTTTTCGGTTCAGCTGGGCCAAAACCACGACGGGGATATTGAGCTCCATGGCCAGGGCCTTGAGGCCGCGGGAGATCTCGGAAACCTCCACCTGACGGCTTTCCCGGGCGCGGTCCGTGCCGGAAGTGAGCAGCTGCAGATAGTCGACGAAGATGATCCCAATGTTGTGCATCTTTTTGAGGCGGCGGGCGCGGGCCCGGAGCTGGCCGACGGAGAGAAGGCTGGATTCATCCAGCAGCAGGGGCAGGTCGCTGATCTCGGCGGCCACGCCCCGCAGGGCGGTGATCTGGCTGTCACTGAGCTGACCCCGGCGGATCTGCTCGGAATCGAGGCCGGCATGGGAGGAAAGCAGGCGGAACATCAGCTGTTGGGCCGACATTTCCAGTGAAAAGAAGGCGACCGGATAGCCGGGCCGGACAAAGTCATCTTTTTCAATGTCAAAACGCTGGCGGAGGATGTGGCGGGCCATACTGAGGGCGAGGGCGGTCTTCCCCACCCCGGGACGGGCGGCAATCACGATCATCTCCCCGCCCTTGAAGCCGGCGGTCATTTGGTCGAGTTCGTCAAAGCCGGAGGGGATGCCGCTGTAATGACCCTTGCCACGGATCAACTGCTCAATCATCTGGATGGTCTTGGGGGCGACCTCGGCGGCTCGGATGATGCCCTGGGTCTCGCGGCGACCGCGGATTTCGAGAATATCCCGCTCGGCCTCGTCGAGAATGGTCTGGACCTCGTGGGGCCGATCGTGGGCGCCGACCACGATCTGGGCGCAGGCCTGCTGAAGTTCGCGGAGGAGGCTCTTGTCCTTGACCTGCTGGATATGGGTGGGGGCGGTGAAAACGCTGATGACCCCCGAAGCCAGTTCGCCGATCAAAGCGGCGCCACCGGCCGAATCCTGGAGTTTCCGGTCGCTCAGCCAGGCCAGCAGGGTGGAGGGATCAATGGCCTGGCCGGTTTCCCGCATGGTGGTGACGGCGCGGAAAATGACCTGATGGGCGGGGGCGAAAAAGTCCTCGTCGCGGAGCCCTTTTTCCTGACAGAGATCCACCACATGGTCCGGATCGGCCAGCATGGCGCCCAGAACGGAGCGCTCGGCCTCGAGGTTGGTGTGGGCGGGAAGACCTTCGATGGTGATCGGCGCGGGGGCGTCTCGACGTCCACGTCCCCGTAGCGGCTGAGCTTCGGCAATCACAGGGTTTCATCGTTCCCGACCCTTGGGGGGACTCAACCAACGGCTCAAAGTTGTTGGGGAACATTTTGGGAAAAAAGCGGATAAGGAAGAATAACTTCCACACTCCGGGCGTGCCTCTTCCCGAAGGCGGGGGCAGGGTCGTGGGGTGCGACTGATCCTCGCGTCCACCTCGCCGCGACGGGCGGACCTGCTCAG
>JBILFP010000037.1:0-13171 GCA_044351535.1 Methylacidiphilales bacterium
CGGCCCCGATCCGGACCTGCCGTTCGATGGAAATGGCCCCCTTGCCCCTCACCACCGGCAAGCCGGCGGCCTCCCAGGCCTTGGTTCCACCCTCCACCACCAGGCAGTGCGGGATCCCCTCCGCGTGGAACTTTTCCGCAGCCTTGCGGGCGCGGTTGCCCCCGGCGCAAAGCAGAACCACCGGAGTTTGTGAGGAGATCCCCAATTCGGAGGAAATCCTTTTCGGATCCAAGGAATCCAGCGGATAGAGCTTGGCCCCGGTGGCGTGAACCGACTCGAACTCCGCCGGGGATCGCACGTCAACAAAAGCCAGGTTCTCACCTTTGGAGCGGCGCTCTTGGGCAAGGGTGGGACTGATTATTTGGATTTCCATCATGGAATCTTGGGCAACTTCGCTTGGCCGAGCAACCCCTCGATGGATAGGTTCAACCGTGGTGTTGGCCTTTCATAAGCCCTACGGGGTTCTATCCCAGTTCACCCCGGACGGCTCCCCTCATCGCACTCTTGCCGAATTTGCCTTTCCTAAAAACGTTTACCCGTTGGGCCGGTTGGACGCGGACTCGGAGGGGCTGCTTCTACTGAGCGATGAACCGGGCCTGAACAGCCAGCTGTTGGATCCGGAACACGGCCATCCCCGCACTTACTGGGCTCAGGTGGAACGCATCCCGTCCGCCGATGCCCTCCAAACACTCTCCGATGGAGTGTTAATCGAAGACCGAAAAACCCTTCCCTGCCGGGCCTGGCTTTTGGATCCTCAACCCCAACTCCCTCCACGGGATCCACCCATCCGTTATCGCAAGAGCGTCCCAGACTGCTGGATCGGTCTGGAGCTCACCGAGGGAAAAAACCGCCAGGTTCGCAAAATGACCGCCGCCATTGGCCACCCCACCCTGCGTCTGATCCGGATAAAAGTCGGCGGTCTGGGGCTCGGAAGCCAGGCATCTGGAACCTGGAAAGAGCTCAGTCCGGTCGAGCGGAAATTGGTCCTGGGGGTGTGAGGCCCCTTCGGCAGGCCTCGCTGCAGAATTTCACATTTTCCCAGTCACGAGCCCATTTTTTTCGCCAAGCAAAAGGTCGCCCGCAGTGGGCACAGATTTTGTTGGGCAGGTCCCGCTTGGCCACCGCCCGGCCGGAGCGCCGCATGGTTAGCGAACGGCGGCCCAGACCCGGTGGACGTCGTCGTGATCCTCCAGCGCCTGCAGAAACGTTCCCACCTCGGCCCGCTGCTCATCCTTGAGATCGGGATAGTTTTTGGGCACATAACCCAGCTCGCTGGTCACCACCGTCCAGCCGTTCTTCCTCAACCAATCTGTGGCTCCGTGCACGGCCGAGCGCTCCGTCAGGAAGCGGGCCCCACAGGTGTCATCGGGAATGTCATCGTTCTGTTCGGAGGTGAGCGGTTCCACCTCGTTGGCCCCGGCCTCGATCGCCGCAGTTTCCCGGTCCGTGTCCGCCTTGGCGTGGTGCGCTTCTACGATACCCACCTGGTCGAAAAGGAACCGGTTGCTTCCGGAGGAGCCGAGCGAGCCGGCCTTAAAAAGGACTCGGATCTCGGGAGCCGTCCGGTTGTGGTTGTCCGTGTAGACCTCGCAGATCACTGGCACTTTGTGGGGTGCGTACCCTTCAAACACCATGTGCTCCAAGGAATCCTTGCCGGCCCCGGCACCCGAGCCCTTTTCGATCGCCCGCTGGATGACGTCCTTGGCCACGCTCTCCTTCCGTGCCCGGTCGAGCGCCGTGGCCAGCCGGGCGTTGAGAGCGGGATCCGACCCCTGCCGCGCGGCCAGGGTGATTTCCCGGACGTACTTGCTCGTTGCCTTTGATTTCTTGAGCGAAGCCACTTCCCGTTTTGCATGGAGCCACTGTCTACCCATGCAAAAAAGCTAGTCCACTCCCCCCACCCGCCTCAACCCCTTAGACGCTCCAAGGCGCCATCCAGAAACCCGCTGGATCTTTAAAGAGTGGTTAGCTCCTGCGCCGGCGATGCATGGCCAAAAGCACGCTGGCCATGATCACCAGTGAGCCCGTCGTAGGCTCGGGAACCGCATTGAGAACCAATTTCATCGTGCCACCTTCCGAGGCGGTCTTCACGTTAAACCCACGGCCGGGTTGGGTGCCGGCATTGAAGCCTGTGCTGGTGATATTAAATCGATCCGTGACATCAGTTCCCGCCGCCCATCCTGCGCCCGTAATGGAGCCCGCCTCGGCTAGCGTCCAGGAATATTGGGAGTCAGCGTTGAAGCCGGCCAAGCTCAGGCTTTGCAACACCAGGTTCATCTTGCTGGTCGCGCTGATCGCGGAAAGATCCAAGGCACCCGTCACCGAGAAAAGATCCGCCGCGGTGCCCGCCGCCCCGGTGAGGCTCGCGATGCCAAAGTTGTAGGTGGAACCAGCAGCGAAACTCGCCGAGAGGGCCGTCAATTTTCCAATCGTATCCCCCGGATTCAGGGATGAGCCGGCATTCATTGTCAAAGCACCCACGGTGCCGGTTCCGGATAGAATTCCGTTCAGAACCACTGCTCCAGCCACTCCGTTCACCTTTAAAGTAGCGCCAGAGGATACCGTAGCCGAACTGGTGGCGATCGAGCCGCCCGTGTCCACCATCAAGGTTCCGGAAACGACCTTGGTTTCACCGGTGTAGGTATTGGCGGCGGAGAGAACCATGGCTCCCGCTCCGGTTTTAGTGAGGGAACCGACCACCCCGTTCCCATCCGTCAGTCTGGCAGAGACTTTCAAGTCACCAGTGGCATCGCCAGTCGACCCAACGTCGAAGGTGGTCGTCCCGGCACGGCTGAGGAGAATGGCGTTATTGCCGTTGATTGTGGTGTTAGAGGTGATGGTAGAGGCACTGCTTCCTCCGACGGTTACGTTGTTTAACATATATGCATTCCAGCCATTGGCACTTCCGCCACTCGCATTCAGATTGCCCCCATTCATGGTTAGGTTGGCAAGGTTGTTAAAAACCCCAGCGTTGTTGATGGTCCCGCCGTTCAGAGTGATCGTAACGGGAGAACTGCTTCCCGTGCCGGCATCACCAAATACATCCTGCTTGTTGAAATAGAGTGTGGCCCCGCTGTTGACGTAGATATTTCCAGCAGCGGTGCCGTTGTTGTAGAGGGATCCGTTCTCGTAAAATTGGAGAACCCCTCCTCTCACCAATGTATCCCCCGTGTAGGTGTTGTTTTGCCGGAGCGTCGTCCAATTGCTTCCGTCGAACTTCACGCTCCCCGAGCCGGAGCCAGTCAGGGTCTGATTGATGCCAATGCCCTTACCGTCGTTATCAATCACCGCTCCGTTACCACCGATGTTGGCCGAGTTAAGACCCGAGATAAAATTCCATTCGTCGCGTGTCGCCTTGAGCGTTCCCCCATTGAAACCTAGATTACCGGTTCCACCCCCCTTCCAAATGGCTCCTGCCTCGAGGGTTCCTCCATCAAGATATAAGTTTCCTGTACTCCCCCCATTTGCCCCCAAGGTCACACCTTGGTAGGAAAAGGCGCGTCCACCATTCATTGTCATGGAACCGGAACCAACCTCACCAACTATGATTTGATTATTGTAGGAGTTCACTGTTCCACCATTGACAATCAGGGCACCGCCCCCGCCCCAACGTGCGATCGAGAGATATCCGCCCACGTTCATGTCTCCCCCATTTTGATAAAAAACGCCCCAAGCATTCAGTCCGATCTGGGCATTTCCCAAGAAATCCATCGTGGAGGCGTTATGGTTGAAATAGCCTTCCTGCCACGTGAAGGAGTCTCCGTTCCCATCTCCGGTCATTCGGATATAATCTCCCGAACCAACCGTGAAATTCCCTCTCAAGTTCCATACCGTCCCATAAAGATCGGCACGGGCGTTCCCGGTAAAACCAAGGGATAGAAAAATAACCAGTAGTGAACGCAAGAAAGAGGACGAAGAATCCAAAGCTATAAGCAACCTGCTCATAAATGAATACTTAGAACAGGTCAGTCGATTTTTCAATAGTATATTTGTGACAAATGTATTTCAGATTTTTTGTATAAATTTCTGGTATTTAGATATTTACACTATTTTACCCTTTGCATATAGGGCTCCATCTTCAACCGCTCGTTTGAAAGTTTGCTCCATCGGCAAATTTAACATCTCCCCATAAATCAAGGCCGCCGTCACCACATCCCCCGACCCGGTCGCATCCCTCACCCTGAGCTTGGGCGCCGGGATAAAGAATCGTGATCGGTTCACCTCAGCCACCAACCCCTCACCCCTTCAACCTTACCACCACATCGTCCCGCCGCGCGGCCTTCTCCGAACCCGCCCATACCGAAAAACCGGCGATTTTCCCGATCTCCCACCCTTTGCGGATTCCGTAAATCAAGGCAGCCGTAACCACATCCCCCGATCCGGTGGCATCCCGTACCCGGATTTGTGGCGCAGGCACCGCCACGGTTGTCCTCCCCGCTTTCATAAGCAAGCCACGGGGTCCCCGGGTGATCAGCAGACAGCACCGACCCCGCGAGAGGGTCTGCATGGCTGCAAGACACCGGTCTGCCCCCCTTCGCATCATCGTTTCTTCCGCCTCCGCCAAATTCGCCTTAGCCCACTCCACCCCCGCCTGCAGGCCCTGCCGCAAAAGCGGTCCTTTGCCGTCCACCAGAATCCGGACCCCCCGCCTTTTCAAGCTGAGAAAAAGAGATTTCCACCAACCTCGCCGGGCCCCCGTCGGCACACTTCCGGCCACGACCAGCCAGTCCCCGGGCCGGACAACCCGACGCAGAAATTTACCGCATTGGCTCCAGTCGGCTCTTTTCCAATGTGGATCTTCGGTAAAGAAATCCAGTCTCTGCCCCGCCGCCTCTACAAGAGCCCAGCCCATACGGGCCGCGGAGTGCATGGGAATTTCTTGGATCGGAACCCGGTCTTTTCCTGCCGCATGCCGCCATTCCATCCCTGTCCTTGGAACCACGGAAACGACCGGCACATTCCACTGCCTGAGCTGCCGGGCCACATTATAACCCTTTCCTCCTGCAGAAATCGCAAGGTGCCCGTGGGCGAACTTGATTTCAAGGACCGGATTGGGCGTAAAGCACCAGACCCGCGCAGGCATTTTCAGGCGATGGTGACTTCCTTGGCCAGATAGACGTCCTGGATGGCGTTCAGAATCTCCACGCCCTCCTTCAACGGCTTCTGGAAGGCCTTGCGCCCGGAAATCAGCCCCATCCCGCCGGCCCGCTTGTTGATGACCGCGGTCTTCACCGCCTCGGCGATGTCGTTCTTGCCCGAGGCGCCGCCGGAATTGATCAGCCCGGCCCGGCCGGCAAAACAGTTCAGCACCTGGTAGCGGCAAAGGTCGATCGGATGGTCGGAAGTCAGTTCGGAATAGATGCGGGGGTCGGTCTTGCCGTAATCGCTGCCCGCCAGCTTCACCGCATTGTAGCCCCCGTTATTCTCCGGGAGTTTTTGTTTGATGATGTCGGCCTGGATGGTCGAACCGATGTGGTTGGCCTGGGAGCTCAAGTCAGCGGAAAGATGATAATCCTTTTCCTTCGTCTTAAAGGCCGGATTGCGCAAGTAGCACCAGAGAATCGTGTACATGCCCAGTTCATGGGCGATCGCGAAGGCGCGGGAGATTTCCTCGATCTGTCGGCCGGATTCGGGGGAACCGAAGTAAATGGTCGCCCCCACCCCCACCGCGCCCATGTCGAACGCCTGCTTCACGCCGGCGAACAGTTTCTGATCCGCGAGGTTCGGATACGTCAGGAGCTCGTTGTGGTTGATCTTGAGAACGAACGGGATCTTGTGGGCGTATTTCCGGGCTACTGCCCCCAGTACGCCAAGGGTGGAGGTTACCGCGTTGCAACCCCCCTCGAGACCCAACTTCACGATGTTTTCGGGGTCAAAATAGTCAGGATTGGGGGCAAAGGAGGCTCCGGCCGAATGCTCGATGCCCTGATCGACCGGGAGAATGGAAAGGTAGCCGGTTCCACCTAGGCGACCGTGGTTTAAAGTGGTCTGCAGGTTGCGCAAAACGGAAATGGAACGGTCACTGTCCCGCCAGACGCGGTCGATAAAATCCGGGCCGGGCAGATGCAGGCGGGCCTTGTCGACAGTCTTGCAGGAGTGCCCCAGCAAAACCTTGGCTTCCGCTCCCAGAATTTTCTCGATGTCGCCGAATTTCATGAACTTACAGAATCCCTTTTTTTGAGGTTTGGGTCAATCCCGCTTCTGTCACCGGTCTTGCACGAAAACCACGTCCCCTTACCTTGAAGATCATGCTTCGTTGGCTTTCCCTGGTGATTCTGGGTCTTCTCCTCAACGGTACCGGCCTCTCCTTGCTGGCTTGGGCCGGTCACCAGAAATTTGTGGCCGGCGGGGAGTGGTTCTGGCCCGGCACCCTCGCCCTGGTCCTCTGCAATGCCGGCATCTGCTGTGTGGTCGGCGCCAAGAAACCCTGAAGGTCCGCTCCTGAACTCCCACCCTCCCGCCCCCGCACCGGATTACGGCAAACCGGAACTCGTCCATCCGGACGACCGCGAATACCTCCGCTGGTCGGAAGGTTTCGCGGTCCGGCGCCGCCGGGAACGGGAACGTACCGGCAAAGTCCGGATCGAGCCGGCCGCCCTCTCCATCATCAGCGCCGCTGCTGAGTTTGGGGTTCGCTCCCTTCTCGCCCGCCATTTTGAACTCGGGGACCGCCGCATCCTCCGTTACCAGGACCCCGAGTTGGGCGACCACCTTCGCCGGCGATACCGCTTCCGCGAGCTCGACGCCGTCGCCTTCTCCCACGGCCATCCTTCCGCGGTGTTTGAATTCAAGCTCAGCGGACTCGGCTCCGCCTCGGCGGTCAACCGCGCCGCCCGCCAGCTCCGTTCCGCCGCCGAAATGATCCGGCAGGGTTACGGACACCAGCCCAAGGTGGCCGTCGTCCTCATCCACGCCGGCGAGGGCCAGCCCGATCTGGGTAAACCCGGTGGCCGCTATGGCGTCCGTCCCCATCCGGCCCACCGGCTTCATCTCCAACAGTGGCCCGAGATGCCCATCCCCTGCCTTGTTTTTTCAATGCGCGAGGCGATTGAGGAGGCCCGCCGGATCGGTCATGAGGTCGACCACGCCCTGGAAAAACGGGCCGCCCGCGAAGGCAAGCACGGGATCCAGCAGGGCCGGCGCATTCTGCCCCGGCTTCCCTTGGGCGAGGTTCTCTCCGCCGTCAGCTGGATGGCCAAGGAGCTGGTCCAAGCCGTCGGCCACGTCGCCCGCAAGCTCACCCCGCGTCGCAAGCCAGCCCATCCCCACCACCGCCGTCGGCGGCGGCGTCGGGGCCGGGGGCATCGCCCCGGCGGATCCCACGGCCACTCGCGCCCGCCTAGCGGGTATTGACGTTCGTCACCGGCAGGCCCTGTCGTTTGAAGGAATCCGGCTCATCGGCCTGGATGTCGGCTTGGCTCACCAGGTTGAGTTTTTCCCCGCCGACGGAGACGATGTCCACCTTGGTGGGCCCGTCGGCATGGGCCTGGTTTCCCATCCAGGGCTGAAAGGCGTGCCACCACAGGCCGCCGGCCACCAGGGCCAGGAGAAGTTTTGTCACCGGATCGGTTTGGAGTCGCAGATTTTTTGTCTTCTTCATGTCCCAAAGCTAAGGCCAAGGACCCAAATCACGACTCGATTCTCGGTTCTCCCGCTTTAGGGTAACCCGATGACTCGATGGCTGATGGTCTTTTGCGGGGTGAGCGCTTTTTCCGCCCTGGCCCAGGACACCAACGCCCCTGCCCGCCCGGTGGAGGAAGTGGTCGAGACTCAGGGAGTTAAAATCTGGAAGCGCGGCAAACCCACCAATGCCTACACCCCGATTGCCAATGAAAGTCTCATGCAACTCACCTGGCCGGAGGCACAGAATCGCATCGCCATGGGGGTGAAGGCCCGCAAGGGCAACGCCGCCATTGTGACCAGCATGATTCCGGCCCAGCGCCTCGACATCACCCAGAACACCGGCATCAACCGACTGGACGGCCTGAATGTCCGTTACACCATCATTCAACTTAAGCCGTAGCCTGTTCGGCCGGATCCTCGCCGTCGGCTTGCTCTTGTCCGTTCCTGTGGTGGGACTGCCCCAGGCTGTTCCCTCTCAGGCCAATATCGATGCCTCCGCCCAGCGCCGCCTGCAAGAGACCGCCCAAGAGGCCCAGCGTCAGCGCCGCATGGAGAATCAGGTTCGCAACGTTTCCCCCGCCCTCTTTTCGGAAAAATTAGCCGGGCCCGGCGGCCCTGTTCTGGCCCGCAGAGCCTTGGCGGCCCTGGTCCGATTACGGGAAGAGGGCCTCTCTCCGGACGAAGCGATCCACCGGGCTACCCGCTCCTCCGGCATTGATTCGGCCCAAGCGGCCGAGCCCGCCGCCTACTTGCGCAAGCTTTTCATCCAAAAGTCCGGCCAGATCACCCCGGCGATCCTCGCCAAGCTGGAGACTGGGGAGGATCCCGCCCCCGATCTGGTCCTCTCCCCCTTCGTCCCATGAACTACGGCAACGCCCCGCAGGATTTTGAATCCGAGAAAATCCCCGTTGGAACCGCTTGGTTTCGCCCGGGGGCCAAAAAGCCGGTGCTGACCTTCTGGAAACGCTCGGACGCCGGGCTGCCCCTGTCCAGGGTCGCCGCCCGCCATCCCGATTCCCGCCGCTTTCCCGGCCGCGGCGCTGTCGTATCCGCTCCTTTCCCGGGGGTCGGCACGCTGATCATCCGTCCATGTGTGCATGGGGGATGGTGGGGCCGTCTGGCCCGCGACCTCTACCTCGGGAGCGAACGGGTGCGCCGGGAAATCCTTCGGTCCGAACGTCTGCTGCGCTTACGCATTCCCACCCCTAAGATCCAGGCGGCCTTCTTTTATCCGGCCAGCCCGTTTTGCCGGATGGAAGTAGCCACTTCCCTCGTTACCGGCGGCCGCGATCTCAATGATCTTCTCTCCACCCGGCCCCTGGCCGGCCAGCGGACGCGGATCATGGCCGCGGTCCGCAAACTTTTCGACCAACTTCATCGCCAAGGCGTTCGCCACCCCGATCTCAACGCAAGGAACATCCTCCTTTCCCCCACCGGATCCGGCAACTGGAGTGCCTGGCTTCTGGACGTTGATGCGGTCCGATGGGGCGAACCAGGCGATCCCACCATCGACACGGCCAACCGCCATCGCCTCCTTCGCTCCCTCCTCAAGCTCGCCCGGCTCGGCGACCTCGGATGGTCAGAACAGGAGGTCCCCCGGCTTTGGCGGGAACTCTTTCCGGACTCATGACTCTCCCCTCCGAGCCCCGCATCGGCATCATCCTCCTTAGTGCCGTGGGCGATGTGGTTCATGCCCTCCCTGTGGTCAATGCTATCAAGCGTGCCCGCCCCCGCGCCCGCATCACCTGGCTGCTGCAGGATGCCGGCGCCGCCCTGCTGGAAGGTCATCCGGCGGTCGATGAAATCCTTCTCTTTCGGCGCAAAGCCGGCCTCGCCGGCTTTGTCCAGATGGCCCGGCTATTGCGGGATCGTCCGTTCGACGTCGTCCTCGATCTCCAGTGCTATTTCAAGGCCACCCTCCTGACCGCCCTTTGCCGGAGTCCAGTCAAGATCGGTCTCGATCCCGCCCGCGCCCGGGAGTTCAACTGGCTCGTCAACAACCGCCATATTCCCGCCCGCCCCATGAATCACGTACAGGAGCATTTCCTTGAGTTTCTCGACTACCTCCAGATCCCCCGGGAACCGATCGAATGGAACCTGGGCCCTTGGCCCTCGGAGCGGCCCTGGCAGGAGAGCTTTTTCCGCTCGCTACCCCGACCCCGCGTCGCGCTGGTTGCCGGCACCAGCAATCCCAGAAAGGACTGGCTGCCCGAACGCTGGGTCGAATTGAACGATCGACTTCATCAGGACTTCGGCCTCACCACCATCCTCGTCGGCGCCCAGACCCCGCGGGAAACCTCCCTTGGCAAAAAGATGGCGGCGGAATGCCGGCATCCGCCGATCAGCGCCCTCGGCTCGGGTCTGCGCCGTTTGGTCGCCATCCTCGATGGTTGCGATCTCGTCGTTTCCCCCGACACCGGCCCTCTTCATCTGGCCGGAGCACTGGGCAAGCCGGTCATCGGGCTCTACGGCTATAACAGCCCCGCTCGGGTAGGCCCATGGCGACAGGATTCACGCTTGCTCGTGGATGCTTTTCACGAACCCCGGGAAACGCCGCAGATGACCTTTAGCCATCGGAAAGGCCGGATGGAAAAAATTTCGGTGAACGACGTGCTGGAGCGTGTGCAGGTTTGGGCTGCCGGTCAGAAGCGGTAGTAAATCTCCGTCGCCAGCGTCCAGACAGAGGAGGTCGTCGGCGTCAGCATCTCCGCGCCCCACTGGTATCGGCCCTCCCCCCGCCAGACCAACTCATCGGTGATCTTCACCCCCAAAGTGAGAGTGTAGCTCCAGTAATCCCCTCCACTGGTTCGTGTCGAGAGCGTGAAGGCGTTGTTGCTGGTGTGCATGTATTCCGCCCGACCGTTCAAGGAAACGGATTCCGTGACCATCCACATCGAGTAGAGCCCCGTCGAGGCAAAGGTCGTGGGGGGCTCCGGATTCGTAGCAGAGCTTGTATCCCCGGTGCCCGAGCCTCCGGTGACATCAAAAGCCAGGGTCCACTTCCCCTGCGTTGCCAAAGGGCTCCATTCCCCCAGGACATTCCAATTGTAGTAAAAGTCTTGGCTGATTGCCGCCCGGGCGTTCCCGGCATGCTGACCCCAGGGATCCACGTAGAGCCCGGGCTGAAGCCGGGCGTTTTCGCCGGGGCTTTCGAGCACGAAGTATCCGATCACGCTATACTCGTCCCCAAAGGCTTCCAGGTTCGCGTCGTTCGCCTCTCCGGAGGTGTTGCCCAACCCAACCCCGACGTCAAAAAACTCCTCCGGGGAAAAAATGGCTAAAAACCCAATATTGTCCTGTGGCATGAACGCGTCAGCGATCCCGAACGTGATGTGAGGGTTGTCCGGACGCCAGATGGTCTCGTAGCCGATCACCGCCTGAAACTTGCCAAACCACAATTCCATCTGGGCCTCGGGAACCCAGATCTTTCCGAAAGCTTCCCCGATATAAAGGGCGTTGCTATCCGGGCCGGCGGGAGGGTTGTTGGGATTGGTCGCGTACCAGGTCGCGTCCTCCCCCAGCATCACCCCGAACTGAAATCCCGCATGGACCTCGCGACTTTCCCGGACCAACGGCTTCTCCAACCGCAACCAAAGGGCACTCAGGTTGAAATCGCCTTTGGGGGTGGTGTCGGCGGGAAAATCCAACGGGCTGGTCGCTCCCCCGGGGCCAAAATTGTAAAAATAGGTGGCATCCACGTAACCGGTGAGTTTCAGGGGGGCTTCGGCCGTTGGGGGCACCGGTTCAGCGATGGCTTCCTCCATCCGCTCCCTTTCCGGCAAGGGGACCTCCTCTGCTCCCGGCAGTTGTGCGCGGACGCTTGGCTGAAAATAAAGAAACAAGGGCAGCCCGATCTGGACGAGTCTGCCCATTTTTCCTAATTTTTTCTTATGCCCGTGCACGTCGCTATGATGGCTTTTTTTGCGGCTTCGGTCACGCTTCAGGCGGAACCAGCCACGGAGGTGAAGGCTTTTGAGGCCGCCACCGACACCATGAGCAAGGAAGAGGTGCGACAATACATGGGCCGAGGGCCGGACGAGGCGCTGACCCCCCATCTTTGGCGCTATCGGGGCAGCTGGACCAATTCGGAAACCTTGGAAACTTTTAATACCGTGGACCTCGCCTTTGGCATGCTGACCGATTCCCATAAGTACGGGGTCATGCGATACATGTGGGACAACACCACCGCGAATCCCGACGGGCTTCCCTGATCCGACTCCTTTGGGGATTAGCGGTGCAGGTCTTTGCGGAAATGCCCGCGGACCAGGCGAAAAAGGAAAACCAGGAGCGGGAAACTGATGAGGATGGCGGCGGCACCCACGAAATCCCTGCGCAACGGTTGCCCCTCCAACATGTTGAGACCTACCCAACCCAACAACAGCACTCCGATCGCTCCAAACATCAGGGAGATAGGCTGAAAAATCCTCCGGAAATCATCCGCCTCCTGCCTGCGCTGTAATCGCTTATCCCGATTCTCTCCGAACATGAACTCAATCTCTCCATAGGGGTGAATTTGTCAATTGGAGGCGGTGGGAGTTGAACCCACGTCTTCAAACTAGATACCACCCGCATCTACAAGCTTGTTGGCAGGTTGATTGTCGGGATGACGGTTGCCCTGCCACCGGCCCGTCGTCCGTAGCCACCACGTTGGTTCCGGGGAAAAGGTCGGTCGCTCACCTCTTCCCCGACCCGGCAAACACGCCAATCCCCCCCTAGCCGGGGTCGAGGGGGCGGCGTCACGGTTGTTTAGGCCGCGAGAGCCAACTCTTCGTTAGCTTTTAATTTTTGGATCGGCTTTTTAACGAGGCCAACCAATCCGGGCCCTCGGCTTGCCGCAGGTCGCTTCCGGTTTGAATCGAAACCGTGACGCCCCCGTCAATCCAACCATACTACCACAGATGACCCCCGCCCCCAAGCCAGCCACCCTTCTTCTGGTCGCCCTCCTGCTTGGTCCAACCTTCGTCCTCGCCGGCGAATGGGACCCGAAAATGGACCCTCCTCTGGGTCTTTCCTTTCCTTTGGAATCCAAAAACGACCGCGTGGTTGTCTCCCAGGACGTCCTCATCGCCGCCGACAAGGTCCTTCCGGCCGGAACCGTTCTCCGAACCGTCTTCCGCCCTGCGACCATCGCCGAAGGGGAGGATAAAAACCGCCGCGGCATCGATGAAAACGCTTTTTCCCGCGACATCCCCAAAGTGACCACCAAGGGCCTGATGACCGAGACGGAACGAAAAATGCTCCAACGCGCCTACGAGACGGTCTGGACCGATCCGATCGAGTTTCGCCGGGGTTTCGAAACAGCTGCTCCCGCCAACCTTCGCATCGTTTTGGAACCAGCGCCGGGCGTCTCCCCACCCCCGGTCGAACCCCTCGATTTTCCCGACGGCCTCTGCATCGTCGCCGGGGAGGACGCCCTCCGCGTACTCACCGTCCTCAAGGGGGGCCGCGGGGAGAAATCCGCCTTCCGCGGAGGGGATGTCCTCCTGGAGATGGCCGGCCAGCCTGTCGGCACCTCGCTGACAGGATTTTCCGAACGCTACCGCAAGGA
>JBILFP010000161.1:0-3714 GCA_044351535.1 Methylacidiphilales bacterium
GGATGGCCTCGATTTGGGCGAGAAGCTTTTTTTCGTCGAGACCGTGGGCCTGAAAGGAGGAGCGGGAGTGGTCGGCAATGCCCAGCCAAGCCAGACCCAGGTTTGCCGCGGCCTGGGCCATGGCTTCGAGGGTGGCCTGTCCATCGCTGGCGATGGTGTGGTTGTGGAGGCAGCCGCGAATCTCGTCGCGGGTGAGGAGATCGGGGAGCTCCTTTTTTTCAGCGGCCGGGATTTCGCCCTGATCCTCGCGAATTTCCGGGGGCATGTACTCCAAACCAAGGGCGCGGTGCAGGTCTTTCTCCTCCTTGAGGGGAAGGGCCTTTTTCGAGCCCTCCTTGAATAGGCCCCATTCGCTGAGGTGCAGGCCACGTTCGATGGCGCGCTGGCGCATGGCGATGTTGTGTTCTTTGCAGCCGGTGAAGTGAGCGAGGGCGGTGGCCCAGGACTCGGAGGGGACGACGCGGAGGTCGCAGGGGAGACCGCCGGAGAGCAGGACGCTGGACTTCGTTTCGCCTTGCGAGACAACTTTTTCGACCTGGGGGGCGGAAGTGAAGACCTTCATGACTTCCTTGGGGCGTGAAGAGGCGGCAATCAGATCGAGATCCTTGACCACCTCTTTACCCCGGCGAAGGCTACCGCCAATTTCTGCTTTCTGGACGGCTGGACATTTCCTCAGAACCGTGAGGAGATTCTGCGCCACCGGCAGAGCATCGCCCAAGCGGTGGAGTTTCCCATAAGCCGCGCGCCGAGAAATGGCCTCCAGCAAGTTGGCGGCGGTTTTTTCGCCAAAACCCTCCAGGGAGGCAAGCCGACCGTCACGGCAGGCCTTTTCCAAGGAGGCCTGGGATTCGATCTTTAGTTTTTCGCGGAGGACCTTGAGTTTTTTTGGCCCCAGCCCGGGGAGGTCGAGAAGAGCAAGAAGGCCCGGAGGGATTGAGGCCCGGAGTTTATCGAGGTAGGGGAGTTTTCCGGTAGTGACGAGGATGGTGATCTTTTCCCGGAGAGCCTCGCCGATGCCGGGGAGGTCCCCGAGCTTTTTGGTCCGGACCAGGTCCCCAAGGTCGGCTGGGGCGGTTTCCAGCGTGCGGGCAGCGGCGTGGTAGGCCCGGCACTTGAATGGGTTTTCCCCCTGCAGTTCAAGGATCGTACCGATCTCGCGGAGGGCGGCGGCGGCTTCGTCCTTGGTCATCGGGAAATCGTAGGGGTTTTTTCACGCCTGCGGGAGGCCAAAGGGAGGGTTCCAGTTGCCCGCCTCCACGGGAGGGGCGATGCTCTGGACGTCATCCGATGAGCGCCGCGTTCAACGATTATGTGCTGACTACCAGCTTGGAACAGGGTTGGGTCACGAACGAACAGGCCGAACAGGTAAAAACTGTGCTCACGGCGAATCCGGCGGTCGCAGCGCTAGATTTAATGGAGGAGCAACAGTTGTTGCCGGCGGAGCATGTCCAGACGCTGCGGGATCTTATCTCCCAAGCGGGGGGAGGGGCGGAGCAGGATCCGGGCGTGGTGCGGGCCTACCTCGAGGCGGCGGTGCAGATGGGAGCGAGCGATCTACACTTGGGCCCCGATGCGCCGGCCTTGGTGCGGATCCACGGCCAGCTGAATCCCCTGGAAGGTCCCGGCGCGAGACTCCTTTCGAAAGCCGAGACGGAACAGCTAGCCCGGTCTTTCCTGACCCCGAAGCAGGCGGCCCGGGTGGACGAACACGGTTCGGTCGATTTCTGTTACGACGCCTCCGGCCTTTGCCGCTTCCGCACCAGCGTGGTCCGGCAGCGGCGGGGATGGGAATCGGTCTTCCGAGTCATTTCCACGAGGATCCGGACGATGGATGAGTTGGGATTGCCTCCGGTTTTGAAAACCCTGACCCGTTATCATAACGGGCTGGTCCTAGTAACGGGAGCGGTTGGCAGTGGAAAGTCCACCACCCTCGCTGCGATGGTGGATCACATCAACAAGGAGAGAAAAGATCACATCATTACGCTGGAAGATCCGATCGAATACGTGTTCACGCCGGCGGGATGCCAGGTGTCCCAGCGCGAGATCGGCAACAACTCCCAATCCTTTTCGTCAGCCCTGCGGGCCTCCCTGCGGGAGGACCCTGATGTGATCATGGTGGGGGAAATGCGGGATCTGGAGACCATCTCTCTGGCGATCACCGCCTCGGAGACTGGTCACTTGGTCCTTGGAACCCTGCACACCAGCACCGCGGCACGAACGCTGGACCGGTTGCTCGACGTGTTTCCGATCGACCAGCAGGCCCAGATCCGGACCATGGTGAGCGAATCGTTGCGGGGCATCGTCTGCCAGCAACTGATCCCACGCAAAGACGGTCATGGTCGGGCCTTGGCACTGGAGGTGCTCGTCAACAATCCCGCGGTGGGGAACCTGATTCGCGAGGCCAAGACGTTCATGCTGCCCGGGGTGATGCAGACCGGGAAAAAACTGGGAATGAAACTGATGGACGACAGCCTGCAGGAACTTTTGGATCAAAACCTGATCACGCCCGAGGAGGCTTATCGGCGGGCGGAAAACAAGAAGGCGTTTGCCGCGGCCCTTGCGGGACAACTTTCATGAACCATCCCATCGACGAGCTATTTGGAATTCTAGTGGAGCGGGGAGGGAGCGACCTGCACCTATTGGAAACCCAGCCTCCCAAGATCCGGCGGCACGGGGAGGTCATGCCCATCCGGGATGAGCCGCTCACCCACGATGAGATGGTGCGTCTCCTGCAGCCCATCTGCTCGCCGCCGGCATGGAAAAAATTCCTAGAGACGGGGGATCTGGACTTCGCCTACGAAATGGACGAGGCGAATCGGTTTCGGTGCAACTTTTACAAGCAGCTCCACGGCTTGGGGGCGGTGTTCCGAATCATTCCCACCAAAATCAAGACGCTGAAAGAATTGGGCGTGCCTCCGGTGATTGAGAGTTTTGGGGATTTCAAATCGGGTCTGGTGCTAGTGACAGGGCCCACCGGGTCCGGCAAATCGACGACGCTGGCGGCAGTCGTGGATTCCATCAACACCAAGTACCCGCGTCACATCGTGACCATTGAGGAGCCAATCGAGTTTGTGCATCCCAACAAAAAATCCGTCATCACCCAGCGGGAGGTGCCCAACGAGACCCCCAGTTTTGCGACGGGCTTGAAGGCAGCTTTGCGAGAAGACGCCGACGTGGTCTTGGTGGGTGAGATGCGGGACTTGGAGACGATCGCCTTGGCGCTGACGGCGGCCGAGACGGGGTTGTTGGTCTTCGGAACGCTGCACACCAACAACGCCCGGAAAACGGTCGACCGAATCATTGATGCTTTTCCTAGTGACCAGCAGGAACAAATCCGGACCATGCTGGCCAATTCCCTGCGGGCGGTCTGTGCCCAGCTGCTGCTGAAACGATCTGATGGGGGAGGCCGCTTGGCGGTGAATGAGATCCTGATCTCGAACAACGCCGTGGCGGCGATCATCCGAGAAGGGGCAACGATGAAGCTCAACGACGTTCTGAAGACGGGGAAGGCGGAGGGGATGCAGCTGATGGACGATGCGATCGCCGGCCATCTGCAGGCGAGCCGGATTTCGCCGATGGAGGCCTACATGAAGGCCATCGACAAGCAGCGGTTCCAGGAACTTCTTCCCAAGGACTCGGGGATCGGATGAGCTGCGAGCAGACCGTGCCGGAGATTCTCGGGCGGGCCACCGAGCATTGCCGCAATCGACGGGA
>JBILFP010000038.1:0-13089 GCA_044351535.1 Methylacidiphilales bacterium
GAATTCCCGGGTTGGTGCGGGTGGCGTCGTCCTCCGGGGCGGCGTGAAAATTCATCACCACCCCGGGAAGCGACAAGCCGGTTTGGCGGATGGAGTCCACGGTCAGGAGAGTATGGTTGAGGGTTCCCAAGGTGGCCCGACAGACGACCAGGACCGGAAGTCCAAGCTCTTGGGCCCACTCCCGGACGGTGTGGGTGGAGTCCATGGGTACCCGCCATCCACCGACCCCCTCGACGAGGAAAGGCCCCGGATGGCAGCCGGAAATGTCCCGCCAGTGGGAGCGCAACTGGTTCCACGGGAAGGGACGATTCTCCAGCATGCCAGCAGCATAGGGTGCCAAGGGTGTCGAAAAGTGGATGGGATTAATCCGGGGCACAGGCAAGGCCCCGTCCATGGCCTCGGAGAGGGCAAGGGCATCGGAACGGTCGCCGCTCGCCACTGGTTTGAGGGCGATGGCCGGGATACCTTGGCCCCGCAGCGTGCGAGTCAGCAGGGCAGTGAGGTAGGTTTTGCCCACCCCGGTATCCGTACCGGTGATAAAAATTCCCTTCATGGTGAGATTTCCTTCGCCAAAGACTTTTTGAGTGCGTGGACCATCTGCGCCAATTCATCGGGAGTTGTCGAGTAGGGGGGCATGAGGATCAGTACATCACCAATCGGTCGCGTCAGGAGTCCGAATTCCCGTGCCGTCTGACAGATATGAGCTCCTCTACGCTCGGCGGCTGGAAAAGGCCGGCGGGTAGCGCGGTCGGCCACGATTTCGACTGCCAAGATGGCGCCCTCCTGGCGAACATCCCCAACGTTGGGATGTTTCCAGAAATCCTGGGAAAGCTCGCGAAGGTTTTGGGACAGGGCAGCCCGCCGCTTTTGTTCCTCGGCATCCTGTAAAAGGGCCAGACTCGCCCGGGCCACCGCACAGCCGAGCGCGTTCGCGGTATAGCTATGGCCATGAAAAAAGGTGTTTTCCAGCGGACCATCAAACGCCCGGAAGATCTCCTCGCTGACGAGCGTCGCGGCCAGCGGGAGATATCCGCCGGACAGACCCTTGGCCAAGGCGATCACGTCCGGGGAGATCCTCTCGGCGTGAAAGGACATCGCCGGGCCGGTTCGGCCAAATGCCGTGAGCACCTCATCAAGAAGAACCTTGGCCCCAACCTTGCGGGCGGCCTCACAGGTCCGTTGCGCGTATCCCTCCGGATGCATGATCATCCCCGCCGCCCCTTGCACACGGGGCTCCAGTACCCAGGCAGCCAAGTTCTCCCCGCTTCTGGCGATTTCTTCCTCGGCTTGGGTGGCGCACTCAAAGTTGCATTGTCGATAGGAACGGGCGTCGGCTTTTTCTGGCTGGGCCCGATTGTAGCGGCAGCGGTAGCAAAAAGGCACCATCACCCGGCGAGAAGGGAAGAGAAGAGGTTGGTAGTGGCGGTGAAAGTGGTCGCTAGGGCCGAGGCTCATGGCACCCACGGTGTCCCCATGGTAAGCGCCTTCGGGGGAGATGAACTGAGTTCGTTGCGATTGCCCTGTCTGGGCGAAGGATTGCACAATCATTTTCAGGCCGGCTTCCATGGCGGTGGAGCCGTCATCGGAAAAAAAGACACGGTTCAGACCCGAATTTCCATGAGGCAGAACGAAGGCGAGCAGTTCCTTGGCCAGCTGGGCGGCCGGTTCATGAGTCAGGCCGAGAAATGACGAGTGGGCGATTTTGCTGAGCTGGGACCGAATGGCTTCGTCCAGCCTTGGATGCCGGTGGCCGTGGAGGTTGGTCCAGATGGAGGAGTTTCCATCCAAGTAGCGTTTTCCTTCCGCATCGATCAACCAGCTACCTTCTCCCGCGACAACGCTGATGGGATGAAACGACTCATCCATCCAGACCGAGTTTGGAGTGAAGGGATGCCAGAGGTGTTTCCGGTCGAGCCGGATCGTCTCCTCCGCGCTCACGCTTTCGGAAACCGGGCCAAACCCTCGAGCAAACGGCTGATTTCCGGCGCCGAGTGCCGGGCGGAGAGACTGATGCGAAGCCGGGCGGTGTTCTCCGGCACGGTGGGGGGGCGGATGGCGGCCACCTCGATCCCGGCCGTCCGCAGGGAATCCCGGGCCTGGAGGGTCCGGTCATTGGATCCAAAAATCTGTGTCTGGATTGGCCCTCCCTTTGAATCTGTCCGTCCCGCCGAAAATAAACGGATGTTCGCCTGTAATTTCGCGCGAAGGTTGGCGCCTTCTGCCGAGCGGACGATTTGCAACCCTTGGCCGGCGGCTGCCATGGCGGCCGGGGCCGGGGCGGTGCCAAAGAGAAAGGTACGGGCCTCGTTTACAAAATGGTCGATGATTGGCTCACGAGCGGCAACGAATCCACCAGAGGATCCCAAGGCCTTGCCCAAAGTTCCCATCTGCACATCGACTTCCGCTGCCATTCCGTGTTCCGCCGCCCAGCCGGCCCCATCGGGTCCGATCACCCCGCCGGCATGGGCCTCGTCGAGCAGCAGCCAGGCATCAAACCGGTTTTTTAACGTCACCAGGCTTTGGAGATCCAGGAAATCCCCGTCCATGGAGTGGAGGGATTCGGCGACGATCAAAATCTTTCCTTCCGGATTCAGCTTTTGGGATGAGGCCAGCATTTCAGCGAGGCTGTCGGCATCGTTCCGGGTGAAGAGGCGGAGCCGAGCGGCGGAGAGCCGGGCCCCATCAAAGAGGCAGGCGTGGGCGTTCCGCTCCAAGAGAACCGTGTCCTTGGCCCCGACCAGGGAGGGGATCACCCCAAGGGGGGTTTGATAACCCGAAGCAAAGACCAGAGCGGCATCCGCCCCTTTCCATTCCGCCAGCGCCTTTTCCAGACCGGTGTGTTCTGGGCAGGGGCCGGCCAGATGCCGGGCGGCGCGGGCACCGGTTCCCGACTCTCGGATGGCCCGGATCGCAGCCTCCGCCAACCGGGGTTCGCGGGTCAGGCCCAAGTAGTCATTATCGGCAAAAGATAGTGGGGCGACGTCTTTGGGTAGAACCCTTTGGGCGCCAAGGGCGGACCGGGTCGCTTTTCTTTGTTCCGCCTGGGCGGTCAGGGAGGCCGACATCCTCCCTATCGTGCCGAGGAGGGAAAAGAGGGACGAGAGGAAATCCTAAAAGCGTTCCGGGCGGTAGAGGCGGCCGGCGATACTGAGAATCTCGGCCAGTTCGGTGGATGCAAGGATGGCGGAGACCGGATCCACGGAAGAATTCAGTTTCCAGCCTACCCAATCGGCCTCCGCGGCGGGGATGAGGGAGCCGAGGCGATCGGCTTGGCCAAGAGCCGCGGCAGGGAGGGTGGTGAGCATGGACCAGATCTCCGTCCACGAAACTTGGGGGTGGGCTTGGTGAAAGGCCCGGGCTTCAACCCTCAAGTCCAAGGATCGGTTGTCGGAGCTGGCGGGGCTGTCGGTGCCAAGGACAAGAGGCAGTTTTTGTTGGCGAAAACTTTCCAGAGGGAAGGGTTTGCGGCCGAACCAAGCGTGACTGGTGGGGCAGTGAACCACGAAAGAACCGCGGGCCTGAAGGTTCTGCAGGTCGTCCTTACTCAGATGGTTGCCGTGGGCTATCAACGAGCCCGTCGGTAAAGCCCCGACACGATCGGAAAGGGAACCAGGAATCCAGCCATCGGGCAGGAGCGGCCGCAGGGGGCCACCCCTTGTTTGAAAAAGCTCCAGTTCCTCAGGCGATTCGCCCCAGTGGGTCGTGAAGGGTATATGAAGGTCTTTGGCAAGGCGGGCGCATTCCCCGTAGAGGCTGGATGAGGCGCTGTACGGCGCATGGGGGGAGATGGCGGCGTGCCAGTCACAACCGGGGTGGCGGGAGAGCCAGGCGGCCAAACGATCCATTTGAACGGCCGGCTGCGGATTCCCGTGCAGATCCATGAATTCGAGTGCCCACCAAACTCTCGGCAGGGTGCCGGCAAGTCCGGCCAAGGAGCGGGGATCGGAAAGGATGGTAAGAATCGTGGTGGTACCGGATTCGGCGGCGGCGCGAGAGGTTTCCAAAATCGAGGCGGTGCGGGCGGTGGCATGCAGGCCCGGCAGCAGAAGAAGGATCTGGCGAAGCCATTCAGCAAAAGGAAGACGTGGAGCGATTTTTCCGTGGAGCGTGGTCAGTTCCAGATGGGCGTGCAAGTTGAGAAAACCAGGTGCCAGGGTGAGGCCGGGCAATTCGAGAACCTCCTCCCCCGGGTGAGCCCGGAGATCGGATCCAACTTCCTGGATGATGCGGCCGGAGACCCGAAGCCTGCCGGGACGGAGGACGCGTTCCGGTGTGGAGACCAGCGCGTCGGCGAGAATCAGCATGAATTCAGCGGGTGGCGGCGCCCGCTTTGGCCTTTGCGAGCAGTTCGTCGAGGCCCGGTTTGAGCGAACGGCGGACCTCAGGTTCCATTCGGTCGATGAACAGCACGCCCATGAGATGATCGACCTCGTGCTGAATGGCGCGAGCGAGGAGCCCTCCAGCGGCGAGGCTCATTTTTTTTCCTTCAAGGTCGAGGTAATCCATTTGGATGCGAAGGCTGCGGCGGACGGCTCCCGTGAGGTCTGGGAAACTGAGGCAGCCCTCGTCGGAGTCCTCCCGTTTCCGGGTGAGGGTGACCACGGGATTGCAAAAAAAGAGGGGCATGTGCTTTTTCCAGTCCACCGGCTGGCCCCCAATTTCCAAAGTGGAGGGCCGTTTTTCCACCTTCCGGAGGTCAATGACCGCAATCTGGAGGGAAATACCAACCTGCGGAGCGGCCAAGCCGACGCCCTCCGCCTCATGCATGGTGGCCTCGAGAGCCGCCGCAAGCTCGTGCAGTTTGGGATCGGGCGGTCGGACGGCGACCGCTGGCTGGCGAAGGACGGGGTCGCCGTAAAGGCGGATGGGGAGAATGGGGGCTTTTTTCAGGGGCCGGGAGGCGTGCTGCCGATCTTGGAGGTGCGGACGGAAATGGGCACGCCGGCGTCCTCACACGCATCGAAAAATTTAAAAAAGACCGAAATCGGGGTGGTTTCGTCAAAGTTGAGAATGACGTTCTTGATTCCACGGTCTTTGAGGGCTTTGGCCAGGTCGGCCCGGAAGGTGTCTGACTTTGGATCGAGATTCAGGGGTTGATCGCCGAGGTAGATGGGAAACTTATCCGTGTCGAAGATCTTGGCGTACTCCTCCGCTTTGGAGGATTTCATGGTGAGTTCCGGCGGAGCCTTGGCGTCCTCGACTGTTTCGTTGCCCTTTTCCGACTTCGGAGGGGTGACATCCACATTCGCAACCTTCTTCTTAAAGGAGGTGGTGACGATGAAGAAGATCAGCAACATGCAGAGAATATCAATCAACGGGATTACGTTGATCTCCACGCGGCGGCGGCGGGTGGGATGGAACTTCATCGCGGGCGAACCCGGACGGGCGTCAGGCGGGCACTTCCTCCGTGTAGAGCTTCTTCAGGAGGAGCATGGAAAGGTCCTCCAACTCCACGGCGATTGTATCGACCTTCTTACTGAAGAACGTGAAAGGAAAAAGCATGACGATGGCGGTGCCGATCCCGAGCACGGTGGTGTGGAGCGCTTCGGCGATACCGGCGGAGATTTTTTCCGGATCCGCGTTGGCGGATCCGACGGCCGCAAAAATGGTGATCAGGCCGGAGACGGTGCCAACGAGACCGAGGAGCGGGGATGCGCCGACAAAGATTTCCAGATACACGAGGCCGCGCTCTAGGCGGGATACCTCGGTCCGGGCGGCCGTTTCCAGCACCTCGACGTTTTCGCCGCGGGGAAGCGAGGCGTGCTCGATACAGCTGTTGACGAGTCGAGCGAGGGCGGAATCGTTGCGGACACAGAGGCGGGTGAGGGTCTCGGTGTTACCGCCGGGGCGAAGGGCGCGGATGGCGTCGACAATCCCCTTGGGGGTGACCCGCTCACTCCGGAGCCGGAGAAAGATCACGGTGGCAAGGAAGCAACCCGAAATCAGGGCCGAAAAGAGAGGCAACAGGATCAGGAAAATGATCAGGGGATTGATCTTTAGGCCAAAGAAATGGTCGAGAAGAGGGATGTCCATGGATGAAAAACTAGGGGAATTTGACCGGTTGGCGAGTCTGGAGGCGCATCAATAGATACGGAAGGCCAGCTGCCAGGGAAATCCGTTGGGTTTGTCTTTTTTGAGATCGTCAGGGAAAGGTCCGATCAGATTGCTGGACTGCTGAATGGAGTCGGCACTGACGACGGAGAGCATGGAGTTCGGGTTGCCCTGAATCACATCCAGATCCGAGATCGAGCCGTCCGGATTCACGTGGAAACGGATCACAACCCGATCGACGCCGATCTGGGCCATGGTCTGTTGAATCCGCAGGTTCCAGCGGGAGCCGATGGCCAGGTAGAGCTTGTGCTGGTAGCGGCCGAGGGCGGTGGCCATGGAGGCGAAGGAGGCGTCTTGGCCCACCTGGGCGCCGCCAGAAACTGCGGAGCGATCGCGAAAAATGTCAGGAGGAGGGGCCAGGGCGGAGGAAGAGTCGGACGCATCGGCGGCGGCTTGGGCAGCGGAGGGAGTCGGGGGTGTGGCGTCCTGGCTTTGATCGGGTTTGGCGTCGGGCGGGGTATCGGTGGGGGCCTTTTCGATGGGGGTGCCGGGGCCGGGAATGGGTTTGATTTGGTCCTGGGGTTTGGGAAGAGCGGGAGAAGGAGCGGGTTTTGGCTTTGGCGGTGGAGCGGTGGGGCTAAGGCGTGCTGAAGCTGCGGCGGCGGGAGGTGGTGAGGCTTGATTCGGTGAAAACTGGCTGCTGCGCATCGTGAGGGAATCGTCCTTTTTCCCTTCCTGTCCGCCCAAGGTGGGATCGGTTCCCGTGATCACTTTGCTGGCGGCGGCGGTGTTGCGATCACTTTCCAGGGCCGTGCGGGGGTCGACATTCTTTGATTCCTGTAAGCCGGAGGCATCCACGAAACGGCTGTCCGGAGGCACAGCGGCCTGGGGTGGGGCCGGGGGAAGGCGTTTGAGGGAGGTAATTTGGCGGACCTGGGGTACATCCTCGGTTTTACGAAGGCGAGTGATGGCTTCAGAGGAAAACCAGAAAAAGGAGACGAGGAGGAAATAGAGAAGAGTGAGGGCGGCCGCGATCAGCATATCGCGCCGCTCGCGGGCCTCTTCGCCGGCGTAGGGCATAGCCATCGTCATGGGAAAAACCTAGTGGTCCTCAGGAGGGCGACAAGACCGGGGCAGGGGCGGCTTTTCGTCCCAGCAACCGGTCGAGGGTGACGTAAAAGACCGGAACCAGATATAGCGTGAGAAAAGTGGAGGAGAGCATGCCGCCGACTACGGCTACGCCGAGGGGGCGGCGGCTTTCCGCGCCGGCCCCAAGTCCAAGGGCGATGGGCAGAATCCCGATGGTCGTGGAGAGGGCAGTCATGAGGATTGGGCGAAGGCGGATGGCGCCGGCGAGGCGCATGGCCTCCTCGGCCGAAAGACCTTCGGCTTTTTTCTGGTTGGCAAATTCAACGAGCAGGATGGAGTTTTTGGTGACGAGACCGACCAGCAAGACGAGTCCGATTAGGCTGTAGAGGTTTAGATTCATGGACGGGATCTCGGGCATGAGGCCAAAAAGGAATGCCAAGGGCCCGGGCAAAGCTCCGGGAGGAGCGTATTGCGGGATGATTGCCATCAGGTTGACGAAACCGAGCACATAGAGGAGCAGCAAGGCACCGATCGCCGCCAGCGGCACGGCCACCATGATGGTCAGTGGGTGAGACAGGCTTTCGAACTGGGCGGCCAGGGCCATGTAGACAATCAGCAAAGCGAGCACGACGATCTGCCAGGCCTCGCCTCGTCCGGAGCGGAGTTCCCGGGCCTCTCCGTCGAACTCCATGGTCACGCCCGGCGGAAGAATACGCCGACCGATCTCCTCGGTTTTTTCAATGGCTTGGCCAAGGCTGACCCCCTGAGGCTGGCCGCTGACGGTGACGCTGCGTTGACGCATAAAGTGGGAGATGGCGTTCACCGAACCGCGTTCCGAAGCTCTAACCAAATCCCGGATGGGGACGAGCTCGCCGCTGCGGGAGCGCACATAGAGTACATTGAGTTCGTCGGGTACCAGGCGGTCGCCGCGGCGGAGTTGGGCGATGACATCGTACTGCTTGCCCTCAAAGTTGAACTGCGAGATGTCGAGGCCCCCAAGCAGAATTTGGAGAGCCTCCGAAATATCGCGGACGGAAATGCCGAGATTGGCCGCCCGGGCTCGGTCGATGTCGAGGTTGAGCTGGGGTTTTTCGAAGTTCAGGTTGGTGCGGGGCTGACTGAGGAACCCGGCCCGGTCAATTTCGTCGCGGAGGGCGCGGCCGGTTTTTTCGAGAAGGGCAAGATCGGCGCCCTGCAAAACAACCTGGAAGGTCTCGCCGAAGCCGCGGCCGACGGCCTTGGGCAGGAAAGGAATCACCACGGCACCACGGATTTCGGTGATCATGCGGGTGAACATGGAGCCGCGGGCCCCCGGCCGGGCCAGTTCCTGAGCGGTGCGGTCACGTCCCGATTTCAGGCGGATGAACATGATGCCCTGATTCGCTTGGCCGGGGGCGCCACGGGCGAGAGCCACGGCAGAAAAGAAAACGCGGGTCTCGGGATACTCCGAAGCGATCTTTTCCGCCTGCCGGACGTACTGGTCGGTGGCCTCGCTGGTGGATCCCTCCGGGGTGATGATCACGGCCACGATCACGCCCTTGTCCTCATCGGGGAGGAACTCCTGCGGGATCAAGCGGTAGAGCAGCACGGTGAGTGCAAGGATGCCGGCGCCGAGGCCGAGCCAGAGGCCCCGCCGGCGGAGAGCGGCGTCGAGACTGCGGGCGTAAAAGCGGTAAAAATTTTCCAGACCCAGTTCGAACCAACGAATGTAGGCGGGCA
This sequence comes from Methylacidiphilales bacterium, assembly GCA_044351535.1. Classification (GTDB taxonomy): domain Bacteria; phylum Verrucomicrobiota; class Verrucomicrobiia; order Methylacidiphilales; family Verrucolacustridaceae; genus Verrucolacustris. Next base: position 8,860 of record JBILFP010000038.1, read on the forward strand.
ACTGGGAGGTGACGGGTCGGAGAAAGTGGGCGCCAAGGGCGGGACTGAGGGTGAGGGCCACAAAGGCGGAGATGGCCACCGCTCCGGCCAAGGTGATGGCAAATTCGCGGAAGAGGATTCCGGTGGTCCCGGTCTGAAAGGCAATGGGGAGGAAGACCACGATCAGGCTGGCGGTGATGGCAAGGACGGCCCCGGTGATCTCCTGCATGGCTTTCCGGCTGGCCTCGAAAGGAGGCATGCCTTCCTCCATGTGCCGAACAATGTTTTCCAACACCACGATGGCGTCGTCGACGACGATGCCGATGGCCAAGACCAGGGCCAGCAGGGTGAGGATGTTGACGCTGTAACCGAGGACAAAGAGAAGGGCGAAGGTGCCGAGAATCGAGATGGGAATGGCGGCCGCGGGGATCAGCGTGGAGCGGAAGTTTCGTAAAAATAGAAAGATCAGGAGAATGACGAGCACGGAGGAAACACCGATGGTCTCGGCCACCTCCTGAATGGCGGCCTGGACGAATAGAGAGGAGTCGTAAGGAAAATCGAGGCTGACATCCGGGGGAAGAAGAGGCCGGATTCGTTCAATTTCCGAACGGACAGCACGCGCGACCTCAATGGCGTTGGCGTCGGATTGTTTGACCACGCCCAAACCGACCGCAGGTTTGCCATTAAAGCGGGCGATGGTGTCCTCAACCTCCGGGCCAATCTCGACGGTGGCGACCTCGCGGAGATGGACAGGGGATCCGTCGACCTCCCGGACGACCAAGTCGGCATACTGCTCCGGTTTGTCCATGCGGCCGCGAGCCACGATGCTGAGGGAACGGCGCTCCCCTTCGATACGCCCGGAGGGCAGCTCGACGTTTTCCCGTGATAGGAGTGCGCGGATATCGGCGGCGGTGATTTTGCGGGCAGCCATCCGTTCGGAATCGAGCCAGATGCGCATGGAGGGGCGCTTTTGTCCGCCGAAGTTGATGCCGCCGACGCCGGGGAGAACTTGAAGTCGGTCGCGGATCTGGCGTTCGGCCAAGTTGGAGAGTTCCAGGGTGGAGCGGCTGTCGCTGAAAAGGGCGATCCACATGACCTCCTGGGCGTCGGCGTCCTGCTTGGCCACGATGGGCTCCTTCAGGTCGTCCGGTAGCTTGTCGCGGACGCGGCTGATGCGGTCGCGGATGTCCTGAGCCCCGATGTCGACGTCGTGGTTCAGCTCGAACTCGACCGTGACGATGCTGACCTGTTCGCGGGATTCGCTGCGGAGAATCTTGATACCCGGGATGTTGTTGATTTCCTGCTCAAGGGGTTCGGTGACATCGGCTTCCACGAGCTCAGCGTTGGCGCCGGGATAGACGGTGGTGACCGAGACAACGGGGGGATCAATGTCGGGCAGCTCACGGACGGGGAGGCGGGAAAGCGCGACGACGCCGACGAGCGCGATGGCGAGATTGAACATGACGGCGGCAATGGGACGCCGGATGCAAAAGTCAGGAAGGTTCACGGGGAGGCGGGTTGGGGCAGAAGTTTCCGCCCGGGAGAGAGACGCAGGTTGCCAGAACGCGCAACGAGGTCGCCGGCCTTGAGACCGCTGAGGATTTCGACGCGGCCGGGAACGCGAAGGCCGGTTTCCACGGGGACGAGCTCGGCCACGCCACCGGCATCGCGGTAGACGGCAAAGCCGCCGGTGTGAGGAAAAATACAGTCCTCGGGGAGGGTGAGGGCATTGTCCTTTGTGCCGACAGAGAGGGTGACGTTGGCGAACATGCCCGGCTTGAGGCGATGGTCGGCGTTGGGGACGTAGGCCCGGACCTGCACCGTGCGGGTTTCGACCTCGACCTCGGGTTCGATTAAATAGATTTCACCGGAGAACTTCTCATCCCCGTGGGCGGCGACGGTGAGGCTGAGAGTTTGGCCTGGTTTGACGCGGGCGCTGTACCGTTCGGGAACGCTGAAGTTGAGCTTCATACGATCCATGGCGTAGATGCTGACGAGGATGGTCTGGGAACTCACATACTGGCCGACGCTGACGTAGCGGCGGCCGAGAATGCCGTCGAACGGGGCGGTCAGGGTGTACTCGGTCAGGCGTTTTCGGGCGAGTTTGAGGGTGGCTTCCGAGCGTCGGTAGGCCGCATGGGTTTGATCGTGCTCCTGTCTGGAAATGGTGCCATCGGCGAGCAACGCATCGGCCCGGCGAACGGTTTCCTCCGCAAGGCGGAAATCGGATTCCGCTTCCGCCACCGCGGCCTGTTGTTTGGATTCATCGATCTGCAGGATGAGGGATCCTTTTTTGACGGTTTCTCCTTCGGTCATCTGGATGGAAGTCACTTCCCCCTCGACCTCGGGTTTCAGGTCGACGGACTCCTCGGCATCCAGCGTGCCGGTGGCGCGAAGGGTTTCCAGGAGGGGGCCAGTCTCCACGGCTACCAGCTCGACCGGGACGGGGGCGTCTTTGGGCGGCCCACCGCCTTTTTTGCAGGAGGCGAAGGCCAAAAGAGCCAAGAGGATCCACAAATGCTTCATTTTATGAATGTTTAAGGATGTTAAGTATCTTGCCAGCCCGGTCAAGCAGGCAGGGTTTCACGTAGCGCAGCGATCAGCTCGGGCACTCCGTTTCCGGTTTTGGCGGAAATGGGGAGAATGGACTTACGAGAGGCCTGACGGAGCGAGGCGAGGTGACCGGAGGTTTCGGGCAGGTCAGCCTTGTTGGCGACGACGAGAAACGGGCGCCGCGCCAGACCCGGGTCGTATTCCCGGAGTTCCTTGCGGAGAAGGCGGTAGTCCTCGGCGGGTTCCCGCCCTTCCGTGCCAGCAGCGTCGATGACGAAGAGCAGCACGGCGCAACGCTCGATATGGCGGAGAAAGTCGTGCCCCAGGCCTTTGCCAGCGTGGGCGCCTTCGACAAGTCCGGGAATGTCGGCGACGGTAAACCGGTTTTCTTCTGCCGAACCAACGACACCGATGGCGGGATGAAGAGTGGTGAAGGGGTAGTTGGCGATCTTGGGTTTGGCGGCGGAAAGGGCGGCGAGGAGGCTGGACTTACCGGCGTTGGGAAGTCCCACCAATCCGACTTGGGCAATCGATTTCAGGACGAGGATGAATTCCCCGGTTTCCCCGGGTTGGCCCTCCTCCGCGTGGCGGGGGGTTTGCCGGACAGAACTGGCGAAGCGGGCGTTGCCGCGGCCGCCGCGGCCGCCACGGCAGAGCGTGAAAGTCTCGCCAGGTTGAGTCAGGTCGGCCAACGACTCTCCCTCCTCACCGGGGAGAAGAGGATAAACTACGGTTCCGGGTGGCACCTTGAGGACGCAAGGTTTGCCGTTTTTTCCGCTGCAGTTGTTGCCGCCGCCCTTGCCTCCATGGCCGGCACGCGCATGAGGACGAAAGCGAAGATCGATCAAATTATTGATCTGGGCATCCACCTCGAGAACGACGTCGCCACCTCGACCGCCGTCGCCTCCGTCGGGTCCTCCCTTGGGGACGAATTTTTCGCGGTGAAAGCTGATGACGCCATCGCCGCCGTCCCCGGCCTGGGCGTGGAGGCGGACGCGGTCAACGAACATGGCCGGTCTCCAACCAACGAAGTAGCGGGGAAGTAAGCAGCAGGGCCCAGGCGGAGCCGAGGGCCAAGGGGAGGGCCCCGCTATAACCACCGAATTTAGCGGCCAGCCAGCCTAAGCAGAACACCAGCAGAGCGGTGCCGGCAGCGGTACCAAGGCGGACGGGAAATTTGCGGGGGACAAAAATTCCAGCCGCAGCGGCGGCGAGAATACAGCCGAGGATGAGCCAGCGGGGAGGATGGAGAACCGGGATGGGGCCCGAAGAGAGCCGACTCCAGGTGCGGAGGACGGCATCAACCAGGGATTTCCGGCCCCATGGCGAGTCGATGGTGGGATCCACTTCAGGCAGGGTGCCCGCAACGATCAGGGGTTTTTTGGTGAGGGTGGTGAGGTCATGGACAGGGGTGACGCCAATGCGTTCCTGTTCCGAGGCGAGGACGACGGAACGGATCTCCATCTTGACGGGCGCAGGATCGGGAGGATTCCAATCCACGGGTACGGAGCCGCGTAGGTCGACGGGGATTTTCTGGAGCTCTCGGCCCTGCTCGTCCCGCAGGATGAGTTTTCTCCCGGAAAATTCCGATTTGGCGAGGTCGGCACCGAGGGCACGGGCGTACATTTCCAGCAGCCAGGAGGGAACGGCCCGTTCGCCTTGGCGGAAGACGAGGGGCAGGCGGTGCACATGGCGATC
>JBILFP010000162.1:0-3675 GCA_044351535.1 Methylacidiphilales bacterium
TGCAGGGGCGAATGCGGTGACCTTCAGCGGCACGTACGCCACATCTTCGACGCAGACTTTGACGGATAGTCCGGCCAACTACACGGGATGGTCTACTGGTGGAACGGGCGGGACGGGTTTTGGGGCGTGGAGTTTGACCAGTTCCGGCAGTGGCGGGCATTTCCTGGCACAGCAGTCGGTTCATACCAACATGAGCGTTGGCGCGAGCACCGGATTTGGGTTGTGGGCCAATACTGGTGGTATTTCGACGGCGACGCGGAACTTCAACACCGCGATGGCGGCGGGAGATAGCTTTGCCCTGCGTTTCGACAACAATTGGCTCGTGGATGGCGGCGAGACTGGTTTTACCTTGGCTGACAGTAATGGGGTCGCGAGGCTCCGCTTCTATTTTGTGGGCGGACAGGGCAACTATCGGATCACCGATGCGACCTCTGCCAGAGACAGTGGCTGGGCTTACACGGGTGACGGTTTGAATCTCACCGTCACGCTCACGTCGGGCAGCGCTTATACCCTTTCCGATGGCACCAGGAATCTGAGTGGAACCCTGGCTGCAGCCGGCGGAGCGATCTCCCGGCTGGTGGTGGAGAACAAGAATGCGGGGCCCGATACGGAGAGGAATCTCTACATCGGCACGATGACCCATACGCGCCAGTTGACTGATTCCGGCACCGTCACTTCCACGGCCTCGGCGCTTAGCTATATCCCCGTCACCGACGGGATTGCCGACAGTTGGTGGGCCTTGTACGGCATCATCGGCCCTGCCCGGGTGGCGATCCATGATACGGACGGGGATGGGTTCACCAATGCCCAGGAGAATGCGCTGGGTACGAGCCCGGTAGATCCATCTGAGACCTTCAAGGTGGGGACCATCGAGCGCACCGGAAACACCCTCTCCATCACTTGGCCGTCGGTAGTCGGAAAGAAATATCAGGTCCAGAAGCGGGCCTCCCTTGGCAGCGGGGATTGGGTGAACAGCGGTGCTCAAGTCACAGCCTCCGGCACCAGTTCCTCCTCGAACGTGGACGTGTCCGACAGTCCGAACGCTTCTTTTGTCAGGGTGATTCTCGTTCCGTAAGTTTCACGAGTGCCTCAGATTTTCCTTTTCCTCCTCGGATTTGTTCCTTGGTGTTTGAAGGCCGAGGTTCACGAATTTTCCGTTGAGGTTCGGACGTCCTCTGATGAAGCGGTTTTAGTGGTGGGGTCGGCGGAAGAGCTTGGGGCGGGGGATCCGCTCAAGGCGGTGATGTTGGCGCCCCTAGGTGAGGGGAAATGGGGAGGGAAAGTCCGGCTGCCCGCGGGAACGACGGGCACGTACCAGTATCTGAAGCGAAGAACGGGGGCGGAGGAGTTTGAGGATCCGAAGAATGCGGTTTTCTTGGGAGAGCCGCGGGTCCTGCAAGAAGTGAAAGGGGGCAGAAAAGCTTCGCTCCAGGTGCCTGAAGGAGCGGGGAGGCTGGAAACCCCGAAGTATTTGGATTCACCGCTGAAGGAGTTTCCCGGCCGGATGGTGCGGGTGTGGCTGCCGCCGGGGTATGAGGGTGGTAAGCAAAGGTATCCGGTGGTTTATGTTCACGATGGGCAGAATTTTTTTGATCCGGGCGGGCCGTTCGGGTCGTGGTCGGCCGACAAGGTCTCGGAGAAGGAGATGAGAGCGGGGCGGGTTCGGCCGGCGATTTTGGTAGCCATCGACAACACGCCCGACCGCGTGAGGGAGTATTTGCCGCCGTCAGACGTGGTGCCGGAGGGTCGGCCGGCGGAGGGAGAATCGGGCCGGGCCGATCTCTATGCCCGGTATCTGCTGGAAGTGGTGAAGCCTCACTTAGATCAAAACTTTCGAACGTCGGCAGACCGGGAAAACACCCTGGCCTTGGGAGCGTCGATGGGCGGGGTAGTTTCCCATTATCTAATGGAAAAGCACGGGGAGGTTTTCGGTGCCGCAGGGGTGTTTTCACCGGCGTACTGGGCCAGCCCTAAGTTTTTTGCGGAGTCGCTCAAAAAACCGAAGCCCAGCGGCCGGATCTATCTAGACATGGGGACGCGAGAGGGAAGGAGCTACTGGCCGGACGTCATCCGCATCTACCAACACTGGGTGACGGGCGGGGCGGTGATCCTGGGGGACCTGTGGTTTCAGCCGGGCATCCGGGCCGAGCACAACGAGAAGGCGTGGAAAGAGAGACTGCCCGCGGCGCTACGGTTTCTGCTCCCGCCAGAGGCCGGAATGATGAATTAGGCGAAGCGGCGCCGACGCAGCCAGGCCAATCCGGCGCCGACCAGCAGAAGGGAACCGGTGGAGGGCTCGGGGATCGCCTGCAGAACCAGACTTCCGTTCCAAACCGAAAAATCAGCAGCGGCAAAGGTATCGCCGGCTACCCCACCATCCCAAACATTATCAAACTTCAATGGCTGGATGTAAAAATCAGGAGCTGAATTTAAAATATCCAAAGGACGATTTTGAGTGCCGAACCAAACGGTATAGTTCTCTCCCAGTGCGACGGCGGAGGAGGTTTGAGTTGCCGTATCAAAAAGTTCGACCGGTGCGCTGAAGGAGAAACCCTCCAGGCTTGTATCGAAACGAATTCGACTGCTTTCATTGCTGGTCCACCATTGGATGGAGTAGCCGTATGGAGCTGGTCCAGGGGTCAGGCCGGCATTATTTTGAGTCATTTCAACAATCTTGTAATTCCAGCCGCTACCGGCCGTCGCACCGATGCCGCTGCTGCTGTTGACAGACGACAGCTTAAGTTTTTGGCCCCAGCTGGACGCGTTGACCATGTCGGCCCGGAGAAAGATATTGAACGAAGACATTCCCTCCCCACTCGATAGTCCCTTTGCCCATCGCTCGTATTGGTTGAAAGTGGAGGAGGAGAAGGTGGAGGCGGTGTTAGCTCCCAAATCGTAAATGTCCCGGGCAATCACCTTTTGGTTTCCGTCGGCCTTCTGGCCGACGGAAGACGGGCCTCGGAGAAGATCTCCGGCATTAAAATTAAACGTGACGACTTGGCTGATTGTTGCGCGGGAGGGGCTGGGAACGGCCAAAGCGATGGCCACTATCCATCCGAAGCGGATTGTCCAAAAAGCTATAAAACTCACCAACTATTACTTAAGCACCAAAAAAACAAAATGCTAGGGGTTAGTCATCCGGCGTTCGAAAGTTGATAAGCTCCAAATTAATTTATAAATCCTTGATTCATAGGTAATTAAAATCGCGCAAGTCCCAAAAGGGACCCGACCCGGGCATTTAACGATTTGAGGATTCGGATTGCCGCGTATGACGAATGCCTTCGGAAATGATGAGCCAGATGACCACCCCACCGCAGACCACGAACGCAAGCAGGAGAAAAATCAGACCCAAACCGGTATGGGCTTCGTCCATTCCTAAAATTTAGCGTAGCCCTCCGTCGGTTGTCACCCGGAAAGCCGCCGGTTTGTCCGCAAGGGGAAAGGAGTCCAAGCTAATTCCAATGAGCCCGCTCCAGCAAACATTCCTGGATTTGAAACAACAGCGACGGGCGGTGGTTTTGGCCCACAATTACCAGCGGCGGGAAATCCAGGAAGTGGCGGATTATGTGGGGGATTCGTTGGGCCTGAGTTACGAGGCTCAAAAGGCGAAGGGGGATGTGATTCTATTTTGCGGGGTTCATTTCATGGCGGAAACGGCCAAGATTGTGAACCCGG
>JBILFP010000163.1:0-3662 GCA_044351535.1 Methylacidiphilales bacterium
TTCCTTTCTTCAGCGGGAAGGAGATGGAGGTCAGCATGCCCCGGTTCATCGGCGCCAGATGCGGGACAAAGGCCACCCTCACACCCGCCCCCGCCACCATCGCCAACTCCTGTTCAATCTCCGGCCGGTGCCGGTGATTCGGGACGCTGTAAGCCCGCAAATTCTCGTTGCACTCCGCGAAGAGATAACCCGGCTCCACTTTCTTGCCGGCTCCCGAAACCCCGCTCATCGACGAAATCACGATCCCCTCGCCCGCCACCCGGCCCGACTTCAGCGCCGGGGCCAACCCCAGAATCGCCGTCGTCGGATAACAACCCGGGCACGCCACCAAATCCGCCTTCTTGATCTTTTCCCGGTGGATTTCAGGCAGGCCGTACACCGCCTCCCCTAGCCGCGCGGGCGCCGGATGGGCCGCCCCGTACGTTTTCTCGTAGACCTTCGCATCTTTCAGCCGGAAATCGGCGCTTAGGTCGAAGACCCGTTTTCCCGCGGTCCGCAGTTCGTTACCGATCTCCGCCGAAACCCCATGCGGCAAGGCAAGGAATACCACCTCCGCTTTTTTGGCAACCTCGGCCGCCGAAAGATCCTCAAACCGGATCTGTCCGACCGCGCCGCCCACCGCGAGGGTTTCCTCGAGAGTTTTTCCCTTCAACTGCCGCGAGGTCACCGCGACTACTTTCATGCCCGGATGCCGGACGCAAATGCGCACGAGCTCTTCGCCGGTGTACCCGGATGCGCCCACGATCGCGATGGAAACAGGTGAACTCATGAAACGGCACATTAAGGCCGTTTGAGAGAGATTTTTCCACTCCCAACCGGCCAAAAAACGCCGGTCGGTGAACAACTCAACCGATCAGCGTTTCGAGAACTGGAAGCGCTTGCGGGCGCCGGGCTGGCCCGACTTCTTCCGCTCGCGTTTGCGGGGATCCCGGGTGAGCAGGCCCGCCTTCTTGAGCGCGCCCCGCTGCTGGGGCAACGCCCGGTTGAGGGCCCGCGCGATAGCCAGACGGGCTGCACCGGCTTGGCCGGTCAGCCCCCCGCCTTGCGTGAAGATGCGCACGTCGAACTTCTTCTCTTCCTTGATCGTTACCAGCGGCTTCATGAGCTCGATCCGGGCCGCCGGAATCGTGAAATACTCGTCCAAGGGCCGGCCGTTGACCGTCACCTGCCCGTTGCCCCGTACGATCGTCGCCTGCGCGACAGAGGTTTTCCGCCGTCCGATTCCGTGATTGCCTTCGTTCGCCATAAAAACTCCCGCCGCCTTAGCGGACCTTCACCGCCTCCGGTTGCTGGGCGGCATGCGGGTGATCCGCCCCGCCGTAGACAAAAAGCTTCTTGAGGATCGTCCGTCCCAGCCGGTTGTGCGGCACCATTCCCTTCACGGCCGATTCGATCAGGAGCTCCGGCCGCCGTCCCCGCCGGGCCTGCACCGTCTCCGACTTATGCCCGCCGATATACCCGGAGAAGGACATGTAGCTTTTTGCCGTTTCCTTCTTCCCGGTGAACACAGCCTTGGCCGCGTTGATCACGACGACGTGGTCACCCGTGTCGACATGGGGGGTGAAAATCGGCTTGTTCTTGCCCCGCAACAGGTTGGCGACCTTCACGGCCACCCGGCCCACGACCTGTTTGTCGGCGTCCACGAGGTACCACTTCCTCGCGACATCCTTGGCTTTGGCGGAAATCGTTCTCATCGAACTGAATAGCCTAAAAAAACCTTTTCTCCCCGTCAATTCATAACTCTTTGCCCCCATAGTTGCCCTGCTCCGAGTTTTGGGCGAACTTTCCCAAGGCCATGATTTCCAACGAAGCCTACGTGCTGGAGCTTCTCCAAAATGCCGGGGCTGTTTCACCAGAAGATATGGCCACCTGCCATCAAGAGGCGGCGATGAACGGCCACTCCACCTTGGAGGGCATTGTCAAAAAAGGCCTGATGACCCGGAATCAGATTCTCGAGTTCGTCGCCAAAGACTGTGGCATGGAGTTCATCCCGATGATCGACAACGTGGACGAGGATGTGCTGACCACTATCCCGCCTCCGGAAAGCCGCCGGTATCATGCCCTGCCCCTCCAACGTCTCCCCTCCGGATTACGGGTGGCCATTCCCGATCCGCTGGATTTTGAAACCTTGGATGCCCTGCGTTACCTGCTGAAGACCGACCTGGAGCCGGTGGTGGTACCGGTGGAAAAAATCGACGAAGCCATCACCAAATATTTCGGCAAGACCGACGAATCGCTGCAGACCCTCATGGCGAACATGGGAGGAGACGACCTGCAGGTTAAGGTGGCCGGCAGTGGCGAAGGAGAAGGAGAAACCGAGGAAGGCGACGCCCCGATCATTCGGATGGTCTACGGACTGATCCTGGAAGCCCACCGCCTCCGCGCGAGCGACATCCACCTCGAGCCGCTGGAAAAGCGGTTGCGGCTGCGCTACCGGATCGACGGCAACATGCAGGAGATGCGGGATCCGCCCAAACGGCTCCAATCCAGCATCGTCAGCCGCATTAAGATCATGTCCAACATCAGCATCGCCGAAAAACGGCTGCCGCTGGACGGACGCATCGCCCTGGCCACGTCCGACGGACCGACCCTCGACCTCCGCGTTTCCACCGTACCGACGATCCACGGAGAGTCCGTGGTCATGCGAATCCTGGACAAAAAAAACCTGATGCTCGGCTTGCCGGAACTGGGCTTCTTTGCCGACGACCAGGCCATCATGGAACGGGTCATCAACTATGCCGACGGCATCTTCCTGGTCACCGGGCCGACGGGCTCTGGCAAGTCGACCACCCTTTACGCATGTCTCAACACCATCAACAAGCCGGACCGCAAACTCATTACGGTGGAGGATCCCGTGGAGTATCAGCTCCCCGGGGTGAATCAAGTGGCGGTGAACAGTGAAATCGGCATGACCTTTGCCGCCGCCTTGCGGGCGATGTTGCGACAGGCGCCGAACATCATCATGGTGGGCGAGATCCGGGACGTGGAAACGGCCTCCATTGCCATCAACGCCTCTTTGACCGGCCACCTGGTCTTTTCCACGCTCCACACCAATGACGCTCCCAGCGCGATCACACGCCTGGTGGACATGGGGGTGAAGCCGTTCCTGGTGTCCTCCTCCATCCGGGCGGTTCTGGCCCAGCGCCTGATCCGAAAAATCTGCCCGGACTGCAAGGAGCCCTATACCCCTACGGAAACGGAGCTCCGCGCCCTGAACCTGAACGCCGCCAGCCTGGCAGAGGCGCGCTTTGCCAAGGGGCGGGGTTGCGACCGCTGCCGAGGCACCGGGTACCGCGGCCGAGCCGGCATTTTTGAAATTTTCACGGTGGACGACGAGATCCGGCACCTCATCAACGAAAACGCCCCGGTTTCAAAGATTCGGCAGCGGGCGCGGGATCTGGGCATGCGCACCTTGCGCGAAGACGGTATCCGCAAGGTGGCCTCCGGCATGACGACGCCGGAAGAGGTCATTTCCGCGACGATGGGGGACAAGGAGTAGACCATGGACGCACGCCTTCTTCTTCCCTTTTTGGAGGAACAGAGTCTGCTCAACCCGGATCAGTCGCGGGAAATCGCCGAAGAGGTGAGCCGAAGCGGCAAACCGGTCGAGACCATTTTGGCAAACTTTGGCATCCTGCAGGTTCCTCAAATTCTGGAAAAAA
>JBILFP010000164.1:0-3639 GCA_044351535.1 Methylacidiphilales bacterium
TGCGCCGAGGAGGATCCGAAATGGTCGCCCGAGGCCCAGCGGCTCACCGCACCGTTGTTCATCAGTAGGATCACCACGTCGTTATCCGTGCCGCCCACGTCGATTCCCATCGTGCCGCCGTCCGTGGTGATCGCCACTGGGCCACTCCAGCTGCCATCCTCCATGCGGGCCATGAGAATCCCGTCTCCGCCCGACCCGCCGATGCCAATGGCAAAGCCGGTCACGTTGATGATCACGATGCCCTTGGCGTCCTTCACCAGATCCATGTTCAGGATCTCCTCCCGTTTGAAGCGGCCGAAAATTTCGGTGGCCTGAGGCACCAGCTTGTCGAGCGATTCGGCCGAAACCGGCAGAGCGAAGCCGACCATCAGGGCGGCCATGGTGATTTTGCGGAGGTGGTTCATGTGGGGAGGTTTCCTTTCAGGTTTGACGAAACTTTAGCATCCCGCCCCCACCCCGTCCTCGCAAGGCGGAAATCAGTCCGTGGAGGATAGGGTCTCCTTCCGCATAAAGGTCGGGGCGATTTCTGCGGTGAACTCCTTCAGCATCTGAATCGTCTGCGTCTCGTTTTTGCCGTTGGGCAGAAAACCTTCCGTGATGATCGACATCACGATCACATAGGCCCAGCGGTGGTTCAGGTTTTTCGTGATCCGGTCGTAGCTGGTGAGGAACACCCTGGTCCAGTGGTGGGGAGTGCTGATGTCCTTGCCCACGAACCAGTAAAAGTAATTGGCATACAGTTGCCGCCGGTCCCCCGGGCCCACCTCCACGTCCCGCACCAGACTCAGGTTCATCACATCGAGGTCGTTGCCGTCTGCCAAGGTCAGCCTCTCCACTTTGCCGCCCCGCATGCTCCACCCCTGCGCTGGCAAACATACTTCCGGACGGTGGATGCTGCGCTTCTCCCCTCCGCTCAATACGATCGAGGCCATGATCCGGTCTCCGGCCGGATCCAGATACTCCCGCCGCACAATCTCGGTGTCCTTCGGCAGGATCGCCAGCTCCCCGGGAGTGGCCGCGATCACCTTGCCCGTGAAACTCCCGATCCGCTCCGGCAAATCCATGATCACACCTCCCAGCGGCGCCGTGTTGGGCGAGGGTGTGAGTAGGCACAAGGCTGCGGTGGCCCCGCCCAAAACCACCAAAGCGGCGATCCTCAGGGGCGTGCCGGGCCGGGGCGGCGGCTTGGCCGCGGGGCTCTCCACCTTGGGGGCTTCCGTGACCACGCTCACCGCTTCGGTGCCTCCGGAATCTCCACCGGTGTGTTCCACTTTTTCCAGGCCTTGACCAGGCCGCCCTGCAAAATCCATCCCACCGCCACCATCCCACCCAACGCCACCACGAACACAAAAAATCCAGCCGCCATGTGAAAGGTGGTCGGATTCTCCTCTGTGCCGATCGCTACCCCGCTGCCCAGCAGGATGGTGCCAAAAGTGAGCATGAGCATCCGGGCAAAGTTTCCCGCCACCGCCAAGGCCGGGGAAATCAGGAACATCATCCACTTCTGCCATGTCTTCTCCAGGGTCAGATGCCCGTAAAGTGCGCTCACCATCATCAGGGCGAAGAGCGATCGAATCCCGCTGCAAGGGTTGGCCACATCCAGGGCGAACCGCTCCCCCTGCTTGAGCCCGGCCACATAGTCGGGGGCCGACACCAATGCCGTCCCGACCCGCATCGTGTCCACCCCGACGAGGTTGAGGAACCCTTGCGACAGCTCGCACATCACGCCCCGCAAAGGGAACGAGATGATGTTGTCCAAAAAGTAGAACGGGTAGGAAAACATGAGGAAGATGTATGGGAACGCCAGCGCCTTCATCATGTCCCAGCCCAGCAACCAAAGGATCAGTCCCCCGATCATGAGTTGCAGCGACATGAACCCCACGATGGTGATGTCCACCTTGTAGCCGATCCAATAGAGCCCGAGCGCCGCCAGCACCACCGCCGCTCCCCATACGCAGGGCCGAATCGGCACCTTCTGCAGGTCTTTCCATTGGTAGATCACCAGCCCGATGGAGATGAACGGCACCATCATGCCGTGGTGCCAGTCGGCCATCGAGGGATCCGTCCAAAACCGCTTGAGCATGTCCAGCACCGGCCGTGCCTGGCTCTCGAAACCGAAGTTGTAGGGAATGAATCCGTAAAGCCCGACGATTACCGCCAGCGCCGCCACCCCCTCCAGCCAAAGCCCGCGCGACAGCCACTGCGGATTCGTCTGCAACTGAACCTTTTCGGCCTCCGCGGACATCCATCTAGATTATCGACCCTATCCTACGACCGCAAATCCAAGCTTGGTAGGAACAAAGGCCTTGGGTCCGACCCGCCTTCACGCCTTCTTAAACTTAAACGTAAACCTAAACGAAAAATCAGCCCTCCAAAGCCCTTCGGTAGATCGTTGAGGTTTCTTCCGCCATTCTCGCCCACGAATACTCCGCCGCTTTCGCGACCCCCGCCCGGCTCAGCTCCTCCCTCCGGTCTTGGTTTCCCAACAGGTAGGCGATCTTCGCCGCCATCTCCTCCTCCGAGGTCGGATCAAAATACTCCGCTGCTTCCCCACACACCTCTGGCAACGAGGCTGTTTTCGAACACACCACCGGACACCCACACGCCATCGCCTCCAGCGGAGGCAACCCAAACCCTTCATAAAGCGAGGGATACACCAACATCGTCGCCGTCTGGTAGGCCTCCTTCAGCTCTGCGTCCGTCTGCGCCCCCAGCCACTCCGCCCCACCCTTCGCCACCGCCGCTTTCAGCGCCCGCAAGTCCGAGCCCGCCGACCAACCCGCCGGGCCGATGACTTTCAGGCGCAGATCAGGAAACCTGCCCGCTCTCAGTCGCCCCCAAGCCCGGATTAGCCGACCCAGATTTTTGCGGGGATGAATCGCACTGACAAAAAGAAGGGTGGGAGGGCCGCTTCTCTTCTTTTTCGTCGGCTTGAACAGGCTCCGTGCCGCCTCATAAGTCGTTTCGATCTTGTCGGCGGGAAGATCCCACTTCTCTGCCATCTCCGTGCGGCAAAACTCGGAAACCGTGATCACCTTCCGCGCCTCTCTCGCCGCCGCCTTGATTAGGGTGGTGTAAAACAGAGCCTCGCCCGGCCGGAACCACTCCGGATGCACTGCAAAGGAGATGTCATGCACCGTCAGCACAAACGGCTCCTTCTCCCACGGCCTCATCCAATACACCCCGTGATACAAATCCGCCTTCAACTCCTCCCTGGCCTTTGGCAGGCCCACTAGATGTCTTTCGAAAAAACCTGCACTGGCGATCTGCTTCGATTGGGCCTGCCAACCCTCCATAGCGCCTCCGCGCAGCGGGTTCGGCGCGACGGAGGGTCCGCTTAAAATCGGCAGAATCTCCACCCCTTCCGGCTTCGCCACCTCCCACCCCTCCAGCAAGCCCGTCAGATAGGTCTCATTCCCCGTTTTCCCGCGCCCGATCGCCGTCGCATCCAACGCCACTCGGAGGGTTCTTCCGCTCACCCTCCCAATCTGCCTTTTTTAGCTTCTATGCTCAAGCTAGGTAGGCCACTTCTGATAGAAGTGGCAGCCACTTGCATCGCAAGTGGCCTACCAGGTTCGAATTCCCAACTCCAAGCTCACTTCAACTTAAACCTAAACTCACTCCCAACCCGCCAATCGA
>JBILFP010000039.1:0-12908 GCA_044351535.1 Methylacidiphilales bacterium
TCCTTGGCGATCTCGATGCGCTTGAGCTTGCTCATGCCTTGAGCGGCGGTCATGGAGTCGAGGATCAGGTTGTCGTCCGGCGTCAGGTAGTTCCCGCCGCCGAACAGGTCGATGTTGGCATCGTAGTCGTGCTGGATCAGAAAGGTCACCGGAACCGGCGGCGCGGCCAGGACGATTCCATCAAGTAAAACCAATATTAAAAGAACAGTTGGCACAACTTTGATAAGATCGCGAAAGATGGGTTTTTGGAAAGGCGTGAAATCGTGCGCGGACGGGAAGGTTTGTAGGCAAGCTAACCGGAAAGTAGTTTTGGAAGGTGGACTTCACGATCGTCACGCCAAGCTATCGGCAGCTTGACCTGCTTGGCGGATGTATTGCCTCGGTCGCCGACCAAGAGGAAGTCAGCCTGGAACATGTGGTTCAGGATGCTGGCACCCAAGGATTCGACGAATTTGCAGAAAAGATGAGATCCAGATGGCCAGATAGGCCAGGCTATCGGCGAGTCATGATTTCTGAAAGCGACCGAGGCATGTATGAGGCGATCAACCGGGGCCTTAAAAAAAGGGGGGGGAAACTTTGTGCCTATCTGAATTGCGACGAGCAGTATCTGCCGCACGCCTTGGCCAAGGTAAAAAGGGAATTTGAAAAATATCCTAAAACCGAAATTCTTTATGGCGGATTTTTGGTGGTCGACCCCGGGGGCCACTTGGTGGCCATGCAAAGGCCGGTCAAATTATTCTGGCCCCATGTGGTTACTTCCCATTTGCCCAACTTCACGTGCTCGACATTTTTTCGGCGCTCTATGCTGGAAAGGGATCAGGCATGGTTTGATCCGAATTACAAGGCTTGTGGGGATGCGGTATGGACCATTGCCCGGCTTCAGGGCCGGATTCCGTCGCGGAATCTTGATGAATTTCTTGCCGTTTTTACTGAAGGGAAAAAGAACCAGGGAATTGGAGCTGGGGGACTTGCCGAGGCCCGAGCCATCCGCGAGAGCGCACCCCTTTGGGTCCGGGTCGGGGCGCCGTTATGGAAGACGATTCACCGGGCACGAAAAATGTTCGCCGGCGGATACCGATGCGAGTCAATCCGTTACCAGATTTTTTTGGGCGATCGAAATTCCGGCCGGACGCCCTTTTACGTGGCCCAACCTAGCCCCATTTGGAAATCGCGCCTTTTTTGTTCCACCAAGGCTTAAGAAGAGCCCCTCGGGCCTGAGAGTTTCGGCAGTCGCCAACCGCGGACATCGCGCAGCCATTGAGCCGTTTGCCCAATACCCACTTCCAGGGTGGATTTCCCCTTTCCCAAAATGCGAAAGGTTTCCTTCATGTCGATGGAGTAGTCCGTGGTCATGCTGTCCACTCGGGTGGAGTCGATGTAAAAGCGACGGCCGGTGAGTCGGGAAATTCCGTCCCCCACCTTGCCCATTGATCGCAGGAGGGGGCGCGGAATTCGGGGAGGGTGTCGCCCATGGAGGACCTGACAAAAGCCGGAGGCCCATTTCCAAATATCATCAGTGTCGTCCCCCACATAGAAGGTCTTGCGGCTTACGACTGATTCTGGAAGGGAAAAGATCTTTTCAATTTGATCCAGAACATTCCCCACGAAGGCATAGGCCCGTCGAACGGGAGCACCCCCAGGATGGAAATACCAGCCCCGATGGGCAATGCGCCAAAATTCCCTTTCATACCGGGTGTGCCATGGCCCCCACACGTTGGTGGGCCGAATTAAAGTCCAGCAAAAAGGCAGGTTGGCGGCCCGGGTGAACCGCTCCGTGATCACTTTGCTCGCCCCGTACACGGTGGCCGGAGCGTAATCCCCCTCGGATTTCGGCACGTAGCCCGGCCCACAAACATACTGGCTCGAGGTAATCACTGCCCTTTGAATTGAGCGGCAGCCTTTGATCGCCTCAAGAAAGCTGGTCGTCCCCTCGGTATTGTCCCGGTAGCCCTCCGCAACCGTGGTCGTTTCGTCGCAATCCGCCCGGGCTGCCAGGTGAAGGACGTGGGTGGGGCGAAAGGCATTTATTTTTTCCCGCAGGCCCCCCAAATCCAACAGATCCGCCTTTTGCCAATGGGTCTGATGCGAGGAGGGCTCGGGTGGATTCCGATCCAAATTCAACAGGGCCTCGGTGGCGGAGCGGAATCGCTCGACCGCGTTGAGGCCGATGAAGCCCGACCCTCCTGTCACCAAAAGCCTCATCACAATAATTTAAAAGTTGGCCGTCAATCCGAACAGGACGAATGTATCCCATGATCCAAGTTGTTGTGGCCGGGCAAATACCACCACCTGTCGGCGGCCAAAACCTTATGATTCAAAGGATCTTGGAGGAATTCCGCTCCGACCCCCGGATTCGCTGTCGGCACTGGGTTTTTCGTTTCAACCCCGATTTTCAAAAGGTCCGAAGCTTTGCCCCGGGGAAAATTCTTGAGCTTGGGCGGGTATGGTGGCGGCTTTGGAAGCTTCGCCGGGAGAGCCCGATCGATTGGCTTCTGTTTCCCAGCGGAGGACCAGAAACCGTCCCGATGATTCGGGATCTCGCCTTGCTTCCGGCGGCACGCCTCGCTTCCCGGCGGCTTTGGGTTCAGTTCCATGCGGCCGGGATCGCGCACCGTCTGGGACAACGCCCCGGACTCCTGGCGGATGCTGTCAAAAAGACCTATCAGAAAGCGGATGGTGCGATCGTGATGACCCAAGGAAACCGAGTGGATCCTGAGGCCACAGAAATCCGACTCGTCCGGGTGATTCCGCATAAAATTTTTGATGAAAACCCCCAGCAAAGGCAGCCAGACCATGCCGCCCGTCGCAAATGGGTGCTCCATGTAGGACATCAGTCGATGGAAAAGGGCACTCCTCAATTGATCGAAGGGTTTTCCCTTTTTGCAAAGGAATTTCCGGACTGGGGGCTCTTGCTTTTGGGCGAGTTCCTAGCCTCCTACCCGGAAGCCGAATGCCGGAGGGACTTGGAAAGATTTAGGATCAGCGGCCGGGTGGAAATTCTAGGATTGCGGAAAGGCCGGGAAAAATCGGAGGCTTTTCAACGCGGTCATCTCCTGGCCTTTCCCAGCCGTGCCCCTTATGAGTCTTTTGGCCTTGTTTTGGTGGAGGCCATGATGTGGGGATTACCCATCCTGGCGACTGACTGGCGGTCCAATGCCGAAGTTTTGGCGGGCGGAATCAACCGGCTGATTCCCCACGCGGGGAATTTACCCCAAGAGATTGCTCAGGGATTGGGGGCGATGGCCCGGGATCCGGAGGGGCGACGGGCCATGGGAGAGTCGAACCGGGCTCTTTTTGAGCGGCGCTATCGGAAGGGGGAACATGAACATCCCTATGTGGACCTTGCCCTGGAGGATTTGGGAATCTCCCGAGCAGGATGAAACAGGAAATCTTTCAGAAGGTCTACCGGGGTCGCCAATCCTGGCTCCATCATGCCTCTTACCTGCGGATGTCCAAGGTGCTGGTCATCTTGGATTTTATCCAGCGCTGGAAAATCCCCGTCGAGGGGATCCGACTGCTCGATTATGGATTTGGCGCGGGAACCCTTTTTCGGTATCTGCCTACATCCACAAAAATCTTTGGTGTGGAGCAAGACCCCATTCTTTGCCAAGAGGTGGTTCACCAGCTTTCCGCCCGCGGATTTCAAAATGTCAGACTGGAGGTGATTCAACCTGCCGAACCCTGTCCGCATCCCCTGCTGGAGGGCCCCTATGACCTGGTGGTTTGCAGCCATGTGCTGGAGCATTTGGAAAATCCTGCGCGGCTGCTGCAGCAATTCCGCGGCGCCGTGGCCTCCTCCGGCAAGATTCTTGGGGTGATTCCCATTCATGAAAGAAGGCCCAACCCTCACCATCTGCTCAAGGCTGGACGCCCGGAGGTCGATCAGTGGGCCAACCAGACCGGTCTCATTCTGGAGATCTATGAAGAGGCAGATCCTTGGCTGTACTGGTTTCAGCCCCTGTATGCCGAGGATCATGGTTGGCGGCATCGACTGGCCCAGGCGGTCAGTCTTGCCCTTGGGGTGCCGGCCACCCTTTTAGGTCCATCTCGATGGAGTGCCGCAGGAGAAGTCTTCCGCCGCCTGACAGGTTCTTTGGCCACTCAGGCAATCTTTTGCCTCCGCCCCAAATGATGTTTTCCATCATTACTCCCAGCTACCGCCAACTAGACTGGTTAGAGTGTTGCATCGCCTCCATCGCCGACCAGCAGGGCGTGGAGGTGGAGCATATTGTGCAGGATGCGGGGACGGAGGGGTTTGCGGATTTTGCGGAGAAGATGCGGCAGCGGTGGCCGGATCGGGAGGGATACCAAAGGATCATGGTCTCGGAAAAAGATGGCGGCATGTATGACGCCGTGAACCGGGGCTTGCGCAAGGCACGCGGGGATATCTGCGCCTATCTCAACTGCGACGAGCAGTACCTTCCAGGCTCCTTGGCCCGGGTGCAGGATTTTTTCTGTCACCATCCCCGCGTGGAGGTTCTTTTTGGAGCGGTGCTGGTGGCCAACGGGGATGGGCAGGCGATTTGTCACCGCTCGGTATCCGTCCCGAGGCCCTGGCATGTGATGGTGTCCGGGAACCTGACGATTTTCACGGCAGCCACCTTTTTCCGGCGGGAGGTGGTTCTGCAAGGCCATCTTTTTCCGGAAGAATGGAAGGATGTGGGGGACGCGGTATGGGCTTTGGAGTTGGGAAAGAAAAAAGTACGCTGCCAAGCCACGGACGCGGTCTTTTCCATTTTCACCGACACGGGGGAAAACATGAATTTGAAGCCCAACGCCCTGGCGGAAAAGAAGCGGCTGCGCCAGCAAGCACCCAAGCCCGTTCAGCGAATGGCACCCCTGCTCATCCTCGCCCATCGGATGCAGCGATGGCTGGCGGGAGCCTACCGAAAAAGAGATTTGGAGTACCGAATTTGGAGGAGGGGAAACGACCGAAAGCGGCAGGCCTTCCGCACCATGTCGGTGGGACCTTTTTGGCCAGGCCGGCCCTGATCAAAAACCTGCCCTGCCCCAAGAGGGAGACGGCGAAAGGGATGAAGCCGTGGGGGCGGCGACGGTGGGAATTTCCACGCTGTTTGGAAGGGAAACAGGACGCAACTTTTCGCCGGCATAAAGAATCGCAGCGATCGGGCAAAGGAAACTCAAGGTAGGAGCGAGATCCCCGTAGACGACAAAAAAGGCGGCCACCTGCTGGAAAATGAGAGCGGTGGCCCAAGTCTCCACCGGTGCGACCTGACGCACCGGGGTGTGGTGGAGAGTGGTGAGGGCAAATATCATCAAGGTCAGGCAAAAAAGAATGAAAAAACCCATCCCGATCATCCCGCCGGTCAACAAAAGATGAAGGTCGCCTTCATGCGGGTTGCGGCGCTCGATGAAGCCCCGGACCATGTGATAAGGATCGGAGGTTTGAAGTTGGGCGATCCGCAAATAAATATCCTGATATTCCAGGGCAAATTTCGGATCGAAGTGGTAGCCTTGGCCAATCCACGGGGCCTTCCTAAAATATTCAGCGAAAAAGAGTTCCCGTATCTCCCCTCGCCACTCGCTTGATTTCTTCGCCTCTCCCGCCGGGACGGGATCCCATTTTCCAGGGAGAAAGGAGAGCGCCCTTTGGATGCTGCGAGGGTAATCGACGATCACTTTCTGCGAGGCTGCCACTGCGGCGATGACTACCGCGGCTGCGGGAATCAGGAGCAGAGCTTTCCAACGTGCCGTGGCGTAAAGGCCGCCGAAAACGGCCGCGGAGAGGTTGAATATGGAGCTGCGAAAGCCGGAAAATGCCGAGGCAAGAAACGACAACACCAACACAGGCAGAATCCAAAAACGGGTAGGATTGAGCCAGGTATAAAAGGGAAAATAGCTGACCACCACCAGGCCCAAGGCATATCCCACCTTGCCAAATTGGCCGATGCGGGTGACCCCTTCCCCTGTGAATGCCCCGGCAATTTCCTGGCCGTAGGCACCGATGTTGACGCCGCTGTAAATACGGAAGATGTAGGGGGCGGTGGCGGGAGCCAGCGTGGTGATGGTTTGAGGCACGATATCCACAAAGGTGCCCAAGAAGAAGACCAGCGGAACCTTTTGAAAGTCCCGCCAGGAAGAACCGGAAAAAGAGCAGATCAGCGGGACGGTGAGAGCGTAAAAAAAGAGCTTAAAATAAGTACGCCCTCCCCAACCGGTGCCTCCCAAAGCGCGGATCCCGATGTCGCCCGACTGAATCCAGTGATAGCCTTGGATCGCCAAGACGCCGGCCAAGGGGATCCAGAAAAAGGCCGGGCCCAGCCGGATTTGGATTTCCCGACCCATGATTTTTTGCAGGAGCATATAAGCCATCACGTAGAGGATGGAGACTTCAAAAAGGGTGAAGTTTAGCGGCAGGAAATTCAGGTTGCCCTCAATCGGCAAGGTGAAGGGAATCATCATCCAGCACCGATCCTTGAGGACAAAAAGAAACAGCAGCAAAACGCCGATGCCGAAAATCAAAAGCAAGGGCAGGGTATTCCCGCCGAGAAACTCGGCCACCAGCCAAGGGGAAAGGATGAAAGCTCCCAAGGCCACCAGTCCGATGACCAGCTTTTGAACGGTCAGATCCTGCACTTTTCCAAACTAAAACCGGCCTTCGGCATTGGCAAACATCGGGCGGGCTGGCCGGCGCCTTGCCCGTTCCCCGCATTGGCAGCCCCGGGGGGCTGCCTTAGACTGAAATCATGCGTGTGGCGGTTTTCTGTGGGTATCCCCTTGATCAACTGCCCGAAGCGGCGGGAAGGTTTGGGCCCAGCCCGCATGCGACTTCCTGGTTGGTGGAGTTACCGGGGGAGTTCGGCAAATTCCGGGAGCTGGAGATGCACTGGATTACCCTGAGGGACGACGTGGGTGAACCGACGGTTTTCCCTGCCCAAGGAGGTGTCTTTCACGTGCTGCCCACCGCCCGTTCCGGCCGGTCCTCCTCCTTGTACCGGCAGGATCTGCAGACGCTGCACCGTTGCCTGGCGGAGATCCGTCCGCAGGGGGTGCACGGTTGGGGCACGGAGGACGTGTACGCGCTGGCCGCGGTGACCAGCGGATATCCCCATCTGATCTCCATGCAGGGAATTCTCAGCCACTACTGCCTGCGGAATCGGATGAAGCCGCGGGACTACTTTCAGGCCTTGCTGGAGTTGTGGTGTCTGCAGAAGGCCCAGCGGGTGACGGTGGAAAGCGAGTGGGGCCGCCGGATCCTGAAGAAGCGGCGATGGAGCGGGCCGATTGATCTGGTGGAGTACGGGGTACGAAGGAGCTTTTTCGAAGTGGACTGGACGCCAGACCCAGGAAATCCGGTCGCACTTTTTATCGGGACCCTTCATCCGAGAAAGGGGATCGAGGATTTGGTAAAGGCTTTCCACGGATTGCCGGGGAAGTTGCAAGTGATCGGGAAAGGGGACAGCCGGTATGTGGAAAAGCTAAAAACCCAAGCACCATCCCATGTGGAGTGGCTCGGAGAGCTGGGGGTGGAGCAGGTTCAGGCCAGGATGGCCAAGGCCTGGTGCCTGGCTTTGCCCACCCGCGCTGACACCAGCCCCAACGTGGTCAAGGAAGCCAGGGTGGTTGGTTTGCCCGTGATCACAACCCCTGCGGGTGGACAAACGGCTTATTTAGAACACATGAAGGACGGACTTTTTGTGCCCTGCGGAAGAACCGATCTTTTGAAACAGGCCTTGAAACAACTTTTTACCCAGTTCGGACTGGTGCTCCAGATGGGCCATCTGGGCCGAATGCGATATCGGGGGATATTTAGTCCTTCAAACACTGCAAACGCCTTTGCCCGCTTGTACAAAAACCTTGGGTGAGCCTTGAATCCTGACTCTCTAAATAAAGCCGGACATGTTTGAGAAATGCTCAGCTAGAATCTCCATGCGCACCAACCCAAAAATATTCAATCGCCTAAAATGAAATTCCTGCTGCAACTGCTGCAAAACCCAAAAACCCGCGATGTGCTGTGGCATGCCGGACCAAGATTTTTCCGAATGGCTTCTGGAATCATTGGAAGTATTGCGGTGGCACGTCACTTGGGGGCGGAAGATTTTGGGACACTCTCTTTTTATACCGCGGTCGTCATGACGGCATCCTCGCTGGTCGGGCTGGGGGCGCTTGAGGTGCTGACCCGTGCGGTGGCGGCACAACCCGAAAGTGGGGTGTTCGCCCTGAGGGTGATTTTGAGACTCAGGAGCCTTGGAGCGGGCCTGGCCGCTTTCATTTTTATCGGTGGCGGATTGATCTTCCTGCGGCCGGACCTGGTTTTGATCTTGGCGGCGGTTCCGGTGTTGTTGATTCCGGACGCAGTCGAAGCGTACTTTTTCGGTGAGAAAAGATTTCACCAAACAGCGCCATTGCGGGTGGTGGCGGCGATGCTTGGCCTGGCGGCTAGGCTTGGTTTGGCCTCGACGCAGGCTGGCCTGCCGGCTTTTGCGGTGGTCACGGTGCTTGAATTGGGCGTGATTGCCGCCGGGCTGCTTTTCATGAGTCCGACACGGCACCAAGCATCCCCAAGGGTCACGCGCCTTGACTTGGCAACTTATGGCAAGCAGGGCGTTCCTCTGGCCATCGCCGCCCTGGTGCTGGCCTTCTCCATGCGTATCGACCAATTTACGCTTGCCTGGCTCCGACCGGGTGCGGAGTTAGGCAATTATTATGCTGTCCTCAGATTTTTTGAATTCATCCTTATGATCTTTCCTTCGATCACCGCGGCCCTTCTGCCCCGGCTGACCCTTTTGTATGAAACGGATCGGGAAAAATTCAGTGCCGAAATGGTGAAAATTTACCGTAACTGTTACCTCTGGGGCCTTGCTAGCGCAGTTTTTTTGAGCATTCTTTCTCCGTGGTTGGTTAGTCTCGTATTTGGCCACGCGTATGAGGACGCGACTCCAATCTTTCACATTTATAGTTTTTGTCTAGTTTTCGCTCTTGTTGGAAGTATAAGAGGCATGTACTTGATCATTACTAAAAATACAGTAGCTCATCTAAGAGTATGTATATTTTGTTTGGCGATATCCCCATTAACAATTGTGGCGCCGACATATATGTATGGAGCTTATGGCTTGGCATTTGCAATGCCATTTAATTACGCTTTGAGTTCGGTTCTTACGTCAAAAATTCTGAAATCCCTTTCAGCAGATTGGGAAATACAAAAAAAAGCGATGCGATGCCTTCTAGGAACAATTTCTAAAAAATGAAATTATCACTAAACAAAAAACTTCAGCAGTTAAGATATTTTGCAAGGACGGGCTTAAAGGGATTCCGTGCCCCAACTCATGCGACTATCGACGAGCTAAATGCGCTATATGATGCAGCCCAAAATATCCCAAAAAGTGAAGGCCTATTAGAAATCGGCAGCCATTACGGCGCAACCATGATTTGTTTTGGGGCAGCGACAGAAAAAAATAAAAACGCACTTTTTGCAGTAGACACGTGGCAAAATGAAACAATGCCTGAAGGAAAAAAAGACACCTTTGAAAAATTTAAAAAAAATGTGCACCATCTTTCAAGTCGGCTTACAATTTTAAGAATGAACTCTATGAATTTAAGAAGAAGTACGATTTCCCAAAAAATAGGACTTATTTTTATCGATGGTAATCACAGTTATAAATACTTCTCAAAAGACCTTGATTTTGCGCTGACAAAAATAAACCAAAAGGGAACCATAATCTGCCATGACTTCTGCATGGAGCATCAAGGGGTCACAACAAAGATCGCCGAGCAAATCTTAAAAGAAAAAATCAGGATCGATAAATGTGTGCACCACCTTTTATTTCTTAAAGTAAAGAAAAAATGAAAGTTTCGGTAGTCTTATGCACAAAAAACCCAAGACCAGCCCTATTCAAATCCTCGATTCAGGCAATCCTTGCCCAAGATTATAAAAAACCCTTTGAAATTATTGTGGTCGACAATAATTCTACGCAAAAAGTAGAAAGTCTTTTCCGTAAAAATAAAAAAATAAAATGGGCTTTTGAGAAAAAGCCCGGACTAACCAGTGCACGTCTAAAAGGCCTGCAGGAATCAAAAGGAGATCTGCTTATTTACGTTGATGACGATAATGTCTTATCAAAAAATTATCTCTCTGCCGCCATTCAATTAGCAGATCAAGATCCCAATACCGGGGTCTGGTCTGCTGAAATTGCTGGTCAATTTGAAGTAAAACCACCGCCATGGGCAAAATCGTACCTTCCTTTTCTTGCTTTAATAGCCCATCCAGAAGAAAAATGGTCCGATCGTCCGGGTGGCGGGACGCTTCCCATAGGCGCCGGAATGGTGGTGCGCAGGCGCGTTATGTCTGCTTATGCAAGGGAAGTTGCAAAATGCCCGGTTCGCTCAATCCTAGACCGAAGGCCTGGAACATTGATGGCTGGTGGAGATACCGATATCGGTTATACGGCGATTCGCCTTGGGTATGGATGCCGATATACAAGAAAACTGAGACTTACCCATTTGATTCCCAGAGCAAGACTTGAACCCGATTATCTATTTCAGCTTGCTCAAGACGTCACTGCCTCGCACCAAATTTTGAAGCGTATTCACCTGAAGGAATGTGAGTCGTCGTTGGACAAGGCAAAAGCGTTGGTAGCAAAAGTAGCACGAATCTTTATTTCCCCCAAAGGCAGGAGGGGACTTCAAATTGCCATTCTTTTGGGCAGGCGTCAGGGAAACAAAAAATTTAACTCTTTGGTCGTCAGGCATGAAAAAGGTCCTGCTCAAAACAAATGAGTTTTTGGGTGGCAAGCTTTGACATTTTTGGAACGCTGCTTCATCGAGAAGAGAGCCGTTTGGCCAATCGAATCCAAAGCGCCTACGAGTCCTCCGCTTTGTATGGGCGGCAGCTTGAGGCTCTTTGCGCTTTGCGAGTAAATGCAGAGGAAAGGGCACGCCTTCGAATGGGGTCGGATCTTTATTCTTTAGACGATATTTACGATGAAATGGCGCTTCTTGGAAACCTGGAGAAATCGGCTTCGGAAGCTTTGAAAGAAGCAGAAATACAGATGGAAAAAGATCAGTGCTTCGCGATCCAATCCGGGCGGGAGCTTATCGAACGGGCCCGGAAAAATTCAAAACAGGTTCTTTATATTACCGACATGTACCTTCCTTCGGCTGTGATTCAGGAGCTTTTGGAAAAAAATGGCTTATGGGCCAAGGGGGATCGCCTTTTTGTGTCCCATGTGGAACGGGCAGCCAAACATGGCGGCCTTTTTCAAAAAATCTGCCAGAGGCTCCAGATCGAGCCGCAACAAATCCGCCATTACGGCGACAATCCCTTGTCGGACGTGAAGGTACCCCGGGAACTTGGGGTAAACGCCTTTTTTTTCCAGGAAGGGCACTTAACCCGATATGAAGCCGCCCTGGAACGGGGGGGGCATGGCAAAATGGCGGACGCCGTCCGGGTTGCCCGCCTCAAGGGGCTGCCGGCGGCTACGGGGGAAAAGCTGGAACTTTGGTCGCTGGCCTGCGATGTGATCGCGCCGTTGTTCATCCCCTATGTGGAGTGGGTGGGGGCGGCGGCCCGCGAGAAAAACCTAGAGACGCTGTACTTTGTCTCCAGGGACGGGTTGATCTTCAAGGAGATCTACGACCGCCTGCGCCCCCGCCGCCCCGGGTGGCCGGAGTCGCGTTACCTTTATGGCTCGCGGCAAGCTTGGAGCTGCGTCCGCGCGGCCGAGTTTGAGGAGGCGGATGCGGAGTTTTTCCTTTTCGAACGTGCCCACGTCAGTCCCGTGCAGGTGATGAAAAGAATCGGTTTCACCGTGGAGCATATCAAGGGAATGCCTTGGCCGCCGGCTTTTCGGAATCGGCTCCACGAGCCCCTCGGCCAAGAGGATTTGGCGGACCTGAAATCCTTTCTTCGGTCTGAGGCGATGGTCTCGCAAATCCGTCTCCAAGGAAATGCCAGGGCCCGGCAGGCGAAAGCCTACCTTAGGCAAGAAGGCCTCGGCCGTGGGGCCCCCTATGGTTTGGTGGATTTGGGGTGGGGTGGAAACCTGCAATCCTACCTGGATCGGATGCTTGCACCGAGTGTCGTGCCTGCAGGGTTTTACTTTCACCTCACGCGAAATAACCAGCTCACCGCCACCGGGAGGGCCTTGGGATGGCTGGGCCAATTTCCCTTTCGGGGCTGGGATGCCCGAGCCGCCTTTGCGGCCCTGGAGATGTTTTGCTCCGCGGAGCATGGCATGACCATGGGATACACCGAAACGGAGGCGGGCTGGCAGCCAGTGCTTGCGGATCGGCCCCATGGTGGCCCGGAGGGGAGGCTGGCAAAAACGCAGCACGATGCGGTGCAGAGGTGCGCCGACGAATGGATTCAGCTGCAGGAGTCGGAGTTGCCCCAGGGGGAGCTCAAGGCCCTGCAGGAAGTAACCATGAAAAACTTCAAGGAATTCATCCTTCGCCCCAGCGCTGTGGAAGCCGCCCAGTACGGCCCAACGGAATTTACCAGCCGGCAGGAGGGTGGAGTTTCCGACGTATACGGACCGGCTTTGACAATAGAGGAAGCGTGGAAAAGTTTTTTCCGGGGATTTTCCAGGCGGGAAGCATGTTGGCCTGCGGGCATGATCGAAAGAAGCCATGGTTGGGCGCGAGCCCTGGTGAAAGCAAGGGTGGCGCTGGCTCGAGCCAAGGCGCGTCTCGTCTGGCGCCCGCCCGCCCGCAGGGAGTTTAGGAATTTACCAAAAGTCTAAGGGCATGGGCCGCCGCTTGGGGAGCGTGCACCCTTTGGCTCCAGGTGCGGGAGGAGGCGTGCGGGTCCCTTTTGCCCTGATCCCAGGCCTGGGTTTCGTCCGCCAAGGCTTGGGCCAGAGCCGGCGCGTCCGGGCCGGAGGCGATCGTGCCGTTTTCCCGGGCCCCCCAGTACACGCTGGGCAGGGCTGGGCCGGTGGTGGTGACAA
>JBILFP010000165.1:0-3613 GCA_044351535.1 Methylacidiphilales bacterium
AAACACCTCCTCGAACTTTTTTGTCAGCTCCCGGCAGACAGCAATCCGGACCTCGGCGGGGAAGATCTCGGCAGCTTCGGCCAAGGTGCGGGTGATGCGATGGGGGGATTCGAAATAGATGGAGGTGTGGTCGCGGCCGGCAGCGACGGAGAGTTCCTTTTTTCGGGGGCCGGGTTTTGGCGGGAGGAAGCCGCCGAAATAGAAGGGCAGGGCGGGTAGACCGCTGGCGACGAGGGCATGGAGGACGGAGGAGGGGCCGGGAATCACCTCGATCGGCAGATTTTCCCGCCGAGCGGCGCGGATAATGCGTTCCCCGGGATCGGAGACGCCGGGCATGCCTCCGTCGGTGACCAAAGCGACCGTCTGGCCGGAGCGAAGGCGGTCGAGCAGTTGGGATTCGCGCGAGGCTTCGTTGAACTTCTGGTAGCTGAGAAAGGGTTTCTTGAGGCCGAGGTGCTGGAGGAGAAGGCCGGTGCGGCGGGTATCCTCGGCGGCGACCAGATCGGCGGTGGCGAGGGCTTCGCGGGCGCGGGGGGAGAGATCGGAAAGGTTGCCGATGGGGGTTCCCACGATCAAAAGACGGCCGGCATTCACAGAAGTTAGTTTAAGTTTAAGTTTAAGTTTAAGTAAGGTTGAATTTGGGATTGTAGAAAGCGGAAGGCGGGGGGATGGGTCGGATAGGACCTATGGAATATTAGATCCTGAAGCTCAAGGCTCTGTAGGGTCGCGCTCCGACGCGACCACGGCCCCGGCGGAGCGGGGCCCTACAGAATGAAGGAACGTGGATTTGAAGCCTGATGGCGGGCCGTTGGGACAACGGCCCCTACCTATCTTGAGGATAAAAGTTTGAGACGGTCGCCTTGCAAAGGCGACCCTACCTATGTCGTCGGGTATTGAACATTCTGCCGCGCTTGGACTCGAACCAAGAACACCCACATCCAGAGTGTGGTGTGCTACCAAT
The DNA here is from genome assembly GCA_044351535.1 of Methylacidiphilales bacterium. Taxonomy (GTDB): domain Bacteria; phylum Verrucomicrobiota; class Verrucomicrobiia; order Methylacidiphilales; family Verrucolacustridaceae; genus Verrucolacustris. Next base: position 962 of record JBILFP010000165.1, read on the forward strand.
TGCACCACGCGGCAATCGTTAAAAGAATACCGGCGGGGGGCTTTGGATCAAGAATTGGTCGTTTACGTTTACGATTACGTTTACGCGGGTTTCAACTGATGGATTTCGACGGTGCGGGTGGGGAAGGCGAACTTGAAGCCGGCCTGATCGCAGGCTTCGCGGACGACGAGGTGGGCGGTGGTGGTGTCGCGCATGAACTCGGCACCGTCCTGATAGGGAGTGCGGAGGGAGAAGCGGATTTTCTGGGCGCTGTCCCCGAATTCAAAAAAACGCCCCACCGGGTCGCAGCCGGGAAACTTCTTTTCGAGGGCGGCGCAAATGACCCGGATCGCCTCCTCAAGCTTCGGTCGCTGGTAGTCGTACAAAAGGCCCACTTCCACGGACAAAAGGGAGAGGCCCTCGTTGGAGGTGAGGCGGCGAACGGGGTAGTTGACGAGCTGGGTGTTGGGGATGGTGAGGATCTCGCCGGAGAGAGCCTCGAGGCGAATGCTGCGCAGGCCGCGCTCCCGCACAAAGCCGTCGTATTTCTCGAAGGCAATCCGGTCCCCGGTGCGGAAGATGCGGTCAGCGAGGATTTCAAAGTAGCCGAGCACGTTGGCGAGGGTGTCCTTGGAGGCAAGGGCGAGGGCGCCGCCGAGAAAGCCGGCAGCGGTAAGCAGGCCCAGAATCTTGATGCCCAGGTTGTCGAGGATGATGACCGCGGCGATGAAGAGGATGATCCCCCGGAAAATCCGGGTCATCACCTTGTGGACCTCGGTGTCGGTGGCGAGTTCCTCGGAGAAGAAACTTTTGCGGGCGATCCCCACCAACAGATCCGCCGTGCGGATGGAGGCGCCCACCGCCACGATGATCATCAACAGCCGGTAGAGGCTGCTTTTCAGGGGCCAAAACCAGGCCGGCAGGTGGGTCAGGACATCCAGCCCCCGGTCCAGCGAGGTGTAAAAGATTGCCGAACCGATCGGCCAGCGCAGAGCGTAGAGCCAGTCGGTCAGGCCGCCGGGATATTTTCCGCGGAGCCAGCCCATGCCCAGACGAGCGGCAAAGAAACCGAGGACCCCGAGGGCGATGATTCCGGAGCAGACGGCGATTTGTTCCAGGGTGATATGGCGGGCGGCGTGGGCCAGGCTGAGGGCGGCCTGATCGGGAGGAGGGGCCACCTGCCAAAGGGTGGGGGCGTTGGTGGGGGTCACTTCGTCCAAAGGCGCCAGGCAGCGTAGATCAGGAAGACGGCGAAGGCCCGGCGGGCCATCATTTCGGGAACTTTCTGGATCAAATACGAGCCGGCGACCGCCCCGATCATGCCGGTGACGGCGCAGGCGAGGACGATTTTCCAGTCGACCGTGTTGAGTTTCCAGCTGGTAGCGGTGCCGGCCAGGCTGATGGGGATAATGAGGGCCAAGGAGGTGCCGACGGCCACATGGTAGGGCAATCCGCAAAGCAGGATCAGGGCGGGAACGATGATGGTGCCACCGCCGATGCCGAACCACCCTGCGGTGAGGCCGGCCAGAAGGCCGATACCAGCGTAAAGGAGGGTTTGGCTCACCACAGATTGCACTTTTTCCCTGTAGAGAGGCCTTGGCAAGCCGGATTCGGACGGTTTCGCAGGCTTGCCAAAGGGGAAAGGTTGCCCTTACCTCACCCTTCTATGCTGAAACGATCTGTCACCATTTTGTCTGTCCTGATGGCGGTGGCCCTGGCGGGCTGCGCGGTCAAGGATCCCACCAACCCCCGCTTCGTCGTGGCCGAAGGCCGCGGTATCAAGATCACCCGGGCCCAGCTGGACGCCGAGGTGGACCGGGCGCTGATGAACTTCAACCTCTCCCGGGACAAGGTGCCGCCCCCCCAATTGGCCTCCCTGGAAACCAATATTCTCAACCAGATGATCAACCGCCAGGTGGCGTTGGCCGAGGCCCGCAAGTCGCCCATGACCAACGCGGCGACCCAGGCCAAGGAGCAACTGGAGCGGATGAAGAAGAACTTCCCGACGCCCGAGGCGTTCCAAGAGCAGCTGGCCAAGGCCAAGACGACCGAGGCGGAGATGTTGAAGGAGATCGAGCAGAAGATGGAGGTCGATCACCTGATGCGCGCCCGGGTGGAGCCCAACCTAGCGTCGCCTTCGGACGAAGAGGTGAAGAAGTTCTATGACGAGAACCCGAAGTTGTGGCAGCGGAACGAGACGGTGCGCGCTCAGCATGTGCTGGTGAAGGTGGATGCGAACGCGGACGCCGCCACCAAGGCCGAGAAAAAGAAGGCCGCCGACGCCGCCTTGGCCCGCGTGAACAAGGGCGAGCCGTTCGAGAAGGTGGCCCAAGAAGTTTCCGACGATCCGGGCAGCAAGGCGCGGGGCGGGGAACTGCCGCCGTTCAGCAAAGGTCAGATGACGCCCAAGTTCGAGGAGGTTGCTTTCAGCACCGCACCCGGGAAGGTCAGCCGGGTATTTGAAACGCCTTTTGGTTTCCACTTCCTCAAGGTGAAGGCCAAGGATGCGGCCAAGACGCTCAAGCTCGATGAGGTGAAGAACGAAATTTCCGCCCATCTACGTCGGCTCAAACAGGGCGAAGCCACCCGGCTTCTGCTGGAGGACCTCCGCAAGGAGGCGAACGTCAAAATCCTCCTGCCGCCGCCTGCGGCTCCGGCGCCGGTCACGGCAAC
>JBILFP010000005.1:0-33005 GCA_044351535.1 Methylacidiphilales bacterium
CGATCGGTGTCCTTTTCGACCGTCTCGAACTTCTGGCCGGTGTGGTGGGCAAGGATCTCGTTGAGGCGCTTCTTGGCGCGAAGGATCTCCTGGGCCTGGATGCTGATGTCGGTGGCTTGGCCTTGGGCACCGCCAAGGGGCTGGTGGATCATGATCCGGGCGTTGGGGAGGCAGTAACGCTTGCCCTTGGTACCGGCGGCAAGTAGGACGGCGCCCATACTGGCGGCCTGACCAATGCAGTAGGTGGCCACATCGCAACTGATGTATTGCATGGTGTCGTAGATCGCGAGGCCGGCGGTCACATATCCACCCGGGGAGTGGACATAGATGTTCACGTCCTTCTTGGGATCCTCCATTTGCAGAAAAAGCAGCTGGGCGATGATGGAGTTCGCCATGTTGTCGTCGATGGCGGTGCCGATAAAGACGATGCGGTCCTTGAGCAGGCGCGAGTAGATATCGTAGGCGCGCTCGCCGCGACCGGTCTGCTCAATCACGCTGGGGACGTAGTAGTCCGCGCGGGGTTCTGTGCTCATCGGATAAACTTACGAGCGGACCGCGTGTTGCAAAAGAAAATCGACGGTCTTTCTGCGCAACAGGGTGTCAGCAAGTGAGGGCAAGGCCCCGGATTTTTGCAGCCGCTTGGCAAAAAGACGGACGTCCTGCCCACTATGGGAGGCTAGGTGGGCCACCTCATGAAGGATTTCCGACTCCTCCACCTTGATACTCTCGGTCTCGGCCACTTTTCTTAAGAGAAAGGAAAGCTTCACGTTCTCTTCCGCGCTGCGTCCGGCGGCGGCAAGGATCTCATCCTTGTGTTTGAGGAGCTCTTCCTGGGGCACGCCGCGGCGTTGGTTTTCTTCCACCAACCGGGCGACGAGGCGGCGGCGCTCCTCTTCAAGCATCGGCTCCGGCACATCCATCTTCACGGCGGCGAGGAGGGCCGAAGTGACGGCCTTGGAGTCTTCCGAGCGAACCGATGATTCCCGGGAGGCCACGAGATCCTCTTGGATACGCTTCTTGAGCTCCTCGAGAGAGATCTTGTACTGCTCCTGGCAGAACGCCTCGTCGATGTCCGGCACGTGGCGTTCCTTGAGTTCGTGCAGCGTCACGGAATACCGACCGGTCTGGCCGCGGAGGGGAGCCTGGGGGAAGTCGGCGGGGAATTTGACCTCCACTTCCTTGGTCTCACCGGGCTTCATGCCGTAAAGGGCTTTACAAAAACCAGGGAGGAAGGAGTCCGGCTTCAGCCAGAGCCAGAGCTTTTTGGCAGCGGCCACCTGACCGGCCTGGGGGGCAATCTCGGAGATTTTCTTCCCCCCACAGGTCCCCTCGAAATCCACCACGGCGAAGTCCTCCTCCTTGGCGGGGCGGGGTTCCAGCGTGTGGAAATGGGCCATGGGCTCGGCCAACTGTTTGAGCGTGGCGGCCACGTCCTTGTCCGTGACCGGCTCGGGGGATTTTTTGGGGATCTTCAGGCCCTTGGCGGCCGGGACCTTGAATTCCGGGGCGATGTCGACCCGGAGAATGAATTGGAACTTGAGGTCCTTGCCGAAGTTCGCCTCCTCGACCGCGGGATCGTCGACCAGCTGGAGTTTTTCTTTTTCCACGGCCGCGCGGAGACCCTCGCGGAGAAGAACATCCCGAAGCTCGGCCTGGATGTCCGGGGCATAACGCTTGCGGACCATGTCGAGCGGAGCCCGACCCGGGCGAAACCCGGGAAGGCGGGCCGATTTTTGAAAGGAGAGCAGAACCTGTTCCTCTTTTTTGCGGACGTGGTCGGCGGGGATTTCCCCCTTCACGCGGCGGCGGCAACCCCCGGCATTTTCCAGCGAAATCTTCATGAGCAGTCAGATACCCTAACGGAAAAGCAAACGGATGGCCAAAGGAAAGGGCTAGGCGTTGCGGCGGGGGCAGACGCCCTTTTCACGAAAGGAGTCGCAGGAAGCCTCGATCTGCAGGCTGACCCGTTGCGGGCTGAAGCCGTGGTCCTTGGTGACAATGGATTCGCGGACATCGAGGCAGTGGTCGTGGAACTCCACAACCTTTTGGCAGTCCACGCAGACAAAGTGGCCGTGGCGCGGGGCGTCGGCGAAGTTGGGATCGTACTGGGGTGATTGCTGGCCCAGCCCGACCTGCCGGATCAATCCGGCTTTCACCAGAAAAGCGAGGGTGCGATAGACGGTGGCGCGGGAAACGGCAGCGTCCCGACGCCGGGAGCGGGACAGGAGGGCTTCCGCCGTGAAATGATCCTTGGTGCCAAAGGCCGCCTCCACCACCAAACGCCGCTGGGAGGTGAGGCGGAGGCCTTGCGAGCGCATGCTCTCGAACGCCCGCTCGGGCGTAGTCAGGTTTTTTGCAGGGGTGGCGGCTTTCACTCGTGACCATCGTCGGAGGCATCCGCGGCGCCGCGGGTCTTCGGCCCCTTGAGGGCCTTAAGGAAACGCTTCACGGCCGGGCTGACCACGCGCGAGGCCCGGGAGACGACGCCGAGGGGGCGAACAATTTCCGCGCCGCCGTGTGGGACGGTGACGAGGGTGCCGTTGGCAAGCTCCTTGGCGACGACGGATTTGGGAAGGAAGGCGACGCCGGCATCGATTTCCACGGCGCTTTTCAGGGTTTCCACGTTGTCGAACTCCATCTTGGGCTGAATTTTCAGGCCGCGGGTGGCGAGGATCTTGTCGAGGCCCTGCCGGGTGGGCATCTCGGGCGCCAGGGAGACGATTTTAAACTGGGAAAGATCCCCCAAGGCGACGGTGCCTTTTTTCGTCAGGGGATGGCCTGGAGCGGCGATGATGTGGAGAGTGTCTTTTTTGAAGGTTTCCACCTTCAGCCCCTTGCGGGGGGCGGGGAAGGCGACAAAGCCGACGTCTGCATCGCCATCGGCGACCGATTCATACACCTCATTGGAACGGCGGTAGTCCACCTGCACCTTCACCTGGGGGAAGGCCCGGAGGAACTCTTTGATGTAGGGCGGGAGTTCGTGGATCCCCACGCTGGGCACGGCCGCCAACCGGATCGTCCCCGAGATGATGTTGCGCATCTCCTCCAACTGGTGAGTGAAACGCTGGTAGTGGGAGATGATTTCCCGGCTGGCCTCGTAAAGCAGTTGGCCTTCGCGGGTGAGGGCAAACTGCTTGCTGGTGCGCTCCAGAAGGGGAACGCGGAGGCGCTGCTCAATGGAGCGAAGCTGCTGGCTGACGGCGGATTGGGTGATGCCGTTGAGCGAGGCGGAACGGCTGAAGGATTTCGTTTCCACCAGATCCCGAAACACGCGAAAAGACTCGACCTGCATAAGACTCCATTATTATGCACTCTTATTGATCATGCAAATCAAGCTTAACTAATCATGGGCGACCCTCTGGAGCAAAACTACTCGCGGCTCTGCACGGAGATCGGGCAGGCAGCGGAAAAAAGCGGCAGAAATCCGGAATCCGTGCGCCTGCTGGCGGTGAGCAAAAAAGTTCCGGCCGAGCGGTTGCGTCTCCTTTGGGGGCTAGGCCACCGCCTTTTTGGGGAGAACCGGGTGCAAGAGGCCCGGGCGAAAATTCCCGATATGCCGACCGGCGGGGAGTGGCACTTCATTGGTGGTCTCCAAACCAACAAGGCCAAGGAGGCGGTGGAGTGGTTTGATGTGATCGAGTCCGTCGACCGTCTTGAACTGGCGGCTGAACTTCAAAAACGTGCGGAGGCAGCCGGGAAAAATCTGAAAGTATTTCTCGAGATCAACGTCGGCGGGGAGGCCGCCAAACACGGCGCCAAACCGGAGGAAGCCGGCGCTCTTTTTCGGGCCGTCAATGCCATGAGTCGGCTGGAGGTGAGGGGATTGATGGCGATTCCTCCTTTTCGTGAGGAGCCCAAGGAGGCACGCCCTTTTTTCCTCAAGCTCCGCGAAATCCGGGATCAGCTGGAGCAAGCTTCCGGTGCCGCCCTGCCGGAACTTTCCATGGGCATGAGTCATGATTTTGCGGTGGCGATTGCGGAAGGCGCCACCTTGGTCCGGATCGGGACCGCGCTGTTCGGTCCGCGGGCGGGGTGAGCCGCGCGAAAGTTTTGCCCCGCTCCTTTTACGGGCGGGAGGATCCGGTCGAGGCGGCGATTGACCTGCTCGGAAAAATCCTGCGGGTGGATACCGGGAAAGGGATCTGTGCTGCCCGGATTGTGGAAGCGGAGGCGTACGGGGGCCCCAAGGATCGGGCTTCGCATGCCTGGCGAGGACGAACACCGAGGAATGAGTCGATGTTTGGAAAGCCGGGCACGGCCTACGTCTATCTTTGCTACGGAATTCACCGGATGTTCAACGTGGTCACGGCACCGGAGAATATACCGGCTGCGGTTTTGATTCGTGGCGTGGAGCCGCTCCAGGGCCACGAGTTGATGGCGAGGCGGAGGAAGCTGGATCCTGAGGACCGTCGTCTAACGGCAGGACCCGGCGCATTAACCGCGGCCTTGGGAATCCGGATCGAGTGGGACCGAACCGATCTTGTTTGCGGCCCGATCCGGATCGAGGATGACGGAGTGCGCATTTCCCATGCTCAGATCCTCCGGCGGCCGCGGGTGGGTGTGAACTATGCCGGTCCGGCCGCCAAATTCCGCTGGCGTTTCTCGATTCGGGATAACCCTTGGGTGAGTCCCGCCCGCACTTGAAAAAACCGGCCCGCATCCTTTCCACACTGGAGAAGGCCCAGGAGATTAATTTCTCCGGCCGGCATTATGGCACCATCGCCGAGATCGGTGCGGGGCAGGAGGTGGCCCGCTGGTTTTTTCAGGCGGGCGGAGCGGCCGGTACGATCGCCAAAAGTATGTCGGCCTATGACATGACCTTTAGCAACGCGATCTACGGCAAAGCGGGGCGCTTTGTCTCCCGGGAGCGTCTCCAGGAGATGTTGGATTACGAGTACCGCCTCCTGATCAAGCGGCTCGGGGCGGAGCGCGGGGCTCACACCCGTTTTTTTGTCTTCGCGGACACCGTGACCGCCCGCAGCCACAAGCACAACGCCGACGGCAAGGGTTGGCTGGGGATTCGCTTCCAGACCGAACCCAACCGGGCCCCGGGAGAGATTCATCTGCATGTGCGCTTGATGGACCCAACCAACGCCGAGCAAATGGAGGCTTTGGGGATGTTGGGGATCAACCTGATCCATGCCGCTTTCGTCCATTGGCGGAATCCGGAGGAGCTGATCAACCGGCTGAATGACGGAATCCGCTACGGCCGGCTGGAGGTGGACATGGTGGCATTTGGCGGCCCGGTCTTTACGCGGGTCGATAATCGTCTGGCGAGCCTGAAGCTGGTGCGTTCCAACCTGACACCCGTGGCCCTATTTGCCGCCACGGGGGAGAATCTCGAAGCCGAGGACAGCTTTTATGGAAAGTCTGTCCTGCTTTTAAGAGGCCACTACCGGCCGATCACCAACTTCCACATGCGGATGATGGCGAAGGCCTCGGCGGTATTCCGGGCAGACCCGGACAACAAGGGCCGCGAAATTGTGGAGGTTTGCGAAATTACCATGCGGAATCTGGTGCGGAGCCGAAAGGCGGGCATCGAGGACTTTCTCGACCGGGTGGACTGCATGGGAGCCCTCAAGCGGACGGTTCTGGTGACGAATATCTTCCGCTTTCACCGGCTCTCGCAGTATCTCACCCAGCGGACCAAAGGATGCGTCGGGTTCGTCATCGGGGTTCCGCTGCTGGCCAAGATGCTGGAAGAGCAGTTTTACAGTGACCTACCCGGAGGAATCCTGGAGGCGATGGGGCGACTGTTTTTGCCCGGAGTCAAGTTGCTGGTGCAACCCGGTTATGATCCGGCCAGCGGGATGTTTGTGACCGGCCACACCCTCACGGTGCCCGAACCGGTTCGGGAAATTTATGAATATTTGGTGCGGACGAGGAGAATTGTGGATCTGGCCGGATCGGAAAAGGATCTGCCGCCCTGCTCGAGCTCGGAGATCCTCCGCAATATCCGGGCCGGAAAAAAAGGCTGGGAGACCAACGTGCCGGCTCCGATCGCTAAGCTGATTCGCCGCCGGCGACTTTTTGGGTATCGTTCGGCCCGTTAATGGCGCTGGAAATTTACAAGCCGACTCTGGGTTCCACCCCAGTGTGTGCCATGGTGGTGGGCTTGGGGGCTCGGAATCTGCGCGGTTTTTTCTTTCTCTGGACCCAGATCGTCTCGTTTGTGAGGGAGACCAAGCGGGCGGACGGATGTCGCGGCGTGTGCCCCGGGATCAGCAGCCTGCGGAGATTGATTTTGGTGAGCTACTGGCGGGACCGGGAGGCGCTCTCGGCCTTTGCGCGCTCCCCGGTGCATGTGGCGTGGATGCGGTTTATCGCCAAGCATCCTGACAGCCTCGATCTTTTCAACGAGACATATGGCCAGCCGGTGGCGTTGAATACCATCAATGCCCGAGGCGGCTTCACCGCGGCGGCAGAAAAGGAGAAAACAACGAAATGAATATTTATCTTGGGGTGGTGGCGTGGATGGTCCTGGGCTCCGTCGGCCTGGCTCAGGAAGGTAAATCAGGAACCATTAAGGTCGTGATTGAGGACGTGCTGGCTGGGCAGGGCCAGGTCCGGGTGGCCCTCGAAAAGAACGCCAAGGACTTTGACTCCGGTTCCTTTGATACCCCGAAGTATCTTTCGCGGGTGGAGGACGCCAAAGGGGACTCAGTCAGTGTGACCTTTCCTGCAGTCCCTTACGGCACTTATGCCATCAAGGTTTTTCAGGATTTGAATGGGGACGGGAAACTGAAGACCGGATTTATGGGTGCGCCGGAAGAGCCGTGGGGGTTCTCCAATGATGCCACCGGGTTCATGGGCCCGGCCGATTTCAGTGACTCGAAGTTTGAGCTGGATGCGCCGGAGCTCGAATTAACGATCCATCTTAAGAAGTAAGCCTTTGGTTCTTATGATTTGATGAAGAGGAAAGATTAAGATTAAGAAAAAATTTCGCCCTGAGTTTAGAGAAAACTACATCTTAATCTTAAAACCTAATCCAGCGGGTAGCTGGGAAGCTGAGAATTCTTAAAATGTTATTTTAGGAAGGGTTGGGACCGGATTGACGGGGGAATGGCGAAACTTACCGTTCTAAGAATGGCCAAAGCACCGCTGGGCAGGGGGTTGGGAGCGCTTTTGGGAACGAGCAAACCGCCGCTCGACTCCCCGGACATTCGCCAAGACGAGGGGGAAAAGATTCAGCAGTTGGGCATCGGTGAGATCCGGCCCAGCCGTTTCCAGCCCCGGCGGGTTTTTGCGGAAGAAAGCCTGGCCGAACTGGTGGATTCCATCCGAGCCAAGGGAATCTTCCAGCCGCTGATCGTCCGGCGGTCGGGCAGCGGGGCGGGTTACGAGCTGATCGCCGGGGAGCGGCGATGGAGGGCGGCGCAAAAACTTAGCCTGGTGCGGGTGCCGGCCATTGTCCGGCAAGCCACCGACCAGCAGGTGCTGGAATTCGCGCTGATCGAAAATCTGCAGCGAGCTGAGCTTGACCCCGTGGAGGAGGCGGACGGCTACGCCACCCTGATCGAATCTTTCGGACTCAAGCAGGAGGAAGTTGCGGAGCGGGTCGGCAAAAACCGGGCGACGGTGGCCAACGCCCTTCGTTTGCGTTCGTTACCGAACGAGGTGCGGGACCTGCTTCGCTCCAAACAGCTGACGGTTGGCCACGCGAAAGCCATCCTTGGACTCAGCGAACCGGCGGCACAGACGGCCATCGGCCGGGAGGTGGTCAAACGCGGTCTCAGCGTCCGTCAGGCGGAGGCCCTGGTGCGCCGGCAGACCAACGGTACGCGGGGTCGCAAAAAGAACCGGCGCGCGAATGAAGCCGATTGGCGGGATCTCGAATTAAAGCTGCAGCGGGCTACAGGTACCCGGGCTCGGATCGTAGGCTCGGCGGAAAAGGGATATATCGAGTTGCCGTACACCTCTGCAGCGGAGCTGGATCGGCTCACGGCCCATCTCGGGGTGCGGGGCGATCCGTGAGGAAACTCGTCTCGCCATGAGCCAAAAGATCCGCCTGCTGGCGGAGGTGGTGGCGAATCGGATCGCCGCCGGGGAAGTGGTGGAGCGGCCGGCCTCGGTGGTGAAGGAACTGGTCGAGAACTCGCTGGATGCCGGGGCTAAAAAAATCGAGATTTCCGTGGAGCGGGGCGGACGTTCACTGATCCGGGTGATCGACGATGGATGCGGAATGGGGCCGGAAGATTCCCTGCTGGCCCTGGAGAGGCACGCCACCAGCAAGATTCGGGATGCGGGGGATCTAATGAAGATCCAGACGTTTGGTTTTCGCGGAGAAGCGTTGCCCAGCATTGCCTCGGTTAGCCGGTTTACGTTGAAGACGCGCGAGCCGGATGCCGTGGAAGGGACGGAAGTGGTGATCGATGGGGGCAAGGTGGTGCGGGCCGGGAAAACGGGCTGCCCGGCTGGGACCAGCATCGAGGTTCGGCAACTTTTCGCTCATGTGCCAGGACGAAGAAAGTTTCTACGGACGGAGGAGACAGAATGGAGTCACATCGAGCAGGGTGTGAGGTTGGCGGCGTTGGCCCGGCCGGAAGTGGCCTGGGTGTTGCGCCGGGACGGGGCGGTCTTTTGGCAGGACACCGCACGGGGGGCGCTGGATGAGCGGATGGCGTCGGTGTTTGGTCGGGACTGGAAGGAAACCTTTTTGGAAATCGACACCGAGGATGGCGGCATGCGCATCCATGGTTTTCTGGGTCGGCCCGGGGTCAACCGGGCCACGCGGACAGAACAGATTTTGTTTGTGAACTCGCGTCCCGTCCAAAGCGGCAGCCTGAACGCGGCTTTATTGGAGGGGTATCACAATGCGCTGATGCGGGGTCGCTATCCGGTGACGGTGCTGTTCCTGGAAATGGATCCGTGCGGGGTGGATGTGAACGTGCATCCGGCCAAACGGGAGGTGCGTTTCCGGCAGGATGGGGATGTGCGGAGGTTTGTCTCGGGGGCGGTGGCGGAGCTGTTGCGGGGCGGGTCGGTGGGACCGCTTCCCATGCCCACGGTAACCACCAACGGTTTTTCGCCCACGCTGACCTTTGCCCCCACAGCTTCCCAACCCGCCACCACCATTCCAGGTCGCGCGCCGATGCCGGTGGCGGCAGGTGGTTCTTTGGGTCTGGAGATGGAGACGGCGCCGGGGATCCCGCCGGGTTGGCGTTTTCTCGGAGTGGTCGACCATCTTTATCTGGTGGCGGAAAAGGAGGGAGGAGTGGTGCTGGTGGATCAACACGCTGCTCACGAGAGAATCCTTTTTGAGCAGCTGCTTCGGCAAGTGGCCCAGGAGGAGGTTAGCGGGCAAAGACTGCTCTATCCGGTGACGATTGAATTTTCCCCGGTGCAGGCGGCCTTTCTGAAAGATCGGGCCGAGGAGCTGGGCAAGGTAGGGTTGGGAATTTCGGCGATGGGGGGAAATACGTTTTTGGTGGATGCGCTGCCGCCACGGATCCGAACGCTGGCGGTGGAGGAGTTTGTGCGGGGCGTGGTGGCGGATCTTGAAAAAGGCGGGACGACCTCCAAAAAGGACCGCCGGCTGAGCGAGGAAGTGATTGCTAAGACCGTTTGCCGCCACGCGGTGAAGGCCAACGACCGGCTCAACGATGCCGAGGCGGTGCGGTTGCTGGCGGATTTGCTGTCGTGCGAGCTGCCTTACACTTGTCCGCATGGTCGGCCGACAATGATTTTACTGAGCAAGGCGGAATTGGAAAAGAAGTTCGGCCGGGCGGGTTGAATGGCCGTAGAGCGAATTTTTTTGGACTCCGCCTCGGGCGGACCGCTGATGCCGGCCGCCCGGGCGGCAATGGAGAGGGTTTTGGCCGGGCACGGGGCGGCGCCGGGTGGGGGGCATCGCGAGGCGAGGGAGTCGCGGGAAATCCTGGAGGGGGCCAGAAAGCAGGCAACGGAGTTTCTTGGCACGGAAGATCCTGAAAAGATCGTTTTCACCTCCGGCGGGACCGAGGCGGTGCAATCGGCGATCCTGGGTTGGGGCGAAGCCACAGGAAAAGAGACGCTATATCTGAGCTCCATAGAGCATCCGGCGGTGGAGTCGGCGGTGCGAAAGCTGGAGAAACGGGGGTTTCCCGTGGTGAGGATTCCGGTGGATGGAGATGGAAGGCTGCAGTGGCAGAAAGTAAAGCCGGCCGGGCTTGGGTTGGTGTGCGTGCATCTGGCGCATCACGATCTCGGGACGGTGCAGGATTTGAAGCCGGCGGCGGCTTTTGCGCAGGAGGCCAAGGCAGGTCTGTTTGTGGATGCGACCTTTGGGGCTGGATGGGTGGAGTTGCCCAAAGGGTTGGAGGGCGTGGATATATTGGCGGTGTCGGGTCACCGTCTGGGCGGACCGAAGGGTGCGGGGATTTTGTGGATCCGATCCGGCCTGCTGTGGAAAGCTCAGTTGGAGGGGGGAAGGCAGGAGAACGATCAACGGGCGGGGACGGAGAACCTGGCGGCGATTGCCGGACTAGGGGCAACGTTGGGGGAATGGAATAAGGACGGGGCGAAATTTCGTAAGTCGGCTGTGGAGGCCCAAAAGATCCTGTTGGACTTAGTGAGCAAAAAGGTTTCCTCGGCGAAGTTGCATGGACCGGAGCCGGGCAAGGAGCGGAGTCCGGCGCATCTGGGGATCAGTTTTGCGGGCTTGGAGGCGGAGTCGTTGGCGCTGGTGCTGGACCGGGTGGGTGTGGCGGCGAGGGGAGGAAGCGGATGCGTCACCAGGGAGATAAAGATTCTGCCAGCCATGAATGCGATTGGGGCCAAACCGGAGGAGGCGAGGGCGTTGATTCTTTTCACGTTGGGTGTCATGACCAAGGTCTCTGAGATGGCAACAGCGGCGGAGAGGGTGGAGGAGGCAGTTAAGAAGTTGAAAGCGGCGATGCCGGATTAAGGCTTTAAGCGGAAGATGGGCAGTCCGGCCTGCCCTGGTCCCACCAAGGTTGGATTGTGGAATGAAAACAGGCAGGATGAGTGGATGAGCGCGAATGGATGGAGAGACGAAGTGGTGACGAGGCTGAAGACGGTGAAGTATCCGGGCTTCAGTCGTGACATTGTTTCCTTTGGGCTCGTTCAGGATATGGCGCTCGAGGGCACGGAATTGAAGCTGCGGCTCAAGCTGACCACGCCGGATCCGGCCGTGCCGGAAAAGATCGGCAAAGAGATCCGCGACATTCTCAAGGGCTACGCCCAGGTCAAAAGCGTCACGATCGAGACGGAGGTGACTCCGCCCCAGGCGACGGCCACGACCGGACCCCAGGGGATTCCGGGTGTGAAGAAGATCATCGCGGTGGCCAGCGGCAAGGGAGGGGTGGGGAAGTCGACCGTGGCCGCTAATCTCGCGGTCCAACTAGCGAAAGAAGGATTGAAGGTGGGTTTATGCGACTGTGATTTGTACGGCCCGAGCCAAGCGCTGATGCTGGGTTGCCGGGAAGGGTTGCGGGTGGAGGAGGGGAGTGAGCGGATTTTCCCAGCCGAGGTGCACGGAGTGAAGTTGATGAGCATGGGGATGCTGCTGGGGGATGACAGTCCGGCGGCGCTGCGAGGACCGATGGTGACCCGATTTACCCAGCAGTTCCTGCGTCAGGTGGCGTGGGACGATCTGGACGTTTTGGTCCTGGATCTGCCCCCGGGGACGGGAGACATCCAGCTGACGATTGTGCAGACGGTGGCGTTGGACGGGGCGCTGATTGTGACGACTCCACAGGAGGTGGCGTTGATTGATGCCCGAAAGGCGATCGCGATGTTCCGGAAGGTGAACGTGGAGATTCTGGGCTTGGTGGAAAACATGAGTTATTTTTGCCCGCCTGGCTCCAAAGAGCGGCATGCGATTTTTGGATCGGGCGGCGGAGCCAGAGAAGCCGAAAGGCAGAAGGTTTCCCTGCTAGTGGAGATCCCCATGGACCCGTTGGCGCGACAGGCCGGGGATGAAGGGAAACCGGTGGTGCTAGCGGGCGAGGGGTCGGCCTCGGCACCTGTCCTTAAGGGTTTGGGTAATCAGGTCAAAAAAATACTATTTCCAAATATCTCCAGATAAGCGGTTTAAATTGTAACCCTTTTGACATATCCCCTTGCACTTCTTATGAGGTGATCCAAGTTTACGGCAATGAGCAGTGCGGGATCTCCCAGCCTTGCCACCGACCCGAATGCGGTCTTTCGGAACTCCGCACTTTACCGTGAGTTCCTCTTGGAGAGAGAGGAAATCCTCCGTCATAAGTGGTACCTCAGCGAGCAAGCGGGGACGGATGTGGGCTTTGAGAAGGCGCTTTTGGACTGGATTGTAAAACACCGGGCGGAGTGGCGCTCCCAAAGAGAGAAGGCCCTCGCCAAAGAGAAGGCCGGCGGTTAAAAATTTTAAATAGACGCATCCGCGTCCTTTAAAGGGAACCTGCGAGTTCCCCAAGGAGGTGAAGATGGCAGGACAGTTGATGGATGGAGAAGCCGTGCGCCGCGCGATCCGCCGCATTGCCCATGAAATTTCCGAACGACACCCCAAGGGCGAAGTCGCGCTCATCGGCATTCAGACGCGCGGGGTGCCTTTGGCCCACCGGCTTGCGAAGGAGTTCGCGCAGATCGAGGTCGGCCAGACGCTGCCGGTGGGATCCCTGGACGTCAGTTTTCACCGGGACGACCTGGCCCAAAACACCCCCGTGCCCAAGGGCAGCGAGGTGCTGTTCGACGTGAAGGAGAAGACGGTGATCCTGGTGGACGATGTTCTCTATACCGGTCGGACCATCCGTGCGGCCATGGATGCGCTTTGCGACATTGGGCGACCCAAAGTGATCCAGTTGGCGGTGTTGGTGGATCGCGGACACCGGGAGCTCCCCATCCGGCCCGATTACGTGGGTAAAAATTTGCCGACCGGACCGGGGGAGAAGGTGCGGGTGAAGTTGACCGAGCAGGACGGGGAGGATGCCGTGGTCCTCGAGAAAGGGATGGCATGAGTACGGCCTGGCACCGAAAGGATCTTCTCTCCCTTCGGGAGCTTTCCGCGGAGGAGCTGAATCAGGTGTTGGCGACCGCCAAGGTGTTCAAGGAGATCCTGGGAAGACCGATCAAAAAAGTGCCGTCGCTGCAGGGTCGGACGGTGGTGAACCTCTTTGTGGAGCCCAGCACGCGAACGAGGATTTCCTTTGAGCTGGCCGCGATCCGGTTGAGCGCCGACGTGGTTTCCTTGGACAAAGACTCCAGCAGTCTTCGCAAGGGCGAGACACTTTCCGACACGGCCAAGAATCTGGAGGCCCTGCAGGCTGGGATCATCGTCATCCGGCATCGGTCGGCCGGCGCGGCGCACTTCCTTTCCAACCGCCTGAAGGCCTCGGTAATCAATGCCGGGGATGGGGCTCATGAGCATCCGACCCAGGGGTTGTTGGACACTTTCACAATCCTAGAGCGGTTGGGGAAGCTGGAGGGCGTCCGGGTGCTAATCGTGGGGGATATCATTCATAGCCGGGTGGCCCGGTCGAACCTATGGGCTTTGACCAAGCTGGGGGCGAAAGTGACGCTGGTGGGGCCGCCGACCCTGTTGCCTAAGGAGTTTGAGGAGCTGGGAGTGAAGGTTTCGTACAACCTCGATGAAGAGTTGGAGCAGGCCGACGTGATCAATCTCCTACGGATCCAGCATGAGCGGATGGTGCAGGCGCGACTTCCCTCAGTGGGAGAGTATGCGGGGTTGTTCGGCCTGAATCTCGACCGCTTTAAGAAGTGCAAGCCAGGCGTTCTGTTGATGCATCCGGGGCCGGTGCACCGGGGGGTGGAGATCGCCAGCGAACTGGCCGACGGGGCGCAGTCGGTGATTCTCGACCAGGTGACCAACGGGTTGGCGGTGCGGATGGCGGTTCTCTATCTGGTCTCGGGCGGACGGGGATTGGGGGAGCCATGAGCGAGATCCTTCTTCAAGGCGGCCGGATCCTGGATCCGGGATCGAAACGGGATGCGACCGGAGATCTATTGATCCGGGACGGAAAGATCGCAGGCGGGAAGCCGTCCAAGGATGCGGTATTGATCAAGGTGGATGGGTTGGTGGTGACGCCTGGCCTGATCGATCCCCATGTGCATCTGCGGGAGCCGGGTCAGTCGGCCAAGGAGACGATCGCGACCGGCACGGCCGCGGCAGTGTCGGGTGGGTTCACCTCGGTCATCGCAATGCCGAACACCTCACCGGTGGCGGACGGGCCGAACACGATTGCCTGGATGCGGCAGCGGGCGAAGGAGACCGGTGTGGCGAATGTGTTCCCGACCGGGGCGATTTCCATCGGGCAAAAGGGGGAAGCACTGGCCCCGATCGGAGCGCTCCGGCAGGCCGGCGTGGTGGGAATCACCGACGATGGGCACTGCATCCAGAGTGCGGAGCTAATGAGAAGGGCGATGGAGTATGCGCGCATGTTTGATCTGCCGGTGATGGATCATTGCGAGGACAAATCACTTTCCGCTGGAGGGGTGATGAACGAGGGGAAGTGGTCGCGAATCCTGGGTTTGCCCGGTTGGCCAGGGATCGCGGAGGAGGTGATCGTGGCGCGGAACGCGCTGTTGGCCGAGCTGACCGGAGCGCGAGTGGTTTGCCAGCATCTGAGCTCGGCGGGATCGGTTCGGATCCTACGGGAAGCCCGGGCGCGGGGGGTGAGGATCGACGGGGAGGCCTCGCCGCATCATCTCTGCCTGACCGAGGAGTTAGTGGAAGGATATGACACCAACTTCAAGATGAACCCGCCCTTGCGGACGACCGCCGATGTGAAAGCCATCCGGGAGGCGGTCAAAGACGGGACGATCCGGTTCCTGGCGACAGACCATGCGCCGCACTGTTCGTACGAGAAGGAGGTGGAGTTTGATGAGGCGCCCTTTGGGATTGTGGGGCTGGAGACGGCGCTGGGCGTCTATTTGACCGAGCTAGTCCACAAGGATCGGAATCCTTTGGGGGACGTGGTGGCAAAGATGACGAATATTCCTTCCGACTACTTTGGGCTGGGTCGCGGCACGCTGAAGGAGGGGGCGCCGGCGGATGTGACGGTGATCGATTCCGAGTGTAAGTGGACGGTCAAGAAAGCGGAGTTTCAGAGTAAGAGCAAGAACACGCCGTTTGAGGGGCGGGAGCTAAAAGGGCGGGCGGTGTTCACAATCGTGGGTGGGGAAATCCGGCACGACCTCGACGGGCGGGCGCCGAAAAAGTAACTTTCCACGATGGAAGGCATCATTGCGCTGGAAGACGGAACGATCCTGCGTGGTCGTGGCTTCGGCCAAGAGGGATGGGTGGCGGCGGAGATGTGCTTCAACACCTCGATGACGGGGTATGAGGAGATTTTGACCGACCCCAGCTACCGGGGGCAGGTGGTGGCGTTGACCTGTCCCGAGATCGGCAACACCGGGATCAATCCGGAGGATGAAGAATCCGACCGGGTGCAGGTGGCCGGCCTGTTGGTCAGGCGGCTTTCGCGACGGGCGAGTAACTGGCGGAACCGGGAGACGTTGGAGGTCTATCTCCAGCGGAACAAAGTGCCGGCGGTGGAGGGGGTGGACACACGCGCGTTGACGAGAAAGCTGCGGACGCAAGGGGCGATGAAGGGGGTTTTGGCCACGAACGGGATGTCGGGGGAGGAAGCAGTGAAAAGGGCGAGGGAGTGGGCGGGTTTGGGAGCGACCGACTATGTGGGCGAGGTGACAGTAAAGAAGTCCTTCGAATGGGATCCGGAGGGAAAAGATTTTCCCGGGAAGTTGGGGAACGAGACGAAGAAGATGCCGGCGATCCGGCACCGCGTGGCCGCGATCGACTGTGGGATGAAGAGAAACATCCTGCGGTTGCTGCGGGCACAGGGAATTCAGCCGGTGGTTTTTCCGGCGAAGGCCAAATCCGAGGAGATTCTGAAGGCGAACGTGGACGGCGTGTTTCTTTCCAACGGCCCGGGAGATCCGGCGGTACCGACCTATGTGCATGCGACTGTGCGGGAGTTGATCGGAAAAAAACCGATTTTTGGAATCTGCCTGGGTCACCAGATGCTGGCGCATGCGCTCGGAGCAAAGACGTTCAAGCTAAAGTTCGGCCATCGGGGAGGGAACCAGCCGGTGAAGGATCTCACGACCGGAAAAGTTTCCATCACCAGTCAAAATCACGGCTATGCGGTGGACCCGAAGAGTTTGCCGGCAGGGAAGGCGGTGGTGTCGCATGTGAACCTGAACGATGGGACATGTGAGGGGATCCGGCTGGTTTCCGGCGATGCGTTTTCGGTGCAGTACCATCCCGAGGCGGCGCCGGGTCCGCACGATGCGGCTTACTTCTTCCGGCAGTTTTCCGACCTGCTGGACGCGGCGAAAAAAAAGGGTTAACGGATTCCCATGGCGAAACTCGTTTCCGAGAGCAAAGAGTTTCCGGGCCTGAGCGTGGATTTGACGGCTCCGCGGGCCGGCGTGGGCCGCGCGGACGGCAACGAGCTCCAGGTTTTGCACGGCAGTATTTCTTCCCGGCATGCGGAACTGGTGCTGGAAGGCCAGGAGTACAAAGTGCGCGATCTGGACTCTACGAACGGAACCCGTGTGAACGACGAAAAGATCACGGAGGCGCAGTTGCAGGACCGCGACCGGGTGCAGTTTGGGCAAATCCCTTTTCGGTATGAGGGGAATGTGGCGAGGGTGGCGTTGGCGCTGCCGGAGGCGGGTGCGACCTTCCAGGCAGAGATCGGGATCGATCTAGGGATTCCGGCCAACTTTCGTAACTTTTCGCCCATCAAGGGGAAGGGTAAGGGGATGGATCCCAACCTATTGCTATATGCGGCAGCGGTGTTTGCCCTTTTGGGGGTGGGTTTTTACGTTTTTCGGATGATCACCGGCTGATGACAGAAAATTATTTTTTTTGGCAGGAGGGTGTTGACACCAACCCGGCGTCGCTGGCATGCTTGTAAGTTCCTAGTTGTCACAAATATCTGACCAAGTCGCAAGGCTCGGAGCAGGTTTTGTGCCGATGTGGAAACGCCGGGCGAAACCCGGAACCCTTCCGGGTTCCCAATCGCCCATGTAGCTCAGTTGGTAGAGCACGTCCTTGGTAAGGACGAGGTCACCGGTTCAAACCCGGTCATGGGCTCGGCCGCGATGAAACCCCGGGCGGGGACATCGACGGCGGGCTCGAACCCGGCGAACCCGAGAGGCAGCACACCCGAGCAAGGAGAACAGCGTTATGGCGAAAGAGGCATTCAATCGTTCCAAACCCCACGTCAACGTCGGCACAATTGGCCACGTTGATCACGGGAAAACCACTTTAACCGCAGCCATCACCACGATCCTTGCGAAAAAGGGTCTGGCGGAAGCCCGCGCTTACGACCAGATCGACAACGCGCCCGAGGAAAAAGAGCGCGGCATCACGATCAACACCTCGCACGTCGAGTACGCGACCGACACCCGCCACTACGCCCACGTGGACTGCCCGGGTCACGCGGATTACGTCAAAAACATGATCACCGGCGCCGCCCAGATGGACGGTGCGATTCTCGTGGTGAGTGCGGCCGACGGCCCGATGCCGCAGACCCGCGAACACATCTTGCTCGCCCGCCAGGTTGGCGTGCCCGCCCTCGTGG
This sequence comes from Methylacidiphilales bacterium, assembly GCA_044351535.1. Classification (GTDB taxonomy): domain Bacteria; phylum Verrucomicrobiota; class Verrucomicrobiia; order Methylacidiphilales; family Verrucolacustridaceae; genus Verrucolacustris. The sequence continues at coordinate 17,550 of JBILFP010000005.1, forward strand.
TCTTCCTGAACAAGGTGGACATGGTGGACGACAAGGACCTGCTCGACCTCGTCGAGGTCGAAGTCCGCGAGTTGCTTTCGAAGTACGAATTCCCCGGCGACAAGATCCCGATCATCAAGGGCAGCGCGCTGAAGGCGCTGGAGTCGGGCGATCCCAAGAGCGACGCCGCGAAGCCCATCCTCGAGTTGATGGAGGCGGTCGACAAATTCATCCCCATCCCCGAGCGGCCGAAGGATCAGCCCTTCCTCATGCCGGTCGAGGACGTGTTCAACATTGAAGGCCGTGGCACCGTGGTGACCGGCCGTGTCGAGCGCGGCATCCTCAAGAAGATGGAGGAGGTGGAGATCGTCGGCATCAAGCCCACCGCCAAGACCGTGGTCACGGACATCGAAATGTTCCGCAAGCTCCTCGATACCGCCGAGGCGGGCGACAACGTCGGACTGCTGCTCCGCGGCACCAAGAAAGAGGACGTGGAGCGCGGTCAGGTCATCGCCAAGGTCGGCACGATCACCCCGCACACGAAGTTCAAGGCCACCGTCTACGTCCTGAGCAAGGACGAAGGCGGCCGTCACACCCCGTTCTTCAACGGCTACCGTCCGCAGTTCTACTTCCGGACGACCGACGTGACCGGCGTGGTCACGCTGAAGGCCGGCGTGGAGATGGTGATGCCGGGCGACAACGTGGACATCGAAGTCGAGCTGATCACCCCGATCGCGATGGAGAAGCAGATCCGCTTCGCCATCCGGGAGGGCGGCAAGACGGTCGGCGCCGGCCGAGTCACGGAAATCCTGAAGTAACTTCAGGGACAACGAAGGACCGGTGGGAGGGGGCCTCGCGCAAACGCGGGGTTCCGCCAGCCGGACGGATGGAGGGCAGTAGCTCAATTGGTAGAGTAGCGGTCTCCAAAACCGTCGGTTGGGGGTTCGAGTCCCTCCTGCCCTGCATCTGAACAAGGAGTACAAGGCACGCAAATGGAAGCTTGGAAAATTGGCGGCAGTTGGATCTGGACAGCGGTGGTCGGGGGCCTGGCCCTCGCCGCTGTTTTCCTGCTTTTACGCTATCGCGCCGCCATCGCCAAGTTCGTTGGCGAAGTCCGGGCCGAGCTCCTGAAATGTTCTTGGCCGTGGGATCCGACCGAGACCGGCGTGAAGCGTTACCGCGAGCTGATCGACAGCACTGCGGTGGTGGCGATGACCACGCTGGTGTTGGCGGCCTATACCTCCGGATTTGACTTCCTCATCACCCGCGTGGTCGGGTGGCTGGTGAAATTCTAAGGGAACGACGATGAGCGAAACCGCCACCACCTTTGAGCCCGCCTGGTTTGCCGTGCACGTCCTCTCCGGTCAGGAGAGCAACGTGAAGCGGCACATGATGAGCCGGATCAAGACCGAGGAGATGGGCGACTTCGTGCAGGAGGTGGTCATCCCGACCGAGCGCGTTTCCGAGATCAAGCGGGGGAAGAAGGTGGAGACCGAGCGAAAACTTTATCCAGGTTATATCTTCATGAAGATGGCGCTGTACGACGCCGAGAAGAAGCTGAACGAGCGGCCATGGTATTTCGTGAAGGAGACGCCGGGCGTGCTGGGTTTCGCCGACGGCGACCGGCCCGCCGCGATGCGGCCCAGCGAGGTGGAGGGGATGCTGGCCCAGATCCGGGAGAAGGAAGAGAAAGTCACCCCGAAAGTCATTTTTGCGGTCGGCGACCGGGTCAAGGTCGGCGACGGGCCCTTCCAAAACCAGGAAGGCGTCATCGAGGAAGTGGACACCGAGCGCGGCCGCGTCCGCGTGGCGGTTTCCATCTTCGGCCGGTCCACCCCGGTCGAGCTCGAGTACTGGCAGGTGGAAAAGACCTAAGGAGTTTTATGGCGAAGGAAGTCACCGGAATCATCCGTTTGCAGATCCCCGCAGGGGCGGCCAACCCGGCCCCGCCGGTGGGTCCGGCGCTCGGTCAGCAGGGCGTCAACATCATGGCTTTCTGCAAGGAGTTCAACGCCCGCACGGCTAAGGAGGGGGGCAATATCCTTCCGGTCGTCATCACGGTCTATAAAGACAAGAGCTTCACTTTCATCACGAAGTCGCCGCCCGCCTCCATTCTCCTCAAGAAGGCGGCGAATCTGGCCTCGGGCTCCAAGGAGCCGAACCGGATCAAGGTGGGCAAAGTTTCGAAAAAGCAGGTGATGGACATCGTCAAAGTGAAGCGGAACGACCTGAACGCAGCCTCGGACGAGGCAGCCTTCCGCATCATCGCCGGCACGGCCCGCCAAATGGGCCTGGAAATCACGGAGTAAGGAGCGCGCCATGGCCAAACTTCCCAGTCGCCGTTACCGCGAAGGCACCAAGCTGATCGAGGCGAAGAAACGCTATTCCGTCGGCGAAGCGGTCTCGATTTTAAAGAAACTGCCCACGGGAAAGAGCAAGGCGAACCCCAGCGTGGATCTCGCCTTCAACCTGGGTGTGGATCCGAAACAGACCGACCAGGTGGTGCGCGGCACCGTCAGTCTGCCGCACGGTTCCGGAAGGAATGTGCGCGTAATCGTGTTTGCCCAAGGCCAGGCAGCCGAAGCGGCGAAGGGCGCCGGGGCCACCGCCGTAGGATTTGCCGATTTGATCAAGAAGGTGACCGATGGCTGGGCGGACTTTGACGTGGCGGTGGCCACGCCTGACGCGATGATCGAGGTCCGGAAACTCGGCAAAGTACTCGGGCCCCGCGGTCTGATGCCGAATCCGAAGACCGGTACGGTCACGGAAGACACCGCCAAGGCGGTGAAGGAGTGCCAGGCCGGCCGCGTGGAGTTCAAGATCGACAAGGGCGCGAACCTACACGTGAGCTGCGGGAAACTGAATTTTGAGGAGAAGAAACTAGGGGAGAACGTCCAGGCGGTGATCGAGTCGGTTAGCAAGGCCCGTCCGTCCGGCGCCAAGGGCAAATTCATCAAGAACTGCGTCCTGTCGGCCACGTTTTCACCTGGCATCCCGCTCGCGGTCACGGAAGCGGCCGCCTCGGACGAATAAGGAGAAACCATGAAAGAAGAGAAGAATGTGATGATCGGCACGCTGAAGGATTGGGTGAAATCGTCGCCCTACCTGATCGTGCTGGACTACACCGGGATGAAAGTGTCGGAGTTTTCCGAGCTGCGCGGGCGCTTGCGGAAGGTGGGCGCAGCCGTGAAAGTGGTAAAGAACACCCTTTTCAAGCGTGCCCTCAACGAGGCGGCCATGCCGGCGATGGACAAGGATTTGGCCGGCCAGACCGCGGTGGTTTCCGGCGGGGCCGACGCCCCGGCCGCCGCCAAGGTGATCAAGACTTTCAAGGCCGAGTTCACCCGTCCCAATCTCCGCGTGGGCGTGATGGACGGGAAGCTTCTCGGCACCTCCGAGCTGACGATGCTCGCCGACCTGCCCTCCGCGGAGGTCCTGCGTGCCCGCCTACTAGGCGCGATCCAGGCCCCGGCGGCGACGCTGGCGCGCCTAATCCAGGAGCCCGGCGCCCGCGTGGCGCGCGTGATCCGCTCCAAACCCGAGGCGGCGGCGGCCTGAATTTCATGAACAGCAGCAAAGGCAAGATCCAAGAGTTAGCCCGGGAGCCTTTCCGGGATAATTCGGCCACGGGTGTGGCCGGCTAATTCGGGGACCAACAAGACATTGCCCCGAGGCCGTCCCAAGGAAGACGGCGGAGGGGAAGGAGACAACCATGGCGGTAAATCTGGATGAAGTAGTGACGACGCTGAGCGGCCTGACCGTTCTCGAGGCGTCCGAACTCGTGAAGAAACTCGAAGACAAGTGGGGCGTGAGCGCGGCGGCACCCGTAGCGGTGGCGGCGGCGGCTCCGGCAGGCGGCGGCGCCGGTGGAGCAGCGGCTGAAGAGAAGACCACGTTTGAGGTCGTTCTCAAGGACGCGGGCGCCAACAAGATCGGCGTGATCAAGGAAGTCCGGGCGGTGGTGCCTGGACTGGGTCTGGCCGATGCCAAAGCCCTTGTCGAAGGCGCACCCAAGACCGTCAAGGAGGGTGCCACCAAGGAAGAAGCGGCCGAGATCAAGAAGAAGCTCGAGGCAGCCGGCGCCAAGGTGGAGGTCAAATAATTTAACCCCGATCCCGGGCAACCGGGGCCAGGAGAAAGCACAGCATGTCGAAAGTGGCCAAAGTAGAGCGGGTCAATTTCGGGCGGTTGCCCGAGACGGTGGAGATGCCGAACCTCATCGAGGTTCAGCTGGACTCCTACCGGTCCTTCCTCCAGGAGGACGTCGCCCCGAAGAACCGGAAAAATTACGGCTTACAGGCCGTCTTCCGGGAGGTCTTCCCGATCGAATCGTACGACGAGAAGATCAAACTCGACTTCAGCCACTACGAGCTCGGGACGGCCAAACAGGGCCCGATCGAGTGCCTGCGGGAGGGCGTGACGTTTGCCGCGCCCCTCTACGTGACGTTCGCCCTCCACAACGAGGGCTCGACGATCGAGGAGCGCGTCTATATGGGCGAACTCCCGCTGATGACCCGCCAGGGGACGTTCATCGTGAACGGCGCCGAGCGGGCCATCGTCAGCCAGCTACACCGCTCCCCGGGCATCTGCTTTGAGTCCAGCGTCCATGCGAATGGGAAGATTCTGCACAGCTACCGGATCATCCCCGACCGCGGTTCCTGGCTCGAGGTGTCCTACGACACTTCTGACCTGCTCTATGTCCATCTCGACCGCCGGAAGCGCCGGAGGAAGTTTCTCCTCACGACGCTCCTGCGAGCTTTGGACTACAGCACGGACGAGGACATCATCTCCCTGTTCTATCGGATCGAGAACCTCAAGCTCTCCGAAGGGCTGGAGGAGAATGAACTCAGCCAGAAGGTGCTGATCAAGGAGGTGAGGGACACGGCGAACGCCGACCTGGTGGTCGCCCGTGCGTTCGAGCCCCTGACCAAGGGCGTGATCCGGCAGTTGCTAGATCTCGGCCTGAAGAGCGTCGAGGTCGTCGACATTCGTGTGGACGACACGATCCTCAAGTGTCTCAAGAAGGACCCGGCCAAGGACACGGAAAGCGCGCTGAAGGAAATCTACCGCAAGCTGCGTCCCGGCGATCCGCCCACCGTCACCAACGCCAAGGCGCTCCTCAAGCGTCTCTTCTTCGACCCGAAGCGGTACGACATCGGCCGCGTCGGCCGCCACAAGCTGAACCAGAAGCTCGGCATCCAGACCGACATGGAAACCCGCATCCTCACCAAGGAAGACGTGGTGGCGGCGACCAGCTACCTGATCAACCTACGTCTGGGCGAGGGGACCACCGACGACATCGACCATCTCGGTAGCCGCCGCGTACGGACGGTCGGGGAACTTCTCTCCAACCAGTGCCGGACCGGTCTCAGCCGGACCGAGCGCCTGGTGAAGGAGCGCATGACCTTGTTCGACGTGAACACGGAGGGAATGACGCCGCAAAAGCTGATCAACCCGAAGGCATTGTCCGCGGTGATCCGCGACTTCTTCGGGCGCAGCCAGCTGTCCCAGTTGATGGACCAAACCAATCCGCTCAGCGAGCTGACCCACAAGCGCCGTCTCTCGGCCCTCGGACCGGGGGGTCTGAGCCGCGACCGTGCAGGGTTTGAAGTTCGCGACGTGCATCCGTCCCACTACGGCCGGATCTGTCCGATCGAGACGCCGGAAGGACCGAACATCGGTCTGATCTCCAGCCTTTCGACCCATGCCCGGATCAACGAGTTTGGTTTCATCGAGACGCCTTACCGCAAGGTCGAGAACGGCCGGGTGCGTGAGGATCTCGATTACCTGACCGCCGACCAAGAGGAAAATTTCATCGTGGCCCAGGCGAACTCCGCCATCGACGGCCACGGCAAGTTCACCTCGCCGAAGGTTTCCGTCCGCTACCGCGGGGAGTTCCTCGAGGTTGAGCCCGACAAAGTCCACTACATGGACGTTTCACCCAAGCAGCTTGTCTCCGTGGCAGCCTCGCTGATTCCATTCCTGGAACACGACGACGCCAACCGCGCGCTGATGGGCTCCAACATGCAACGCCAAGGCGTGCCGCTGATGCTTTCCGAAGCTCCGGTCGTCGGGACGGGCATGGAGGGCAAGGTGGCCCGGGATTCCCACGCCATGGTGATCAGCGAAGGCCCCGGCAAGGTGGCCTCGGTCACCGCCAACCAGATCATCGTCAACGAGAGCGGCGAGGCCCCGGAAAACCGGAAACGCCTCAAGACCGATCCGGAGAAGGGGATCTACGTTTACAACCTCCGCAAGTTCATGCGTTCCAACAACGGCACCTGCATCAACCAGAAACCGATCGTGAAGGTCGGTCAGCGGGTGACCAAGGGCATGGTGATCGCCGACGGACCCTGCACGGACGGCGGTGAGCTGGCGCTCGGCCGGAACGTGGTCGTCGCCTTCATGCCGTGGCACGGATACAACTTCGAGGACGCCATCCTGCTCAACCAACGGTTGGTGAAGGAGGACGTCTATACCTCCATCCACATCGAGGAGTTCGAAATTTCCGCCCGGGACACGAAGCTTGGACCGGAAGAAATCACCCGCGATATCCCGAACGTCGGCGACGAGGCCCTCAAGAACCTCGGACCGGACGGCGTGGTGCGTGTCGGGGCGGAGGTGAAGGCGGGCGACATCCTCGTCGGCAAGATCACCCCCAAGAGCGAAACCGAGTTAGCTCCCGAGGAGCGCCTGTTGCGCGCGATCTTTGGTGAGAAGGCCGCGGACGTTAAGGACAGCTCCCTCGTGGTGCCGTCCGGCTCCGCCGGTATCGTCATGGACGTGAAGGTGACTGGCGGCGGTCTGAAGAAGGACGCCATCAAGCTGGCCCCGGGCGAGGCGAAGAAGCACGCCAAGACCGTCGAAGATAAGTTCATCAAGAAGCATGCAGAGTTAAAGGAGGAGCTGACCCAGTCCCTCTCCAACATTCTGCTCAACGAGAAGATCCCGCTCGACGTGGTCAACGCGGAAACCGGTGAAATCATCATCCCGGCCAACCGCAAGATCACCAAGACACTGCTGCGGAAGATCGCCGACGTGTACAACCACATCGAGATCGATCCCAGCCCGATCCGGATCAAGATCCGCGAGATCATCTCGAGCTTCGAACAGAAGTTCAACCAGCTGACCAACGAGAAAGATGTGGAGTTGGAGCGCGTCGAGGCAGGGGAGGACATCGACCCCGGGATCATCAAACAGGTGAAAGTCTATGTTGCCGCCAAGCGGAAGATTTCCGTCGGCGACAAGATGGCCGGCCGCCACGGGAACAAGGGCGTCGTTGCCAAGATCGTTCCCGAGGAAGACATGCCGTACCTTCCGGACGGCACCCCGGTCGACATCATCCTGAACCCGCTCGGCGTGCCTTCGCGTATGAATGTCGGTCAAGTGCTGGAGACCCATTTGGGAATCGCGGCCCGGGCCCTCGGTTTCAACGTGGCCACTCCGGTATTTGACGGAATCAGCGAGACCAAGATCCGCGACTTCCTCAAGAAGGCGAAGCTGGATGAGGACGGCAAGTCCCTCCTGCTGGACGGCCGGACGGGCGAACCGTTCGACCAACGCGTCGTGGTCGGCCTGATCTACATGATGAAGTTGCACCACCTGGTTGCGGACAAGATCCACGCCCGCGCGGTCGGTCCGTACTCCCTCGTCACCCAGCAGCCGCTGGGCGGCAAGGCTCAGTACGGCGGTCAGCGGTACGGGGAGATGGAAGTGTGGGCCATGGAGGCGTACGGCGCTGCCTACACCCTCCAGGAACTCCTCACCGTGAAGTCCGACGACGTGGCCGGGCGCACCCGCATCTACGAGAGCATCGTGAAGGGCGACAACTCGCTCGAAGCCGGAACGCCGGAATCGTTCAACGTGTTGATCAAGGAAATGCAGAGCCTCTGTCTCGACGTGAAGGTCGGCGAACGCAGCCGCGTTGTGGACGAGGATTTGCAAAAACCCAGCCCGCTGGAAGTCATCGCCGCTTAACCCCTAGACCCAGAGAACCCAACTCCCATGAACAAACAGACCCAATCCGCCCGCGAAATCCTCGGCATGGAGCGCTCCGTCGGCTTCGACGAAGTGAGCATCACCGTCGCCTCCCCGGAGGCGATCCTGTCCTGGAGCCGTGGCGAGACCAAGAACCCCGAAACCATCAACTACCGGACGTTCAAGCCGGAGAAGGGTGGGTTGTTCTGTGAGCGGATCTTCGGGCCGACCAAGGATTACGAGTGCTCCTGCGGGAAGTACAAACGGATTAAGTTCAAGGGCGTTATCTGCGACCGTTGCGGCGTCGAAGTCACCCTGGCGCGCGTGCGCCGCGAACGCATGGGCCACATCGAGCTAGCCGTGCCGGTGAGCCACATCTGGTTCTACAAGTGCATGCCCAGCCGTCTGGGCCTGATGATGGACATGACCGCCCGTGAGCTGGAGCGGGTGATCTACTACGAGGATTACCTCGTCATCGACGAAGGAAAGACCCCGCTCAAGCCGAAGCAGCTCCTGACCGAGACCGAATACCGCGAGGCTCAGGAACAGTACGGAGACTCCTTCGTTGCCAAGATGGGCGCCGAAGCGATCCGGGACGTGTTTAAGAAGATCGATCTGGACGAGCTCGCCGTGGAATTGGAACAGCAGCTGGAGCAGACCCGCAGCAAGCAGACCCGCAAGAAGGTCGCCAAGCGGCTCAAGCTAGTGCAAGGCTTTATCCAGGCCGGGGCGCGCCCGGAGTGGATGGTTCTCGAAGTGTTGCCGGTCATCCCCCCGGATCTCCGTCCGTTGGTGCCGCTGGAAGGCGGACGTTTCGCCACCTCCGATCTCAACGACCTTTATCGCCGGGTCATCAACCGGAACAACCGTCTCCGTAATCTTCTCCAGCTGAAGACCCCCGAGGTCATCATCCGCAACGAAAAGCGGATGCTGCAGGAGGCCGTCGACGCCCTGATGGACAACGGCCGCCACGGCCGTGCCGTCACCGGGGCAGGGAACCGTCCCCTCAAGTCGCTCTCCGACATGCTCAAGGGCAAGACCGGTCGTTTCCGGATGAACCTGCTCGGCAAGCGCGTCGACTACTCCGGCCGTTCCGTGATCGTGATCGGCCCCGAGTTGAAGCTCAACGAGTGCGGTCTGCCCAAGAAGATGGCGTTGGTGCTCTTCGAGCCCTTCATCATCCGCCGGCTTAAGGAGCTCGGCCAGGTGCACACCGTTCGCAGCGCAAAGAAAATGATCGAGAAGCGGGAATCCATTGTCTGGGACACCCTGGACGAGGTCACCCGCGAGCATCCCGTGCTCCTGAATCGCGCTCCGACGCTCCACCGTCTGTCCGTGCAGGCGTTCGAGCCGAAGCTCATCGAAGGCGACGCCATTCGGATTCATCCGTTGGTCTGTACCGCTTACAACGCAGACTTCGACGGTGACCAGATGGCCGTTCACGTGCCGCTCAGCGTGGAAGCCCAGCTCGAAGCCCGGCTTCTCATGCTGGCCCCGAACAACATCTTTGGTCCCAGTAACGGCCGCCCCATCACCACGCCCAGCCAAGACATCACCCTGGGTTGCTACTACCTCACCCAGAATCCGGTCCGGTCGACGGAGAAGGTGGAGAAGAAGAAGCGCTTGAGCGTCTTCGCAAACGCGGACGAGGTGGATTTCGCGGTGAGCGAGGGAAGCATCAAGACCCACGACTTTATTCACTTCAAGAATCCGGACTTCGGACGGGAAACCGTCTTTGGGGACGCGACCAAGAAGTTCCTCGAGACCACCCCGGGCCGGGTCCGCTTCAACGGCATCTGGCCATCGGAAGTTGGTTTCTTCAACAAGGCGGCTGGCAAGAAGCAGCTCGGGGAAATCATTCTCCGTTGCTACGAAAAGTGCGGCCACAACATGACTGTCGAGTGCCTCGACAAGCTGAAGGACCTTGGCTTCTCGTCAGCCACCCGCGCGGGTGTCTCCATCGGGATCGATGACATGATCATCCCCGAGGACAAGCCGCAAGTCATTGACCGGGCCCGCCAGGCGGTGGGACAGGTTGAGAAGCAGTACCGGATGGGTGCCATTACGGACGGCGAGCGTTACAACAAGATTGTCGACATCTGGACCCAGGCGACGGAGGAAATCTCCGCCGCCATGTACCGGACCCTCGAGCACAACGAAGGCCGCAAGGACTTTAACCCCGTCTACCTCATGGTGGATTCCGGGGCGCGAGGCAACCGTAACCAGGTCCGCCAGTTGGCGGGCATGCGCGGTCTGATGGCCAAGCCCTCGGGCGAAATTATCGAGCGTCCGATCACAGCCAGCTTCCGCGAAGGTCTGTCCGTGTTGGAGTACTTCATCTCCACCCACGGCGCCCGCAAGGGATTGGCCGATACCGCCCTGAAGACGGCCGACTCCGGTTACATGACCCGTAAGCTTTGCGACGTGGCCATGGACATCATCATTCGCGAGCCGGATTGCGGCACGGAGCGGGGGATCTGGGTGAAGGCCATCTTGGAGGGTGACGATGAAATCGTGCGCCTCCGTGACCGGATTTATGGCCGGACCTCCGTCGATGACATCGTCGATCCGGTCAGCAAGAAGAAGGTAGTCGCCGCCGGAGAAATCATCAGCGAGAAGGCCGCCATTGCCATTGAAGCACTCGGCATGGAGCGGGTGAAGATCCGTTCCGCCCTGACCTGCGAAACCAAACGCGGCGTCTGCGCCTCCTGTTATGGGCAGAATCTGGCCACCAACCAGCCAGCCAAGCTCGGCGAGGCGGTCGGCATCATTGCCGCCCAATCGATCGGCGAGCCCGGCACCCAGCTAACCATGCGGACGTTCCACATCGGGGGCACGGCCTCCCAGGTGTTTAAGCAGCCGCAAATCAAGGCCAAGCACGACGGCACGGTCCAATACACCGACCTTCGCACGGTCAAGGCCCTCGAAGGGCACGACATCGTGCTAAACAAGAATGGATTCATTAGCATCCACGCTGAGGACGGTCGCGAGCTAGAGCGTTACCCGGTGGTGATCGGCTCCGTGATCTCGGTGCCCGAGGGCGGCAAGGTCAAGAAGGGTCAGAGTTTTGTGCAGTGGGATCCGTACAATATTTCCATCCTGACCGAGAAGGCCGGACGCGTGGAGTTCAAGGACATCCTTGAGGGGGTGACCATGAAGCGCGAGACCGACGAGACCACCAAGCTCGTCGGCACGGTCATCATCGAGCACAAGGAAGACCTGCACCCGCAGATCGCCATCGTGGACGAGGCGGGCGCGGTGGTGGCGGCATACAGCATCCCGGCCGGAGCCCACATCGAGGTGAAGGACGGGGAGAAGGTGCGCGCCGGACAACGGATGGCGAAGACTCCCCGAAAGGTCACCAAGACCAAGGACATCACCGGTGGTCTGCCTCGCGTGGCCGAGTTGTTTGAGGCCCGGCGTCCGAAGGACGCGGCCGAGATCGCCAAGATCGACGGCATTGTCGATCTGCAGGGCAATGTCCGTGGCAAAAAGAAGCTCGTCATCAAGGATGCGGAAACCGGTGCGGAAGAAGAGCACCTCATACCGCTGTCCAAGCACTTGATCGTCTACAAGGGCGACACGGTGAAAAAGGGGCAGCAGCTCACTGAAGGTCCGGTGGTGCCGCACGAGATCCTCGAAGTTTGCGGACCGCAGGAGCTCCAGGAGTACCTCGTCAACGAGGTGCAGGAGGTTTACCGGTTGCAGGGTGTCGAGATCAACGACAAGCACATCGAGATCATCGTTCGCCAGATGCTGCGCAAAGTGAAGATCACCGAGCCGGGCGACACCGGATTCCTCTGGGGCGAGCAGATCGACCGCATGGCCTTTGAGGAGGAGAACAAGGAGATTGAGGCGAAGGGCGGAAAACCGGCCGAGGCTACCCCCGTGTTGCTGGGAATCACCAAGGCCTCGCTGGAAACCGACAGCTTCATCTCGGCGGCCTCCTTCCAGGACACCACCCGCGTCCTTACCGATGCGGCCACGTTGGGCAAAATCGACAAGCTGCAGGGCTTCAAGGAGAACGTGATCATGGGTCACCTGATCCCGGCCGGCACGGGCTTCAGTGCCTACCGAAAGATAAAGCTGCTGCATCTCGGTGAGCCTGTGGGAGATCCGTTGGTTGTGACCGCACCGGAAGAGGAGAGGTCCCGCAAGGTGGCCCTCGATATTCCGACGGCGTTGGCCAGCTGATCCGAAAAAATCGCGGAAAACCCTTGTCAGCAAGGGCTTTTTCCGGCAGGATTTTAATTTCCGCTGTCATCCGACCGGAGCCCGAAAGGGAATAGCCGGATTTGGTCAGTCGGCATGTGAAGGTCTGAGGAGATCTTCCTCCATGCGTGCGCCACGCGCTTCATGGAACCCGCCAAGGGGATGCTTGCTATCCAAGGACGCCTGCGGGGGAGAACGAAATGCCGACAATCAACCAGTTGGTTCGATTTGGCCGGGCCGCCCTCAAGCGCGGCACGAAAGCCCCCGCCCTGCACGGGTGCCCCCAGCGCCGCGGCGTATGTCTTCAAGTCATGACCCGGACGCCGAAAAAGCCCAATTCCGCTTTACGTAAGGTCGCCAAAGTCCGCCTGACCAACGGGGAAGAGGTGATCGCCTACATCCCCGGGGAAAACCATAACCTGCAGGAACACTCCATCGTCCTCGTCCGGGGCGGCCGCGTGAAGGACTTGCCCGGCGTCCGTTATCACATCGTCCGCGGCACCCTCGACGCCCTCGGTGCCTCCGGCCCCAGCAATACCAACAAACTCGCGCGTCTCGTTTCCCGATCCAAATACGGCGTCAAGCGTCCCAAGGGCGGCGGGGCGGCCAAAGCGGCAGCCGAAGCCAAGCCCGCCAAGGCCTAAGGAGCAGAAGCCATGTCCCGCCGTCGTCGTCACGAATCCCGTCCGATCCACGCGGATCCCGTTTACGAAAGCCCGCTGGTCGGCCGGATGATCGGCTACGTGCTGCGCCGGGGGAAACTCTCCACCGCCAGCCGCCTGGTTTACAACGCCATCAAGCGCGCCAACGAGGGCGGCTCGGGCGGGGACCCGCTCGCGGTCGTCACCAAGGCGGTCGACAACGTGAAGCCCCGCCTCGAGGTGAAGTCCCGCCGCGTCGGCGGCGCCACCTACCAGGTACCGGTGGAAACCAGCCCGGAACGCCAACTCTCCCTCGCGCTCCGCTGGATCGTGGATCTCGCCAACAACCGCAAGGGAGTCGCTTTCGAGAGAGCCCTCGCCCAGGAAATCCGCGACGCCGCGGCCGGGCAGGGGAACGCCGTGAAGAAGCGGGACGAAACCCACCGCATGGCGCAGGCCAACCGGGCCTTCGCCCATCTGCGCTGGTAAGGAGAAGACCATGCCTCCCGCCGCCAACGGAGCCACCCGGCCCTATACCCTCGAGCGCACCCGCAACATCGGGATTTGTGCGCACATCGACGCCGGGAAGACCACGCTGACTGAGCGGATCCTCTTTTACACCGGCAGCATCCACAAGATCGGCGAGGTGCATGAAGGCACCACGGTGACCGACTGGATGGAGCAGGAGCGCGAGCGCGGCATCACCATCACGTCCGCCGCCACCACCTGTTTCTGGCCCGTGCGCGAAGAAGCCGGCCTGGTGAAATCCTTCGAAAAGACCAAGAACCGCATTAACATCATCGACACCCCTGGACACGTCGACTTCACCGCCGAGGTGGAGCGCTCCCTCCGGGTGCTGGACGGCGCGATCGCGGTGTTCTGCGGCGTGGCCGGTGTGCAGCCGCAGAGCGAGACGGTTTGGCGGCAGGCCAACAAGTACGGGGTGCCGCGGATTGCTTTCGTCAACAAGATGGATCGTACGGGAGCCGATTTCGAAAAGGCCGTCCATGAGATGCGAACCAAGCTGGGCGCCAACGCGGTGCCGATCCTGCTGCCGCTCGGCAAGGAGGACAAACTCCAAGGTCAGATCGACTTGATCAACCAGAAAGCCTTCCTTTACACCGACAGCAAGAACCTCGGCTCGACCTACGAGATCGCCGAGATCCCGGCCGAGTTTAAGGAAGAGGCCAAAAAGGGTCTCGACCGGCTTGTCGAAGCCGTGGCGGACGTAGACGAGGAAGTGGGCAACCTTTTCCTTGAGGAAAAGCGTCCGACCGCCAAACAGCTCAAGGAAGCCATACGGCGGGTGGTCATCGCCAACAAGCTGGTGCCGGTTGTGGGTGGTTCCGCCTTCAAAAACAAGGGCGTGCAGGCGTTGGTCGACGCGGTGGTGGAATATCTCCCCAGCCCAATCGATATTCCTCCGGCGGTGGGTCACAGTACCGAGAATCCCGAAGAGCGGATTCCCGTGAAGGTGGATGACGGTGAGAAGTTCTGCTCGCTGGCCTTCAAGCTCTGGACCGATCCCTACGTCGGCAAACTGATCTTTTTCCGCGTCTACTCCGGCAAGCTCAGCAAAGGCGAGTTCATCTACAACTCTCGCACCCGGAAACGGGAGCGCGTTAGTCGCCTCGTCCAGATCCAGGCCGACAAACGGGAGGATATCGACACGGTTTTTGCGGGGGACATCGCCGCCACAGTGGGTCTAAAGGACATCGCCACCGGGGACACCCTGTGCAACGAGGAGTTTGAAATCACCCTGGAGCCGCCCAGTTTCCCCGAGCCGGTCATCTCGATGGCGGTGGAGCCAAAGACCAAGGGCGACCGCGAGAAGATGGGGGAGGCCCTGCAGCGCCTGTCCGAAGAGGATCCGACGTTCATGGTGAAGACCAACGAGGAGACCGGCCAGACCATCATCAGTGGGATGGGCGAGTTGCACCTCGAGATCATTTGCGACCGTTTGAAGCGCGAATTCAGCGTGGAAACCAACGCGGGTGCCCCACAGATCGCCTACCGCGAGACCATCACCAAGCCTTCGCCGGGCGAGGGGAAGCTCATCAAGCAGTCCGGCGGTCGCGGTCAGTACGGCCACGTTATTTTGCAGGTCGCGCCCCAAGAACGCGGCAAGGGGATCGAGATCGAAAACAAGGTCACGGGAGGAAACATTCCGAAGGAGTACATCCCGGCGGTGAAGAAGGGCGTGGAAGAGGCGCTCCTCAACGGCGTCATCCATGGTAGCCCGGTCATCGACATGAAGATCCAGATCATGGACGGCTCCTATCACGAGGTGGATTCGAACGAGTTGGCATTCAAAATGGCGGCGATTTTTGCGGTCAAGGACGCCATGCAGAAGGCCGGCCCGATCCTGCTGGAGCCGATCATGTCCGTGGAGTGCTCCACCCCCGACGAGTTCCAGGGCGATATCCTCGGCGACATCAACCGCCGTCGTGGAAAGATCATGAACGTGGATTCCAAGAATCTGACCTCGGTGGTGAAGGCTGAGGTGCCGCTGGCCGAAATGTTCGGCTACGTGAACACGATCCGCTCCCTGTCCCGCGGCCGCGCCGCTTACTCCATGGAGCCGTCCCACTTTGAACAGGTGCCGTCCAGCGTTCTGGCGGCCGTCACGCAGCAAAAGAAAGGATAA
>JBILFP010000040.1:0-12562 GCA_044351535.1 Methylacidiphilales bacterium
GCGTCATCGAGACGGTTGTCCCGCAGGGCCCGGCGCTTCAACCGCTCCTCCAGCTTGGCCCGGTCATGGCAGACCAAATGGAACAAGGCCTCCACCTTAATATCCGCCTTCAATAACTTGGCCTGCTCCACGTCCCGGGGAATTCCATCCAACACCAGGTGGTCGATCTCGGGCTTGAATTTCCCCAGCGTCACCATGTTCGCCATGTGCTGGCGCCAAAGGTCTACCGTCACGTCATCCGGCACCAACTGGCCGGCGCTGGAGTACTTCAAAAAGGCCTGCCCCACCTTCGTCCGTAGGTCCATCCCCCGGAAAACATCCCCGCAGCTGAGATGGCAGAATCCGGGAATCGTCCCGAGAATTTTACCCTGCGTGCCCTTCCCCGACCCCGGGGCCCCGAAGAGGAGAATGGCACGCCATTGCATCGTATAGTCCTACACCTTCTCCCCGCTGGGGCGCAACCCGGCAAATCTCACCTTCCCAGCCAATAAACGCAGGCTGTTCAGCACCACGATGACCGTGCTGCCCTCATGCCCCGCCACCCCCACGGTCAGCGGGATCGCCGCCCCCATCGCCGCCGTCACCAGCACCGCGATCGTCCCCAGCGAAATCACCAGGTTCTGCAGGATGATCCGCCGGGTCCGCCGGCTCAGCTCATAGGCCCCCGCAAAACTCTCCAGCTTGTCCCGCATCAGGATGACGTCCGATTCCGCCAACGCCGCCCCGCTCCCCCGTGCCCCCATCGCTACCCCGATGTCCGCCGCCGCCAGACTCGGCGCATCGTTCACTCCGTCGCCCACCATCGCCACCTTCTCCCCCGCCTGCACCCACTCGCGGATCGCCGCCACCTTGTCCGCCGGATGCAGGCCGTACCGGAAATCCTTCAGCCCCACCGCATCCGCCACCTGTCGTGCCGCCGCCTCCCGGTCCCCGGTCAACATCGTCACCTTCAACCCCTGACCCTCCATCCACTCCAACAAAGGCCGGCTGCTTTTGCGTATTTCGTCCTCCAATAAAAATCGCCCTTTTACTTTCCCCGCCTCGTAAAAGACCTCCGTCACTCCCGGCGTCGGCGCGGGTTTCGAATTCACCCACGCCGGCTCACCCAGAAAACTCCGCCGACCCAACCGGCCCACCTCGCCCCCCGCCGCCCGCCCGCTTACCCCTCCACCCGTCGCCGACGAGAAATCCTCCGCCTCCCGGACCGCCAGCCCCCTCCGTTTCGTCTCCCTCACCACGGCAACCGAGACCGGATGCAATGACTGCATCGCCAGCCCAGCCGCCCCCTCCAAAAGCTCCGCCTCGGTGCACCCCGCCTCCGGCTCCACCGCCCGCACGTGCATCTCCCCCGTCGTCAGCGTTCCCGTCTTGTCCAGCGCCACCCGTTTCACCGTTCCCAGCCGCTCAATCGGACTTCCACCCCGGAACAAAATCCCCCGCCGCGCCCCCGCCGCGATGCCCGCCAAAATCGCCGACGGGATCGACAGCACCAACGCACACGGCGACGCCACCACCAGCAGGGTCATCGTCTTGTAAAAAGCCGTGGATGCACCGCTCCGCACCCACCCCTCCATCCCCCACCAAACCAAAAACATCACCAAGCTGAGCGTTAGGATCGCTTGTGTGTACTTCGTCCCGAACTTGTCCGTGAACCGCTGCGCCGGCGCCTTCTGCTCCTGCGCTTCCCGGATCAGCCTTAAAATCCCCTCCAAAGCACTCTCCCGCGATCTCCTCACCACCTTCACGTCCACCTTCCCCCACAAGTTCAACGTTCCTGCCAACACCATCGATCCCACCTCCTTGTCCACCGGTGCCGCCTCACCCGTCAGGCTCGACTCATCCGCCGCCGACTTTCCGTCCATCACCTCCCCGTCCACCGGGAACGAATCCCCCGGCCTCACCCGCACCAACACCCCGGGCTCCAACGCTTCCACAGAAACCCTCTCCTCGGTTCCATCACCATTTACCCGGATCGCCTCCCGCGGCGCCGCTTTAAACAACCCCGCCAGCTCCCGCTCCGTTCGGTACGCCGCCAGCTCCTCCAAGGCCCCACTTAAAGAAAACAGAAACAGCAACAGCGCCCCCTCACCCCACGCCCCCAGCGCCGCCGCGCCCGCCGCTACTGCCAACATTAGGAAATGGATGTCCAAAGTCCGCGACTTCAGCCGATGCCACACCTCCTCCGCCGTCTTCCAGCTCCCCGCCAAATACGAAACTAGGAAAAACACGATCCGTGGCCAACCCTCGGCGAAATACCCTGCCAACCCTGCCAACCCGCACCCGATGGCCAACGCCAGCGGCACCTTCCACTTCTTCCCTGCCCCCACCACCGAAGGCAATGTCCGCACCTCCAGCTTCACCCCATGCAGAATCCTCCACAGCCAGAACTTTGGCGCCGTCATGCAGCTTTCCCGCTCCAGGTAAATCTTCTCCCCGTCCCTCCGGATGTTCACCCCGTGCCGCCACTCTCCCTCCAACAAGCGCCCGCACTGGTCGCACCTCGGCGACGGCGGATTCCAGCGGCACACACTGCCCGCCGCCATCGACCTCACTGCCTCGGCCAGATGCACCGCTTCCTTGTGCCCCGGACCCGGCCCTGTCGTGGCGTAATCAATCCGCCCCTCGTGAAAGCTGACCGATACCCCCCGCAAATCCTTCGCATCTTCGAGCTCGTGGGCAATAACATCCAAACCGCAATTTTGGATCACCCTCTCGTGCATGGTTTTAGACTAACTCCTCCCATCCCCCTGAGACCAACTTTCCCTCAACCCTTGCCAACCCCCTGACCCACCGTATTTTCCCGCAAATGCCCGTAACCGCCGCCACCACCCCGAAAAAGACCTCCCCCGCCCCCAAGGCCACCCCTGCCTCCCCGGTCGCTGAAGATCTCTCCTTTCTCCCCCGCCATCTCGGCCCTACCGAAAAAGATCAGCAGGACATGCTCGGCCTTCTTGGCCTCAAAACTCTCGAAGATCTCGTCCAAGCTGCCCTCCCTCCGGGCCTGCCCTCCACCAACCCGCCCGACCTCCCTCCCGCCCGGTCGGAGGCCGCCGCCCTCACGGAACTCGAAAAAATCCTCTCCCAAAACCAGTCCCGCCGCTCCCTCATCGGACTCGGCTACCACGGCACCATCACGCCTCCCATGCTCCGCCGCAACATCGTCGAGGATCCCGGTTGGTACAGCGCCTACACCCCCTACCAGGCCGAAATCTCCCAAGGCCGCTTGGAGGCTCTCCTCAACTTCCAGACCATGATCCTCGACCTCACCGGGCTCGAGATCGCCAACGCCTCCCTTCTCGACGAGGGCACCGCCGCCGCCGAAGCCGCCTCCCTCGCCCACGCCGCCGTCAACCAGCCGGAACGCGACACCCTCTGGCTCTCCCCGGGCCTTCATCCCTCCACCGCTGCCGTCGTCCACACTCGCGCTTCTGCGCTCGGCTGGAAAATTCACGAGTCCACTGATTTCCCCCAGAATCTCGCCGCCAAGCTTTTCGCTGGCATCCTCGCCAACCCCGAATCCGACGGCCGCCTCCACGATCCCCGCCCCGCGCTGGAACAGATCCGCGACTCCGGCGCCCTCTCGATTCTCGTCGCCGATCCTCTCTCCCTGCTGCTGTTCCTTCCGCCCGGTGAACTCGGCGCCGATATCGCAGTTGGCAACACCCAGCGCTTCGGCGTCCCCGTTGGCTTTGGCGGCCCCCACGCCGCCTACCTCGCCACCAAACTCGCCCACCAGCGCCTGCTCCCCGGCCGCCTCATCGGCGTGTCCAAGGACGCCGCCGGCCGCACCGCCTACCGCCTCTCCCTCCAGACCCGCGAGCAGCACATCCGCCGCGACCGCGCCACCAGCAACATTTGCACCGCTCAGGTCCTCCTCGCCGTCCTCGCCTCCATGTACGCCCTCTTCCACGGGCCCGAGGGCCTGAAAAAGATCGCCCTCCGCATCCACGGCCACACCCGCCGACTCGCCGAAGGCCTCGCCGCCGCCGGCTTCCGCATCGCCCACGCCTCCTATTTCGACACCCTCCGCGTTTCCGGTTCCACCAAGGATCTGAAGGACGCCGCCGCTAAGGCCCATGCCGCCGGCTACAACCTGCGCCACTTCGACAATGGCGACGTCGGCATCACCCTCGACGAGAGAACGGACGACTCCGAAGTTGATGCCCTACTCAAACTATTCGGAGCAACCCCCTCTGGTTCTTCTGCGGCGGCACCCAAACTTTCCGGCGCGCTGATCCGCACCTCCCCGCCCCTCAAGCACCCCATCTTCTCCACCTACCGCAACGAGAACGAACTACTCCGTTACATTCGGCGTCTCGCCACCAAGGATCTCACCCCCGCCCACTCCATGGTCCCGCTCGGCTCCTGCACCATGAAGCTCAACGCCTCCTCCGAGCTCACCCCGCTCGGCTGGTCCACCGTCACCGAACCCCACCCTTTTGCCCCAGCCGACCAGAACCCCGGCTACGCCCGCATGGTTTCCGATCTTCAGGACTGGCTCGGCAAGATCACCGGCCTGCCCCACGTCTCCCTCCAGCCCAACGCCGGCTCGCAGGGCGAATACGCCGGCCTCCTCGCCATCCGCGGCTGGCAGCTCTCCCGGGGCCAGACCCAGCGCGATATCTGCCTCATCCCCGTCTCCGCTCACGGCACCAACCCCGCCTCCGCCGTTCTCGCCGGCTTTCGCGTTGTCGCCGTCGCCTGCGACTCCGCCGGCAACGTCGACCTCACCGACCTCGATGCCAAGATCAAGGAACACGGCCCCCGCATCGCCGCGGCCATGGTCACCTACCCCTCCACCCACGGCGTCTTCGAGGCCGGCATCCGCGACTTCTGCAAAAAGATCCACGACGCCGGCGGCCAAGTCTATCTCGACGGCGCCAACCTCAACGCCCTCGTCGGCATCTGCCGCCCCGGCGATTTCGGCGCCGACGCTTGTCACCTCAACCTCCACAAAACCTTCTGTATCCCCCACGGCGGCGGCGGTCCCGGCGTCGGCCCCATCGCCGTGGCCAAACACCTCGCCCCGTTCCTCCCCTCTCACCCGCTCGAAAAAGTTCCCGCCGGCCATGTCGGACCCGTCGCCTCCGCCCCGCAGGGCAGCGCCAGCATCCTCGTCATTCCCTGGATGTTCCTAGCCATGGTCGGCGCCCGCGGCCTTGCCCGCTGCACCCAGGTGGCTCTTCTCAACGCCAACTACCTGGCCAAGAAGCTCGCCCTCCACTATCCGATCCTGTTCCGTGGAGCCGGGGGCTGGGTGGCCCACGAGTTCATTGTGGATCTCCGCCCCTTCAAGGCCTCGGCCGGGATCGAGGTGGATGATGTGGCCAAGCGTCTGATGGATTACGGCTTTCACGCACCGACCGTCTCCTGGCCCGTGGGCGGCACCATCATGATCGAGCCCACCGAATCCGAATCCCGGGAGGAGCTCGACCGCTTTGCCGACGCCCTCATCGCCATCCGCCAGGAGATCGGCGAGATCGAGTCCGGAAAAATGGACCGTACAAAAAACCCCCTCAAGCTTGCCCCCCACCCCGCCGCCGACGTTCTCAGCGAAAATTGGGACCTTCCCTACACCCGCGAAAGGGCCGCCTTCCCGGCCCCCTGGACCCGCACCTTCAAATACTGGCCCACGGTTTCCCGCATCGACGCCGTCCACGGCGACCGCAACCTCGTCTGCTCCTGCCCTTCCGTCTCCGATCTCGCCTCTTGAAGCGTGGGGTCCGACCCCGACGTTATCGCTTCAATTACTGAAACTTGAATTCTGAATCGGGGTCTGACCCCGAAAGCGCGCCTGTTCCCTCGTCTGTTTTCGTTTTCAGCCCAAACCTCAAAAACACATCAACTTAAACTAATAAATGCGCTCAGCGTCTCAGCGCGTCCGCGGTAAGACATCCCGTTGCTGGCTGCGCGGTGTTGGTCACGCGTAACCCGTCGCCCGTCTTCAGCTTTCGTTCACCTTCACGTTCACGAACAGTTCAGGAGTTCCCAGACAGCGCCTCAACGATCGCCTCCGCCGGGTACGTCCAAATTTCCGAAAGCGTCGGATGGTAATGCGGTAGATTCATCATCTCCTCGGCCGTCCCCCGATATCCCATGATGGCCAGCGGTTCATGAATCAAATCGGACGCGTGGGGCCCCACCACCTGCGCCCCCATAATCTCTCCCCTCTGCTTTAAGGCGATCAGCTTCACAAAACCCTCCGTCGCCCCCATCGCCATCGACTTCCCGTGATCCGCGAACGGATAGCTCGCCGTCACAATCTCCCACCCCTTCTCACGGCACTCTTTCTCGGAATACCCCACTCCCGCCGCCTCGGGTGACGTGAAGATCACCTCCAGCTTCAGCCGGTAATCCATCCTCTCATTGGGCTCCCTGCCTGCTACCAACGCCGCCACATTCTTCGCCGCCACCTCCCCTTGCTGGATCGCCAGATGCACCACCTCGTACGGCCCACACACATCCCCGGCTGCAAAGATATGTGGCACGTTCGTCTGTTGAGTCGCTTGCGTCACCACCTTCCCCTTCTCCCTCTTTACCCCGGCAGTCCAAAGGGCGAGCGAATCCACGTTCGGCTCCCGACCCAGCGCCTGCAGGACCCGCTCTGCATCCACACTCTTCTTTTTTCCATTCTGCAGGAACTCGACCCTCTTTTTGTTCCCCTTCTTCACCACCCGCTGGATCTGGGTCCCGCAAAAGACCTCGCTCCCCTGGTTCAGAAACGCCTTGGCCAAAGTGTCGCCCACCTCGGGGTCTGATTCCGGTAACAGTCGCTCGCTCCGCTGAATCACCGTCACTTTCACCCCCAGATGCGCATAATACTGCGCAAACTCCAAGGCCACCGCCCGCCCACCCAGAACGATGAGACTCTTTACCGGCTTGGCGGCTTGCAGGCAGTCGTCGCTCGTCCAATAACCTGCCTCCTCCAGTCCGGGAATCTCTCGCTTGGCTGTCCGTGACCCTGTCGCCACCAGGAAGGTTTTGGCCTCAATTTCCGCCGGCACCCTTTCCTTACCCACCGCCTCCAGGGCCATCCGGTGCGGACCCGTGAATCGCCCCCTGGCCCGGTAAAAGGTGAACTTCCCCTTCTCCAGTTGTTCCCGCCGATAAGCCGCGAACTCCGCAATCAGTCGGTCCTTCCGCTTAAGAATCGCCTTCCAGTCCGGCTTCGGTTTTCCCACCTGGATCCCAAACTCCTTGGCCCGGCCAATCTCATGGTTGCGATGCGCACTCTCCAGCATCGTCTTCGTCGGCATGCAGCCCCGCAGAATGCAAAGACCCCCCACTTGCTTCCCGCCCTCGATTACGGCCACCTTCAGTCCCAGCGCCGCCGCCGTCCGGGCCGCCGCATAACCCGCGCTCCCTGCGCCGACCACGGCCAGGTCGTAGGTGGGGGTCATGAAAAAACTAGGCGGTCAGGGTGACTTCGCCGGCTTTGCCGCCGAACTTCGGATACAAAAACCTCGCCGCCGGCACCGTCTCCCGCGTCACCACGGCCGCCGCCTCCAGTCCCTTCTCCGCGAGGTGCCGTAGGGACTCCTGCAGCAACGCCGCCCCTAAACCCCGCCGCTGGTACTCATAATCAATCGTCACCCCGGAAAGCAGATGCGGGCCCTCTCCCGGAACCGGATAAAGGGCGCTGATTCCCACGACGCGGGGCCCGTGGACCAGCGCCAAGAGCTCCATTCCAGCGACCGGCTTACCTTCAGGGAATAGTCTTTTGCGAAGCTCCTCCAGATGTCCATCCAGACCGATGATCCAGCTCTTTTCGTTGAGAAAGGCCTTTTGGATCCCTTCCCAGATCGCCTCCACGTCGTACTCCTTGAGCTCCTTAATTTCGTGTTTGGCCGGCAATGCGGGGGCCTGGGTGGGCACTTTCATTAGATCCCACTCGAACCGGACCTTGCGGATGCCCTTCATCGGAAAATATTGGAACGCAAAAACGCCCCGAATCCAAGCCGGAATCCCGCCTAACGGCTACCGGGTTTCGTGGCAGGAATTTTCTTCAGGTCCGCCGGGATCTGATCCGGCTCAAAGGTCTCCACCGGAAGCTTCATCAGGGAACAAAGCGGAGCACCCAGTTCGGGTGGTTTCTCACTCCGGTCCACCAGGCAGGCCACGCCCGCAACCTCTCCTCCTGCCGCCTTCACCAGCGCAATCACCTCCTTCACCGCACTTCCCGTCGTGATCACATCTTCCGCCACCAGGAACTTCTCCCCGGGTTTCACCTCATACCTACGGATCCTCAGCTTTCCCTCGTCCTTTTCGGCGAAAATATGCCTCCGCTTGAGGTGCCGCCCCACCTCATGCCCCACCAGAATCCCGCCCATCGCGGGCGAAATCACCGAATGGAAGGTCCATCGCTCGACCTTCAGCTTGGCCACCAAAGCCCCACAAAGCTCGGCCGTGGCCACCGGATCCTGCAGAACGAGGGCGCACTGAAAAAACGTCCGACTGTGCTTGCCCGACCGCAAAACAAAGTGCCCTTGGAGCAATGCCCCGCATCGGCGGAACACCTCCAAGACCTGCTCCTTGGTCATGAGACCCGCCGGGCCAGCAACTCGATCTCGACCGCACCGCCCTTGGGCAGGGCCGCCACCTGGATCGTCGAGCGCGAGGGCGGGTCTTTAGGAAAGAACTCTGCATAAACGGTATTCATTTCCGGGAAAGTCTTCAGATCGGTCAAAAAAACCGTCGCCTTCACCACGTCCCCCAAGCTCAACCCGCCCTCCTTCAATAGACTCTGTGCCCGCTCGAGCGCCTTCCTTGTCTGCTCGGCCACGGAGCCGTGGATCAGGTTGCCTTGCTCATCCAAGGCCAGCTGCCCGGACAGAAACACAAATCCGCCCGCCTCCGTCGCCTGCCGGTACGGCCCGATCGCCGGCCCTGCCACCTTCGAACTCCACCCGTTATGCCCCATACCCCAGATCCTTTCCCATGCCCCTTCCTTCGTCAATCCACCCTTCTCGGTTTCGTAAACGTAAACGCAAACGAACAATCCCCCTTCGTGCACCTATCAAACCAAACTTCAACTCCTGTAGGGCCGCGCTCCGGCGCAGCCATCCCTCCGCGTCCTCTGCGTCTCTGCGGTAATACCAGTTCCCCGCCCCCTGCCCTCCCCCAATCCGCAATCCCTAATCCCTGCGCGCTAGCGGAACAGAGCCCACCGCGGAGCGGGAAAACCGGATGGGCGGGGGCAGGTCTTAGGGGGCCAATCCACAATCCGAATTTTCTTAATCTTAATCCTAATCCTAATCCACCAACGCCCTCTCGCCCTTGTGACCGGGGAACTGTAAACTCACAACCATGAAGGCATTGGTGTTCAGCACTCGCTCCTACTCTGAAACCTCCCTGAATTCCGAAAACTCCGGCCGCCATCACCTCAAATTCCTCGAAACCAAGCTCGACGCCTCCACCGCCCCCCTTTGTGCCGGCTACGGAGCCGTTTTGGTCTTCGTAAATGACAAGGTTGACCGCCCATGCCTCAAAATCCTCACCGAAGGCGGCACCAAGCTTGTCGCCACCCTCAGCACCGGCACCAATCACATCGACCTGCCCGCCGCCAAGGAACTCGGAATCACCGTCGCCTCGGTCCCCTCCTACTCCCCCAACGCCGTCTCGGAGTTCACTTTGGCCCTGCTTCTCGCTATGGCCCGCAAGATCCCGCGCGCCAACCAGCGCGTCCGGGAAGGCAACTTCGAGCTCGAAGGCCTCGAAGGCTTCGAGCTCCGCGATAAGACCGTCGGTGTCTACGGCACCGGGGCAATCGGCTGCGAGGTCGTGAAAAACCTTTCGGGCTTCGGTTGCAAAGTCCTGGCTTTCGATCCCAAGCCTCACCCCGAACTCACCAAGCTCTGCCGCTACGTTCCCCAGGAGGAGCTGTTCCGGGAATCCGACATCATTACCTTCCACGTCCCCCTGCTTCCCGCCACCCGCCACCTCGTCAACGACGACACTCTCGCCCAAATGAAAAAGGGCGTCTTCCTGATCAACACCAGCCGCGGGGCCATCTTCGACACTCCCGCTGTAATTCGTGGCCTCAAAAAAGGCCACATCGGCCACCTCGCCATCGACGTCTACGAGGAGGAGGCCGGTCTTTTCTTTGAGGACCGCTCCTCGGAAATCCTTAAGGATGACCAGTTCGCCCGCCTCCTCACCTTTCCCAACGTCCTGGTCACCGGCCATCAGGCCTTCCTCACCGACCACGCCCTCCGCAAAATCGCCCAAACCACCCTCCAAAGCCTGACCGAATTCGAGTCTTCCGGCCGCTGCACCCACTGTGTTCCCCCGTAAACGTAACCGTAAACGTAAACGAACACTAAAATCACCTACAACACCGTTAAGCTCCTTGATCCACGCCCATTTCTTGTAGATTGGTGATCAAGCATGCTCATTGACACTCACTGCCACCTCGACTTCCCCGACTTCGATTCCGACCGCGACGCCGTCATCCGCCGGGCTGTTGAGGCCGGCGTCACCCGCATGATCGCCATCGGCACCAACCTCGAAACCAGCCGTGCCGCCTTGGCCCTAGCCGAACGCCACCCCGAGGTCTATGCCACCATCGGCATCCACCCCAACGAGGTTACCGAGGTTCCTGATGATGCGGTAGTCCAACTGGAGAAACTGGCCGGTCATCCCAAGGTCGCCGCCATCGGCGAGTGTGGCTTCGACTACCACTCCCTCCCCAGCTCCAAGGAAGCAGCCTTCGCCAACGTCACCGCCAGCATCGGCACCACCGCCCCGGGAACCGAATCTGCCGCCTTGGCCGATGCGGACGTCAAAAACCGCCAGTCCATCTTCTTTCAGGAGCAGCTGGACCTCGCCGCCAGGCTCGGCCTTAACGTCGTCGTCCACCAGCGGGACAGCTGGAAAGATACTCTCAACACCCTCAAGCCCTACACCGGCCGGCTGAAGGGCGTTTTCCACTGCTTCTCTGGAGATACCGAACAGGCCTGCCACCTCATTGAACTGGGCCATTCCCTCTCCTTCACCGGCATTGTCACATTCAAGAACGCCAAGACTGTCCAAGAGGTCGCCAAACGCGTCCCCCTCGGCTCCTTCTTTGTCGAGACCGACTGCCCCTACCTCGCGCCCGATCCCGATCGCGGCAAGCGCTGCGAACCTGCCCACACCCGCCGGGTGGCCGAAAAGCTGGCCGCCCTCCGGGGCCTAACCTTCGAAGAAACGGCTCGCGCCACGACCGAAGCGGCGGAAAAATTCTTTCGGCTCCGATGAAGTCCCCCCACCTGCGCCTTCCGTTCTGGATCCGTGTTCCCGCCACCACCGCCAACCTCGGGCCCGGCTTCGATGCCCTCGGCTTGGCTCTCGATCTCTACAACTACGTCGCCATCGAACCGGGCGAACCGGAACGACCCGATCCCTTTGCCCTTGAGATTCTGGAGGCCTACCACAAGGCCCGGAACCTGCCCCTCAAGCCCTACAAACTCGTCGTCCGCGGACACGTTCCCCCCGCCCGGGGTCTAGGCAGCAGTGCCACCATCCGCCTGGGCATGCTGGCGGCCTTGGAAAAGGTGAACCGCAAATCGCTCGATCTGGACTGGCTAATCCAGATCGCCACCCGGTTGGAGGGACATCCGGAAAACATTACGGCTGCCGCGTTGGGCGGCTTTGTGGTCTGCGGCGGTTCCCAACCCGCCCGCGTTCGCGTTTCCTCCCGGCTAAGGTTTGTTGCCGCCATCCCCCGCATCGAAACCTCCACCCGCACGGCCCGTTCCATCCTGCCCCCCAGCGTTTCCTTGCAGGACGCAGTCAATAATCTCCGGAACTCCTCCCGCATCACCGCCGCTTTTATCGAGCGGAAATATGAAGAGGCCCGCGGTGCTTTCCATGATCGCCTCCACCAACCCCATCGCGCCGCCCTGGTGCCCGGGCTCGAGCATGCCATTGAAGCCGCCGAGAGGGCCGGAGCTATCGGCGCCTTCCTTAGCGGAGCCGGTCCCACGGTTCTGGCCATTTGTCAGAGGGCCGAGAAGGCGGTCGGCCATGCCATGGTCGCCGCTCTGCGCAAAGGCGGCCTCGATGAAGTGGATGTCCGGATCCTCTCTGCCGACAACGGCGGCCTCACCGTTGCCCGCTTCCTCCCCTCCTCCGCCAAAGAAACCCGCTGTTAGTCGCACCCGCCGGCGGTAGGGGCGAGCAGTCTCCGCTGCTCGCCCGATAGAAAAACCTAAGCTCCCTTAATCTTAATCCTCATCCTAATCCAAACCGTCCGCAGACGGCTCTATCCCCACGACTGGAAGCTACTTCTTTTCCGCGTAATGATGCAACCGGTTGGAAAGAATGAAGAACGTCGGCGCCCAAAGGCCCACAAAGATCCCGAACCTCTCCGCATAGGCCCGCTTTGCCTCAGCCACCGCATCTCCCATGCCCGGTGCCCCGAACTGGCCACCGGCCGAAAACCAGATCATCACCGATCCGATGATCGACAGGAATCCCAACGCAAAACACAGGTTACTGAGGAACTGAATCTGTTCTTTGTTCATAGTCCTAGCTTGTTTCCTCCGGCTTCTCCTTCAAGTTTTTTCCTTCTGGCTTTCCT
>JBILFP010000041.1:0-12515 GCA_044351535.1 Methylacidiphilales bacterium
GTTTTTTCGTAAACGTAATCGTAACCGTAAACGAACAATTCCCATCTCCGGGCGAATTGTTCATTCTTGGTTTGTGACTGACTCTCCTCGCGTCATCGCCCTCGTGGCGACCCGCTTCCGCTCCCATCTCCTCGCCCGCCTGCTCGAATCCCTCCACCGGCAAACCATCCGCCCCATCGCGGCTGTGGTTTGCGACAACGGCCCCGACCCCGCCACCGCGGAAACCACCAAGAATGCCCCACTTCCTTGTGAACTCACTTCTCCCGGCAAGAACCTCGGCTTCGGGGGCGGACTCGCCGCCGCCGCCGAACGGGCCTTCGAAAAGTTTCCTGATCTCACCCACATCCTCGTGGCCGACGACGACGCCACCTTGGCCCCCAAAGACCTCGAATCCCTCCTCGCCTCCGCAAACACACACTCCGCCGGTACCGTCGCTCCTTTTTTGGTCGATCTTTCCGGCAAGCTTCAGGAGGTGCCCGAGCCGGTCTCCTGGTCTCTGGCCCGAGCCTTTCGCGCCGTAGGCCAGAACCTCGACAAGGCCCGAGCCTTGGCACCCGGCGGCTATCCGATGGCCTGGTGCATTGGTCCATGCCTACTCGTCGATCGCCCTACCTGGCTCCGCGCTGGCCCTCCCCGCTCCGACATGCTCGCCTTCGGGGACGACGTTGAATTCTCCCTCCGCCTTTCCGCTGCCTCCCCCGCCTGGGCCGAACCCTCCGTCACCGTCATCCACGATCCTCCTTCCACTTCCCGCCTTCCACCTTCCACCGATGACGCACATTACAAAAAATTCGGTATTCTCCTCCAAAATCTCGCCTTCACCTGCGTCGCGTCTCCCCGCCCCCGTCATCTCCCTCTTTACCTTCCCGGCAACGCCAAACGCTTCCTCCGCACCTTCGGCTTCACCCCCGCCAACTTCCTCGAAGTCGCCCGCCGTTATCTCAAAGGCTTCCTCGGCATTCCTGGCTCTCGGTAGGGACGAGTCGCCGACTCGTCCGCCTTGATCATCCGCCCCAGGCTTCAAATCCCAAAACTTGGTAGGGGCCGTTGTCCCTAACGGCCCGCATTGTTCTTTCTTCTCCGTTCCGTCCTTCCATAATCGCCTCATGATCGACGGAGTGAAACTGATCCCCTTGGTCCAGCACTGCGACGACCGCGGACGTGTCATGGAAATCCTCCGCAAGGACGACCCCCACTTCCCGGGCTTCGGACAGGCCTACTTCAGTTCCATCTATCCCGGGGTTGTGAAGGCGTGGCACGCCCACCAGAAACAGACGGACTGCATCTCGGTGATTTACGGCATGGCCAAGATCGGCTTTTTTGACGACCGCCCCGGCAGTCCAACCAAGGGGAAAACCCACTCCATCGTCGTGGGCGAACACCACCGCGTCCTCCTGCAGATTCCGCCCGGCGTGTTCCATGGCTTTAAGGCCATCTCGCCCGACGAGGTCCTTCTGATCAATCTGCCCTCCGAGCCCTACCATCGGAAAAATCCTGACGAAATCCGCCGCCCCTGGAACGACCCCGCCATCGGCTTCGATTGGGACACCCACTTTCGCTGACTGTCAGCGTTTTAATCCATAGTCTTTAATTTCTGCAGGTCCCTCCCTGCGACTCGGTAGGCCACTTTCGATGAAAGTGGCAGCCTCTGCGATAAACACCCTTTACGTTTTCCGATTTCCGCTTTTCGAATTCCGTAAAGGTAAACGTAAACCTAAACGACCACTTTACCCTTCGTGAGCTGATCCAAGATAGCCTCATACTCATCCGCAACTTTTTCCCAACTATAAGAGTCCTTCGCCCTTTCCAGCGCCGCCTTTCTCATCGCCTCTCGCTTGCCCGGATCTCCGATCAGCTCGTTCAGCTTCTCCGCCAGGCTCGTCTCCGCGTTGACCGGCCCGAATGGCATCCCCGCCTTACCAATTACCTCCCGGGTCGCCGCACAGTCGTGATATAGGATTGCGCTGCCGAATCCCATCTGGTCCAGCAACACCAACCGCGTCGCCTCCACGATTCCGGGAAGCACAAAAATCCCGCAGTGCACGCTCAGCTCTTTGTACCCCTCCCCGTAAACTGGCCCCACCAGCTTCACCCTTCTTCCCGCCATCTTCTCAAGCTCCGCAGCGTATTCCGTCTCATAACCGGCTCCTCCTACCACCACGCAAGGCCATTCCCCCCTCACTTTTTCATAAGCCCGGATGAGCAGGTCCGGCCGGTTTTCCGGCGTCAGCCGCCCCGCATAGAGCACATATTCACCCGCCTTCAACCCCAGCTTCCTTAAGGCCTCCTTCCCGGCTTGTGCCGGTCGCTCCGGAGCCCCGTAGGAAAGATAGGTGGTCTTGAATCCGTAATCCCGTTCGTACCGGTCAACCACCGTCCGGTTGTCCGCGATCACCACATTGCTCAACTTGGTCGCCCACTCCTCGCTCTGCTTCAGCCACCACCGGGCGAAAGGATGCCACTTCAAGCGCCGGAAATCATCGCCGTCCACGTTCACGATCACCCGGCTCCCCGATAGTTTCAAAATCCCCGCCAGCGCCGCGTTGCCCACGCCGCAAAGGTACACGACGTCGAACTTCCGCACCGCCGCGTGGATCACTGCAAGCAGGGTGTGGGTGATCGTTTCAAAGCTTTTCGTGCGGATACTGGGAAGATACGCGATCCGCATGCCGCGGTAAGTGGCCGGCCGTTCGGGATAGAAGTGGGACCGGTTGTAAACCGTCACGGCGTGACCCCGCTCCGCCAACCGCGCCCCCAGCTCCTCCACTAGGGTCTCAAACCCCGAATACCTTGCCGGCACCCCGCGGCATCCCAAAAACGCCACCGTCTGTTTCCCCAGGCTCGGCGTTCCCACATCGTCCCCCTGCACTCCAAAGAGACGCTCTAGGAAACTGTAATAAAGGAAGAGGGTGTTGAACTTGAGGTAGCGCGGCAGCAAGCGCCTCGGCTCCTGCAGAAGCCGGTACAGCCAGGTCAGTCCCGCCTTTTGCATCCAGGCCGGGGCGAAGGCCCGACGCCCGGCCAGAAGCTCGAACGCGTCTCCCACGGCCAGGAAAACGCCTTTTTCGTGGCGTGGCAGGTTCTTGGCGATCCACCGCTCCTGCCGGTCTCCTCCCAGCGCTACCCAGATGAAGTCCGCGCCGGACTTGCGGATGATGCCGGCAAACTCCTCCTCATCCTTCTCTGTCCATGCACGAAAAGGCGGGGAAAACGTTCCCACGATGTCGACCTCCGGCTGGATCTGCCGGCACGCCTCGGTCAACTGCCGCAGGCAGGTCTCGGTTCCCCCGAAAAAGAAGTGTTTCCATGGCCGGGGCAGGTGGCGGATCGCCTCCTGCATAAAATACGGTCCATAGACCCGGTCCTTCAAATCCGCCCCCTTTTGCCGCATGGTCCAGACCAGCGGCATCCCGTCCGGCAGCAGCACGTCGAACTTCTCCAACGCCGCCCGGAAATCCGGCTTCTGCCTCGCCAGCGCGATGATGTGCGTGTTACACGCCGCCACTGTCCCTGGCCTTCCCTTTTTGGCTAAAATCTCCAAGGCCCGGATCCCATGCTCATAATCCGTCGCGGCCAGTCCCACGCCAAGCACCTCTATCCGCCGGGTTTTTTCTGGCATCGCTTAATCCTGCCCAGCTTGGTGGGCGCCTTCCAGTCTGCAGACCTACTTCAACTTAAACTTAATCTTAAACTAAATTCCGCCCATCTCCCCCTTGATCCAAGCATAGGTCTTGGAAAGTCCGTCCTTCAGCCTCGTGTTCGGCTCCCAGCCCATCAATTTTTGAATCAGCGCATTGTCACTGCTCCTACCCCGCACCCCCTTGGGAGCTCCCAAGTTATACTTTCTCTTGAGCTTCACTCCGGCGATTCCCTCCGCGATGTCCACCAACTGATTGATCGAAACCATCTCCGCGCTCCCCAGGTTAATTGGCTCCCGAATGTCGCTCTCCATGATCTCGGTCGATCCCTTGATGCAGTCATCGATGTACATGAAGCTCCGTGTCTGCTGACCGTCCCCCCAGATCTCAACTTCCCCGGTCTTGTTCTTTTGCGCTTCGATCACCTTCCGGCAAATCGCCGCCGGCGCCTTCTCCCGGCCGCCGTCGTAAGTTCCGTGGGGTCCGTAGACGTTGTGATAGCGCACGATCCGGGTCTCCAGCTTGTAATCCTCGCGGAAATGCCGGCACATCCGCTCACTGAACAGCTTCTCCCAACCATATCCGTCCTCGGGCATGGCCGGGTAGGCGTCGGACTCCTTAAGTCCCGGATTTTCCGGCGTGGTCTGCTTGTCCGCAGCATACACACAGGCGGATGAGGCGTAGAAAAAGCGTTTCGCCCCGGCCTCTTTGGCCGCCATCAGCAGATGCGTGTTGATTAGCACCGAGAGCATGCACTCGGCTTTGTGCAGCTCGATGAAACCCATGCCGCCCATATCGGCGGCCAGGTTGTAAATCCATTCCATGCCCTTGGCGGCTTTGCGGCAGGCTTCCAGCTCCCTCAGGTCCAGTTGGTGATTCTCCACATCGTCAAACTTCTGGTACCACTCCTTCAACGGCTTCAGATCCACCGCCCGGATGTTCTTGATCCCCTGCTTGCGCAAATACGCCACGAGGTGTCCGCCGATAAAGCCACCGGCCCCCGCGATGAGGATGTTGGCCTTTGGATGAGGGTTTCTATGCAAGCATTCAAAATAAGAGGATTGGGCCCGATGAATCAATCCCGCAAAGCCTCTTCTATTTGGTGAGAATGATGTTGCAATTGGCCCCAAATTTCAGCAATTGCGAAGACTGGCAAAACAGCAGCGCATCAATCTTTTGCGTGATGACCGCAATCTTCGCCCAGCGATCCGAGAGAGCCTTCGCGGGGTAGCCCAGCAGGTTAAAAACCTGGACTTCACAGGACGAAAAGCCTTTGGTCATTTTTTCGATTTGGGAGATGTAAAGATTGCTTTCATCCCCCTCCTCCCTAATCGACATGCGGATGGCCCGGATGGCCGCCACTAGCCAGTTGTGACCAAGGGGCTCAAAAATAAAAACGAGCCTTCCTCCGGGTTTCAAGACCCTCAAAACTTCCTGGCAAAGATCTCCAGGCGCGTGCGCAAGGTGATGGAGTGCCGCTTGCCCCCAGATCAGATCGACACTCCCTGGCTCGAGGAAGGACAGATCAAAAGCCGAAACCGCCCGGTAGGAGAGGTTGGGAAGCTCCTTTAGCCACGCGCGGTTCTCCGGATAGTCCGGCACATACAGATCGGTGCCGATCACCCGGCATTGGGGCTCGGCCCGGGCAAACCGTGCGGCCAACTCCCCATGTCCGCAGCAAATTTCCACCGCCAACCCACCGCTTAAATCCTTCCAGCGCAAAGCCTCATAACCCGATAAAAAGACCGGCTCGTCGGAGGGCGGATAACGGATTGAGCCCAGCCCCAGCAAGCGTTGGCCAGCTCCGCCTATTTTCAACTTGGGGTGAACGATCAGAAAGTTCATCGACCCAAAATTGGGCCAATCGCGAACGTCATTGAAGTACTCTTTTGGCCTGTCCATCTTTGGATGGTGAGACTCTTGATCACGGGAGCCTGCGGCTTTGTCGGCTCCGCCTTGGCCAAAGGCTTGGCGGCATCGGGTCGTTGCGCGGAGATCTGGGGATTGGACAATTTTTTACGCGAGGGTAGCCGCTCAAATCTGGAGTCACTTCTTGCTCAGGGAGTCAAGGTCGTGGAGGGCGATATTCGCCGGCCAACCGACCTCGCCAAAATCCCCAAGGTGGACTGGGTGATCGACTGTGCCGCCGAACCCAGTGTCCTGGCCGGCACCGGAACCGGGATGGGATCTTTCGAACTGCTGGATCACAACCTGATTGGTACCATCCAGATGCTAGAGTTCTGCAAGCAGCACGGGGCGGGCTTCATCCTTATGAGCACCAGCCGGGTTTACTCCATCCGGCCGCTTGCCTCCATCCAAGTAAAATCCGTGGAAGGCGCCTACCGTCCCGATCTCTCCCGCTCGGCCCACCCTCCGGGGCTTTCCGGACACGGCATTGCCGAAAGTTTTCCCACCGATCCTCCATCCTCTCTCTACGGCACTTCGAAGCGCTGCTCGGAGCTATTGGCCTTGGAGTATGCCGATGCCTTCGGGTTTCCCGTCTGGATCAACCGCTGCGGCGTTTTGGCTGGAAAAGGCCAGTTCGGGAAGGCGGATCAGGGCATCTTTTCTTTTTGGATCCGTTCCTGGCGGGAACGAAAGCCGCTCAAATACATCGGCTTTGATGGCCAGGGGTCTCAGGTCCGGGACTGCGTCCACCCTCTCGATCTGGTCCCGGTCCTTTTGGCCCAGCTTGAGGGGCAAAAGCCGGCCGATCCCGGCGATGGCCTGGATCTCCGGATCTGCAACTTTGGCGGGGGTCTGGCCAACAGCTGTTCCCTGCGCCAATTGAGCGACTGGTGCGAGAAAAGATTTGGGCCCCGTGAAGTCGTCTCAGATCCCCGGCCTCGCCCGTTCGATCTTCCCTGGATCGTGCTCGATAGCCACCGCGGGCAAAAAGCTTGGGGCTGGCAAATCACCCGTCCTCTATCCAGCATTTTGGATGAAATCGCCGCCTCCTGATCCTTCCAAGCCCTCCCTCCGGCTTCTTTCCGTCGTGATTCCCGCCAGGGACGAAGAAGGTTGCATCGCCTCCACGGTGGAACATCTCCATCTGGAGCTTTCACTGAAAAAAGTGCCTCACGAGATCATCGTGGTGGATGACGGTAGTACCGATGGCACCTGGCCCGCCCTTCAGGACCTCGCCTCTCGCCTGAACTCGTCCCTTCGGCCTCTCCAAAATCCGCCTCCGCATGGATTTGGTCGGGCCATTGTCCATGGGCTGGATTCGATGTCCGGCGACGCTGCCGTCATCATGATGGCCGACGAATCAGATGACTGCCGCGATGTTGCCCGCTACTGGGAAAAGTTGCAGGAGGGTTATGATTGCGTTTTCGGCAGCCGTTTCCTCAAGGGCGGCGGCACGATCGACTACCCGCCAGTCAAGTTGGCTATCAATCGCCTGGCAAATTTTTATATCCGGCTGCTGTTCCGCCACGGGCTGAACGACACCACCAACGCCTTCAAGGCCTATCGCAGAAGCTGCCTGGACGGTCTTCGCCCTTTTCTTTCCCCGCACTTTAACCTCACGGTCGAGCTGCCCCTGAAAGCCATCATCCGCGGATACTCTTTTGCCGTCATTCCCATCACTTGGCGGAATCGGAAAGCCGGCATCGCCAAGCTGAAAATCCGCGAAATGGGCAGCCGCTATCTCTTCATCGTTCTATACCTTTGGCTGGAAAAATATTTCAGCCGCGGCGACTACCGAAAGAGCTTTTAGCTGCCTGCTCCCGGTTTTATGCAGCACTCCTTTGCTTGGCTTTTGCTGGCTGGGATTCTCATCCGCCTTCCCGCCCTTTGGCATCCAGTCGAGGAGGGCCAGCGCAACGCCCAAACCGCCTGCCTGACTGCCAACATGTTCGAGGATGGTCGCCTTCGGCTCGACCCCATCGCCCCTTGGCGAGGCGATCTTGAGGCTCGCCTGGTCCAGGAACTTCCGATTTACAATCTTGCTGTTCTGGCCTTGCAAGCGGTCACCGGTTTCTCCTTGGACTTGGCGGGACGCTTGATTTCCCTTCTTTTTTGGGTCCTGAGTTTATTTCTTCTGCAAATGCTTTGGCGCAGAACCCTTTCTCCCCCAGCGCACTTTTGGGCGAACCTTCTTTTCGTTGTTGCCCCCATGGGCTGGTACCTATCCACCGCCTTTATGCCGGAAATGCTGGTCCAAGCACTTTCCTTCGCGTTTCTGCTTTTGGTGCTTCGCTACGCCGACCATCCCACTTGGCAAACTCTTGGCTGCCTGACTTTGGTGGGCGCCTTGGGTCTTTTGGTGAAACTTCCCGCCTTCACGCATTTGGGGCTTTTTTTAGGATTGGTCCTTGTAGACCGTCAGGGTTGGCGCGGTCTCCTCCGCCCCGAGCTCTGGACCGCCGGCCTCCTGATTGGCGTGGCATTGTTGGCCTGGAGCCATTTTGTGGACGAGGTCAACACCCCCTTTTTCCCGGATTGGAGGGGATGGGAAAATCTCCGCGGTTTTGTGCGCCCGGAAACCTCACGCCTCTCCTTCAATTTCTGGGCTCCCTTGGTGGCCTACAACCTCGCCTTTATTCTGCCAGTGGCGGGGGCCCCTTTTGCCGTACTGGGTCTTAAGAAATTTTGGCACGACCGTGACGATTTTTACTATTCTCGCGTTTGGCTATATCTGCTCCTCAGTCTTTTGGGAAGTTGGCTGGTTTGGGCAAAAGGAGCCGCCGCCCAAAATTATTATAATTTGCCTAATTTGGTTTTTTTCTCGGCAGCTTTTGGCGCCGGCATGGAGCAGGCCAGGCGGGTCTGCATTCTGCAGGGCTGGAGACCTCTGCGGCTCGGATCCACTGCAATTTTTGTGTTGAGCCTCGTAGCCCTTAGCAGCGTGGCGGGCGCTTGGTATCTGGCCAAGCCGGATGAGGTTACCCTGCAAGCGGCGCGTTGGGTTAAAACCCATACCCAAAGCACGGACTTGATTCTGTATCAACCCCGGCACAATGCAGCTGTGCTGGATTACGAACATCAGCCCCTTTTGAGCCTGGCATCAGCCCGCCGCAGTTGGATTTGGACAAAATCGACCCCCGCCTGGGAAAAGGCCAGAGCAGGGGAAACTGCCGGTTGGCTGGTGGTGACCCAACCGCCTGAACAGCCCGCCATTCTCGAAAAGTTACGCCGCTTCTTTAAGGGCCAACCGAGCCCCGTTCCGCCCATTCTGACCGAAGAACAACCGGCTCAATGGGAGTTGGTCACGGAGGCGCAGGGATTTGCCATCTACCGGCGAAGTCCTTTGCCGAGGCAAGGCACCCCCTGAGGAGCTTGTCTCTTTTGACCCTGCCGCCTTCCCAAGTTTTAAGAATGCAATCGCACATTTTCAAAAATGTTACCCACGCCGAGATTGGCGACCGATGGCCGGAGATGCTGGAGGGCGCCTACCTATGGTCTTTTTTCAAGGAGCTGGAGGCTCTAGGCCCGGAAGTTTTCCACAGCCTTCGCTTTTTAATCGTAAATAAAAACACGCGGTTCGGACCTCTCCGGCCACCCTTGACAGGCTCAAATGTGGTTTTGATCTGGCTGAGCGACGAAGAATCCTCGATCCCGCCGAAGCATTTTTCGAAATGCTTCCGCCTCATTCTGAAATCCTACTGGCCCTGGCAGGAGGGCGTGCGCAACATACTTCCTTTCCCACTTTGTGGGGCCAGTGAGGTCGTTGAGGCAAGTCCGATTCCTTGGACCCAGCGTAGACTTGAGATTTTCTTCACGGGCAACCTCAATGCCAATCGTGTGGATTTTTTTAGGCAATTTAGCCGGCTACGTAACCTCCCGCCATGGGATCTCCAATATTACTGGCAAAGAAGGATCTATTGGGAGCTCCTTCGCCGCTACCCTTTTCCCATGCGCCGGGATTTCTCGGATGCTTTCCCGAATTCCCGGATCACCTTTACCCATGCCTTTAAGGCCGGAATGCCTGCTGCGCCGTATGCACAAACCCTCGCTTCGAGCAAAATTGCCCTTTGCCCTCCGGGCTTCACTTCTGCTGAGACGATCCGCCACTTTGAGGCCATGCGCCTAGGCTGCGTCATCGTCTCCGCTCCCCTGCCTTCGAACCCTTTTTACGCGGAAAGCCCCATCGTGGTCCTCAAAAATTGGCGTCTCTTGGGCCGCTGCCTTTCCGGCCTACTCCGCGAGAACGGCAAAGGCTTGCAGGGACGGGCTGAAGCCACGCTCCAATGGTGGCAATCCCGGGCCTCGCCAAAAGCTATGGCAAAACTTGTTTCCCGCAGGCTGGAAACGGATTAAATTTTCGCCGGGATCCGAACTCTTGCCATGCGTATCTCCTTTCGGCCAATCAGGGGCTTCTTGCGCGAATTAGGGCTCGAGGTTGCCTATGCACGCTATGCCCCATTGCTGACAGACGCCAAAGTATACCAGGCTTTGATGCCGAAACGTCCAGTCCGGGTCATCTTTGACATCGGAGCTAATATTGGACAAACGGCCAGATTGTTTGCCAAAAACTTCCCTGACGCTGAAATCTACTGCTTCGAGCCATTTCAGGCTAACTTTGCTATTCTCCAGCGAAATCTTGGTCATCTTTCCAAGGCGAAAGCCTTTCCTATCGCTCTGGGTGACACTTGTGGAGAAAGGGAAGTAAGGATCGACAACATCCGAGGATCACAATTCAATAGCCTTTCCAAGGAGCGCCAAGCTTCTTTCCAAAACACAGCCCACTCCGTTGAACGTGTCACATGCCTCAGGGGAGATGAATTTTGCAAAACGCATCATCTTGCGGATATCGACATCCTAAAAACCGACACCGAAGGTTTCGACCTGCAGGTGCTTGGGGGGTTCCAACAAATGCTGGGCGCAAAAAGAATTTATGCGATCTGTGTCGAGGTGGGCATGGCAGGGGACTTCTCTCATACCTCGTTAGATAAGGTTTACGACTACTTAACCGGCCTCGGATATGGCTTGGCCGGTTTTTATGAAACTATTTACTCCAGTAAGGGGACGCTTGAATA
This sequence comes from Methylacidiphilales bacterium, assembly GCA_044351535.1. GTDB lineage: Bacteria > Verrucomicrobiota > Verrucomicrobiia > Methylacidiphilales > Verrucolacustridaceae > Verrucolacustris. The sequence goes on from JBILFP010000041.1 coordinate 10,619, forward strand.
TACCAATGCCCTGTTTGTTCAACGCCCCGCCTAAATGAGGAATCTTTCCTTTTGCTGGTAGGGACATTCTAAAAGTCGTTCGCTCAAGTAAGGACTTCGCTTTTACCTCGGGAAGCAAGCTGGATACTTGAATCACCGGCCTCTCTATGAAAAGAATTTTCCTCTATACTGACCTTGCCGTTCAAGATGGAGAGGTTTTTTGGCACCGTGACTTGGGTCTTCTCACCAAAGCTTTCCGTTCCCTCGGCCACGACGCTTGGCTGGTCGTGCACCCTGGGAAGCTCCGCCCGCGCGAAAGCAAGGTTCGGAGCGAAGCAGGACCGCCACCCACCATCCGCCAAGAGCCTGTCCTCTGGGCCTCCCCTGCAGATGTCCGCAACCCCTGCTGGTGGCAAAGCCAAAAACCCGACCTAGTTATTCTTGGCCTCTGGACTCGCCCCAAATACGACTCCATTCGCCGCGCCGCCCTCACCGCCACCTGCCGCGTCATCGAACGGGCCGATAGTGACGGCATGCGCACCGCCTCGTGTGGCCTGGGTACCTATGCGCGGAGACGCTACGACTACTTCCGCGACCGTTCTTTCCGCTGGCCTGCCGCTCTGTCAATTCCGGCTTCCGTTCTTTACTCGTTCGCCTCGATTCTCGCCACCCCTTGGATCGAGGCCCGTTTGGCCAAGACCCTCAAGCTCCTGCCCGCTGTGGTCGTCGAAACCTCTTCCGCTACCGAGCTTTGGAAAAAGCTAGCGGCAGAATTCAGAACAGATCCGGCCAGAATTTATTGTATTCCCCACCCCGTTCAGACCGAACTCTTTCGGCCCGATCCCTCGGTGCCAAAAAAAAACCGGATCATTTCGGTCGGTCGGTGGGAATCATTCCAGAAAAACCTCCCTCTTCTCCTGAAAACCCTTGCCAGCTTCCTGGAGATCTATCCTAACTGGACCGCCCTGGTGGTGGGCTCAGGGCTCCCGGAAACACCTCCGCATCCCCGCATCATCTTTTCGGATCCGCTTGCCGCCCCGGAGCTCGCACGGCGGATGCAGGCATCGAGAATCTTTTTGTCTTCGTCCCGATATGAAAGCTTCGGCTTGGCCGCTGCAGAGGCCGCTTGTTGCGGTTGTCTTGTGGTCGGGCCAACCGGCCTGTCTCTGCCCGGGATGGGAAACAGCTCGTGCACGAACCTGCTCGCAAGGCTACAGGCCCATGTTCACCCTTCCGCGGGAGCTTCAGTGGTTGTTGCCGGCTACCGTTGTTCGGACCCCCAACAGGTGGCGGGTAAATTTCTCGGGATCCTCAAGTGCGTTGAGCTATAAAGGTTTTGGTGGCTGACTTGCCTAAGAGGATATTTACCTGCATTCCGGTTCGCTACCGGGGAGGCCATGGTTTCTTTTGTCGCGATATCGGTCTGCTTAGCGTTGGATTTCAGGCCCTTGGCGTGGAGAGTCGGCCCATCATGCCCGGACCTCCCATGGAGGACGACGATCCCAGGTTACTGCGGACCGAGTACGTCAATCTGACCCGCGCCAGCTGGTGGGCGGGCCTTCATCTGGATGGGATAGTCCTTTACGGATGGGGGCTGCCTCGTTACACCCCGATTGCCCGCGCCATCAAGGAGGCGGGGATTCCGCTGTTTTTGTATCTGGATGCCATCGGGCTGTGGAGTCCGTGGACCAACGGGATGGATTTCGTTCGCAACTACTGGACCTACTCCACCCGCTCCTTCCCCGGGCTGTTGGGCTGGCTGCGGTTTGCCGTGATTGCCCGCAGCTATTTTCCCCCGGCCCTGGATCTTCCTCGGCTGCGCAAACTTTCCCTGGCCGATGCCGTGGGTCTGCCCTCCCCGTGGGCCCTGGACTCCACCCGGCGTTATGCCCAATTTTACGGCTTCGACTCCCTTCTG
>JBILFP010000042.1:0-12475 GCA_044351535.1 Methylacidiphilales bacterium
GGATGGCCAAGGATCTGGCCGCACGGATGACCCAAGCGGGGGTGATTCGGATCATTTACACCGATGTGACCCGGGATGGGATGATGACCGGGCCGAATATCCCGGCGGTGCAGGAGATGGTGAAATGCTTCCCGGGAAAAGTGATCGCTTCCGGCGGAATCAGCGGTCTGAAAGATCTGCAGGCCCTGGACAAAGCCGGCGGAGTGGAAGGGGTGATTGTGGGCCGGGCGTTGTATGAAGGGGCCTTGGCGGACGAGGTGTGCGGGTGGAATACGTTTTAAGGGAGGAGGGTCGGCCGGCGGGCGGACCGGGTATCGACTACGCCGCTGAGCTGAATGCGGAGCAGCTGGAAGCGGTAACGGCCCCGCCGGGGCCCATGCTGGTGATCGCGGGGGCTGGCAGCGGCAAGACCCGTACCCTGACTTATCGGGTGGCCTATCTGGTCGAACAGGGAGTGGCGCCGGAACAGATCCTCCTGCTCACTTTTACAAATAAAGCCTCCAAGGAGATGTTGGCCCGGGTGGCGTCCCTTCTGCCGCACGACCTTTCCCGGCTGTGGGGAGGAACCTTTCACCATGTGGGAAACCGGATTTTGCGCCGTCATGCCGACCGGGTGGGTTATGCCAAGGATTACACCATTCTGGATCGTGAGGATGCCGAGGATCTGATTTCCGCCAGCTTGGGAGAGGCGGGGGTGGATCCTAAAGACAAGCGCTTCCCGAAACCGGAGGTCCTGGCAGAGATCTTCAGCCTGGCGGCCAACCACCGCACGACCGTCGGCACGATTTTGAAAAAGCAGTTTGGCTATTTTACGGAGTTGGAAAGCTGGATCGGCAAAGTGGCGGAGATTTACCTGCGACGGAAGCGGGACAGCGGGGCGATGGATTACGACGACCTTTTAACCCTGTCCCTGCAGATCCTGGAGCAGCCGGATCTGCGGGAGCGGTACCGGGCAAGGTTTCAGCATGTATTGGTCGACGAGTATCAAGACACGAACCGGCTGCAGTCAGACTTCGTGGACGCGATCGGCGCCGGGCACCACCAGATCATGGCGGTGGGGGACGATGCCCAGAGCATCTACTCGTGGCGCGGGGCCAAAGTGGAGCACATCCTGAGTTTTCCGGAACGGCACCCGGGGACCAAGGTGGTCCGGCTGGAGACAAACTACCGGAGCATCCCGCAAATCTTGGAACTGGCGAACCATGCGATCAGTCACAACCCAAAGCAGTTCCCCAAGAATCTGCGGGCGGTGCGGGAGGCGGGAGTGAAGCCGGCCTTGGTGGCGGTGGAGGACGGGGGCCAGCAGGCGGCGTTCGTGGCCCAGCGGATTCTGGAGTTGCACGAAGAGGGAACCAGCCTGTCCGACATCGCGATCCTGTACCGGGCCCACTTTCATGCGATGGAGATGCAGTTGGAGCTGACCCGCCGGAACATCCCTTACACGATCACGTCGGGGTTGCGGTTTTTCGAGCAGGCCCACATCAAGGATGTGGCGGCCCATCTGCGGGTGGGGGCGAATGCCAAGGACGAGGTGGCCTTTCACCGGTTGGCCCGGCTTTTGCCGGGGGTAGGTCCGAAATCGGCCACCAAGATGTGGAACGAGGTGGCGGGTGGAAAGCCGTTGGGGCAGGTGAAGGTGTCTGAGAAGAGTGCCAAGGGATGGGCGCAACTGGTGGAGACCTTGCGACAGATCGCCGGGAAACCTCCGGCGGAGCAGGTGAAGCTGGTGGTGGAGGGGAGCTACGGCGACTACGTGCGGGCGCGGTATGCCAATGCGGTGAACCGACTCGACGATTTAAGGCAGTTGGAGGACTACGCCAACGGCTTTGCCAACACGGCCGATTTTCTGGCCGAGCTGGCGCTATTGGGAAACACGGAGACCGAGGTGGCGGCCCGGCAGGGGGACAACGAGGGAGAGGCAGTGCGGTTGAGCACGGTGCACCAAGCGAAAGGCCTGGAGTACGGGGTGGTGTTTGTGATCATGCTCTGCGACGGCCTGTTCCCCTCAGCGAGAGCGATGGAGACGGAAGAGGGGGAAGAGGAGGAGAGACGATTGTTTTATGTGGCAGTGACCAGGGCCAAAGACGAGTTGTACCTCAGTCATCCCCGCTTGCGGATGGGCAAGGGTGGGGACGCGTGGCAGACGCCCTCTCGGTTCCTGAACGAGCTGAACCGGGATTTGGTGAATGTGTGGCGGGTGAAGGGTGCGGCGGGTTTGGGTGATTGGAGCTAATTGGCCGCGTGATTTTTTTGCTCGGGCCGACGGCATCGGGGAAGTCGCGGTTGGCGATGGAGGTCGCCCGCAAAACGGGAGCGGAGATCTGCTCGGTGGACGCCTTTCAAATTTACCGTGGTTTGGATATCGGGACAGCTAAGCCTTCGGCAGTGGCGCGGAAGGAAATCCGGCACCATTTACTGGACCTGGTGGAGCCGGAGCAGCCGTTTACGGCGGCCGATTATCTTGGCTCGGCGGGAGCGGTGCTGGCGGATTTGCAAAAACGGGGCCAAGCAGCGGTTTGGGTTGGAGGCACCGGGCTCTATCACAAAGTTTTGACACAGGGATTGGCGAAAGCTCCGGGGACCGATGGGAAAGTGGCGACGGAATTGGAAGCAAGGTCGACCGCCGAGCTGGTCGAGGAGATCCGGCGGGTGGATCCGGAATGGTCCGGGCAGGCGGATTTGCAAAACCGGAGGCGGTTGATCCGGGCTTTGGCGGTGTGGCGGCAGACGGCGCGGAAGATGTCGTCATGGCAGCGGGAAGAGACGGTGGCCGGGCCTTTGGCGGGAATGTCCACCTTTGCCTTGGTGCCCGACCTCGATGCGTTGGCGGCGGTGATCCGGACTCGGGTGGCCGGGATGATCCAGAACGGTTGGGTCGAGGAGGTCAGAAAGCTCCGGGAGAGGGAGGGATGGCGGGGATGCCCGGGAGGACGGGCGATCGGCTACCGGGAAATCGAGCTGGTGGTGGCGGGGCGGCTCAACCGCGAAGAGGCGGGTGACAAAATCGTGGCGGCGACCCGGGCCTATGCGAAGCGTCAATTGACCTGGCTGAAGCGGGTTCCTAATTTGGTAACTATCGAAGCAAAACCAGGGCAGTCCCTGCCGGCAACAGGGGTGGAGAAGCTGGCGAAAGCGCTGGCGGGGTAAGAATTCGGGATGATCATTTCCACGGGTCGGGACCGGCCGACGGAGCGCGCTTTTCTGGTGGGTTTAGAAACTCCAAAGAGCAGCCGTTGGGAGGTGGGGGAGTCCTTGGACGAGCTGGGTCTGCTGGTGGAGAGCGCGGGGGGCGAGGTGGCGGATCGGGCCACCCAGAGAATGGAGGCGCCGGTGGCTCCCACTTATATTGGAAGCGGCAAGGCGGCGGAACTGGCCAAGACGGCGCGGGACAAGAAGGCGGATACGGTCATTTTTGACGATGAGCTAAGTCCGGCACAGGCGCGGAACCTGGAACAGATTTTTTCCTGTAAGGTACTGGATCGAACCCAGCTGATTTTGGATATCTTCGCCCAGCGGGCAAAATCGAAGGAAGGAAAACTCCAGATCGAACTGGCCCAACTGGTGTATTTGTTGCCCCGACTGACGCGGATGTGGACGCATCTTTCGCGGCAAACGGGTGGAATCGGGATGCGGGGGCCGGGAGAAACCCAGCTGGAGGTGGACCGGCGGCGCGTGCAGGAGCGAATCACGCGACTGGAGCGGGATTTATCAGAGGTACGCAAGCACCGGACGATCCAGCGGGAGGGAAGGTTGCGGCAGCACTGGCCGGTGGCGGCGCTGGTGGGTTACACCAATGCGGGGAAGTCGACCTTGATGAACCGCCTCACCCATGCGGAGGTGGTGGCCGAGGATCGGCTTTTTGCCACGCTGGATCCGACGATCCGACAGTTTCGGATGCCGAATGGGGTGCGGGTACTTTTGACCGACACGGTGGGTTTCCTGAAAAAACTACCGACTCATCTGGTGGAGTCGTTTCAGTCGACTTTGGAGGAGGTGGCTTTTGCCGACGTCCTCATCCACGTGGTGGATGCCAGTCATCCCCAACGGATGGAGCAGATGCGGGCGGTGGATGAGGTTTTGAGGAAGATCGGGGCGGGGGACAAACACACGCTAACGGTTTGGAACAAGGTCGACCGGTTGGAAAACCGGGCTGGGTTGGATCGGGAAGCCGGGGGGGTGACCCATGGGGTGCTGGTGTCGGCCAAAACGGGGGATGGCATGGCAGCATTTTTCTCCGAACTCTCGGCGATGCTGACGGCCTGGAGCATGCGGGTGCATTTGAGGGTTCCCCAGAGCGAGGGGGCATTGTTGGCCCTCTTGGCTCGGGCCGGCCGGATTCTCGAGAAGAGGTATGAGGGCAACGACGTGGAACTCAAGGCGCACATTCCGCCCTTCTTGAGGGGGAAGGTGGCAGCCTTTATTGTGCCGGGAAGTGAGCAGGATCCGGGAGTTACCGGTGGAGGAGAGGCCCAGGGAGCGTTTGATGACCCAGGGGCCGGAGGCGCTTTCCACGGCGGAGTTGCTGGCGATCCTGCTGAGGACGGGCCGGCCCGGTAAGTCAGCGGTTGAACTGGCGGGAGAGATCCTGCAGTCGCGGGAGGCTTTAGGGAGTCTCGCCCGGATCACGCCGCAGAGCCTGCAGAAGGAGTTTCAGGGATTGGGCGCGGCCAAGGCGTGCCAAATCGCGGCGGCGATCGAGTTGGGTCGGAGGGTGGGTTCGGCCGAAGTGGCGGGGAAGGCGATGGATCATCCGGTGAAAGTGGAAGCGGTGCTGGGAGCGGAATTACGAAAGAGGGATCGGGAGGAAGTGTGGGTGCTGTTGTTGAACACCAAGCTGAGGCTGATCCGAAAGCTGCAGATCAGCCGTGGCTCAGTGAACGAGACGGCGGTGCAGCCACAGGATGTTCTGCGGCAGGCGTTGGGCAGTGAGACGGTCTACGCCCTGATTGCGGTGCACAACCACCCCTCGGGGGATCCGGCGCCCAGCCCAGCAGACCTGGACTTCACACGGAGATTAAGGGACGGAGCCAAAGCGTTGGGGGTGCAGCTGCAGGATCACGTAATTATCGGCGTCGCCCGGGAGGGGCGTCCCGGTTACTATAGTTTCCGGGAGGCAGGTTACCTTTGAGCAAAATCGAAATTCATCCGACGGCCATCGTGGAGAAAGGCGCCAAGCTCGGGGCAGGGTGTGTGGTGGGTCCGGGGGCGATTGTGGGTTCAGAAGTTGAACTGGGAGACGGTTGTGTGGTGGGTCCGCGTGCGGTTCTGGAAGGCAGAGTCAGGTTAGGGACCAAAAACCGGATCGGGATTGGAGCCGTGATCGGGGCGGAGCCTCAGGATCTGGCCTATCAGGGGGCCAAGAGTGGGGTGGTGATCGGAGAGGGGAATGTGATTCGGGAGTACGTGACAATCCATCGGGGTACCAAGGAGGGCACCGATACGGTTATCGGGAACGGCTGTTTTCTCATGGTGGGGGCGCATGTGGCGCACAACTGCCGGTTGGCGGATGGGGTGGTATTGGTGAACAACGTGCTGTTGGCGGGATATGTCGAGGTGGAGGAAAAAGCTTTTTTGGGTGGGGCGGTGGTCGTGCACCAATTTGTGCGGATAGGGAAGCTGGCCATGGTGCGGGGACAGACCCGGGTGGGAATGGATTTGCCGCCGTACTGCATGGCGGTGGCGACGAACGGGGTATGCGGGCTGAATTTGGTGGGTCTTCGTAGGGCAGGTGTAGGACCCGAAAACAGAAAAGCCTTACAAAGGGTTTATGAGGAGTTTTTCTTTGGCGGCAAAAACCGCGTGCAGGCTTTGGAGGCGATCCGCAAAGGCCAAGATTCCAAGGGGTCGGAGGTGAAGGAATTCTGTGATTTTATTGAAAAGACCAAGCGAGGGATTTGTCATGGGCTCAAGCCCGGAGACATTAGTGTGGAGGAGAACTAGAAGCGGGACTGGATGCCGATTTCGACCGAGCAGTTATAACTGTTGGAGAATTGATAGTTGCCGATGACCGGCATGAAGGCGCTCAGCATCTTGAAGGCACCATAAAAATCCACCCCGGGTTCGACCGTGTAGGTCAATCCCACTTGGGCATTCCAGCCAAACTGGAAACCACTGCGGCAGTAGTTGCCCTGGATGTCGGTGTTGGCCAGGTAGAAATTGTTCACGTCGAGTTGCTGCCAAACCGCACCGATTCCACCGCCTATAAAGGGACGGAGCTTCACCTGCCCGGGCCAACGAAGGATCCCATTGATCTGGACGGGGACCTGAACCAAATCCCCATCCGCAGACATGTTGTAGGAACCCGGGGGCAGCGTGGTTCCGGCGGGAAAACTTGAAATTGTCGCATTGTATTGGTTGATCCCGTTGTAAGTGAGCCCCGTCTGTAGACCCACACCCAGCCACTCGTAAAAGTTGTAACCAAACTCCACATCCAATCGGAATCCCGGGTTAAAGGTAAAATTTTCCCCGCTCACGGTCGTTCCGTTCAACGCCCCCGATGTGTATTGATAGGGGTAGGCCTGACGATTGTTGCCATTATCAACCCGGCGGGCGGTGAGCTGGCCCTGGAGGGAGCCACCGATCCCGGCATTGAGAAAAAAGCTCTCCCATTCCCCTAGTTGCAGCAGGGTGGTATCGCCCACGATCGGGGCGGGTTTTCCGGATACGGTTTGCAAGGGGGGAGCCGTTTTTGAGGGTGAGCCAGCCAAAGGATCCACTGGTGCGGCCGAGCCTCTGCCTCCCATCGGATCGGCGGAGGGAGCCCCTCCCATCGGGTTGGGTGCTCCTCCGCCCATTGGGTCAACGGCTGCGACTTGGGTGGCGCCGGCAAGAGGATCGGCGGAGGGAGGCAGATTGGCAGAAAGGGTCGATGGTCCCGTCGTGGTTCCAATCGAGGCAATAGTGAGTCGCTCCGGTGAATTTGGGGAAAGGGCGGTAGGAGGCTTCGCGGTGTCCTGATAAATAGAAAGTTTGGGAGGGCCACCAAAAGCGGCGCCATTGTCATGGAAGTTTAATGTTTCCAGAGGCGCAATCTTCTTGGTGCCATCAGGGTAAGTTTTTAAAACCAAAGTGGTATCTGCCTCCGGGGAAAAAGGGGGAGCTTGGGCGCTGGCTACGGGAGGAGTTTCTGCAATTGGTTCCGGAGTGGGGGGAAGGAAAATTCTTTGGGCGCGGGAAAAATCGGAAAAGGAGTTCAGGATCAAAAAGATAAAAATCCAAAGGCGCTTGTCGGGCCAGCACATAGGGGTGACTAAGACTCTGGGCACAACCTATTGTACCCACAAAGAAAAGACCCCTATTTATAGTAAACTTGTTCACACGATTGCTACATAGAAAATAAGTAAATAGGCATAAAAAATCCCCGCTAGGAGCGGGGATTTTTTACATGAAGAGTCGGGCTAAAAACGCCAGGCAAGACCAATTTCCGCGGTATGGTTGTAACTAGATTTGAAGGAGTTCATGTTGTCAAAGTTAGGGGATGGATTGCTGAGCATTTTATAGGCGATATCCAGATCCAGACCCGGAGCAACACAGTATGTAAAACCAGCCGTCACTTGCCAGGCATAGTTCCATTGATAACTGGTGTAAGGGGATCCTCCACCAGCCGATATTTGTAGGACATTCCATGTCGCCCCAGTACCTCCTCCGATATAACCACGAATCGGTCCATCGCTTGGGAAGTGAAAACTCACATTGGCAAGTACCGGTATTTGGTAGAGACCGCCATTACCGATGGTGGATCCCCCGCTATAGAGACCAGTGCCATTTATCGTGGCCGAGTGGAGTTGGTTATAAATAAACGCGGTCTCGAGACCGACGCGGAACCAATCCGTGACATTATAGGACGGTTCCAAATCAAAACGGATACCGGGCTGAAAAACGAGTTTGTTGTAACCCGCCGGTCCATTTCCAAACAGACCATTTGAATCTCTTCCGCTCAAAGGCTGCTGGTAGGCAACCCCGGCGGCGGTGCGAAAAACGAAACCTTCCTGAGGACCCAGATTTTCATCGTAATCCTTAGGATCTGCATTCGTATAGTCCATCCGGGCCGGTTGTTGAGGGGAAATCACGGAAGAGGAAGGCGGCAGAGCGGCATTGGTTGAGGCCGTTGCGGGTTCCCCAATGGGGACGATGCCGTCTTTCGTGGGATCATAGGCCACGATCTTGGGGGCCCCGCCGTATTTTTCCCCATTGTCCACCTGTTTGCCCACTTCGCTCCAGCGAAGGACCAACTTGGTGCCGTCTGGATAAACCTTCATGACCAGGGGATCAGACTGAGTGGATTGGGCGTGGGCCACTCCCAAAGTCATCCAGCAAAGGATGCCAAGGACTGCCGCCCACAGGGCCAAGCCCATCACCCAGGAACCCCAGGGGCGGGAGGGCCGATGCAGAGAATGATCCACCAGCAGATGGGGACCAAGATCGGTAATGAGGTAGTTGTTTTTCATGATTACTCCTATATTTACAGAACCCTACGCGCTGACGCTTGAGTCAACCGGTTGTGGTTCATGCGCCCTATTTGTATTAGGGATAGTGTATGTCAACAAAAATGTTAACAACATTTTAATAACTTTTTACTTAAAATATGTAATAAGCAATAAAGTCAAAGGCGGAGAGATCTGTCTGCAAAGGCAGATACAGGAGACCAGCGGAATTAAGGGGTCAGGTAGGCGCTAGATAGGGCCGGCAGGGTAATATCCACAAAACCGTTCTTTACTGAGACTTCCTTGAGAACTCCCAAACGATCCTGCAGGGAACCGTCGGCAAACTCCGGACCGACATTGAGCGCAAGCTTCGCCGGCTTGTCGGAGCGGTTGTAAAGAAGGAGAACCCGGTCGCCCAGGTAGGCCCTCGCCACAGCATAAGTGTCCCGTTCGGCCAGAATGGCGCGGCGGCTGCCGTAGCGGATGGAGGGATGTTTGGCGCGAAGGGCATTGAGCTTGGCGACATGATCCTGAACCGATTTTTCGGCCCGGGTGAGCTTGGCGAGATCGGGAAACATCCGGCGGTTGTCGGGATCCTGGGCGCCGGTCATGCCGATTTCGTCCCCATAATAAATGGTGGGAGCCCCCGAGGTTGTTAGGACAAAAGTAAAGGCCAGCTTCAGCTTCTCGTAGGAGGAGTCCTGATCGACCTTGGGTGGTTTGGTCCAGCCGACCACGAACTCATCGGGCTCCTTCGGATCGGGAAGATCGCTGTCAGCATAAGCCATGAAGCGGGACTTGTCATGATTGCCAAGGAGAGGGGACATGACCGTCTCCGGGCCAAAGACACGGTCTGAGGCGGCGGCCGATCTTTCCAGAGAAGCGAAGTCTTCCTTGCCTGTGCCAAAAACCTCCAAGAGGGTGTCGTAGAGCGGGAACTCAAACTGCCCATCCAGCCGGTTGGGGCCGATGAAGGAGTTGATGCCGGGCCGATCCATGAAAGTTTCCCCCACGAGGTAAAACGACTCCCGGGTGGTTTGGGGCAGCCCTTGGCGAAGTCCTTCGCGGAAACCAGTCCAGTATTGGGGGGGGATATGCTTGACGGCATCGAGGCGAAAGCCGTCCAAGTTGAAGCGCTTGATCCAGTCGACGGCGTTGTCGACGAGAAAAGCGCCGGCCGCAGTGTCGTAATTGAAACGCGGCAGAAAAGGTTCGAACCAGGTGGTGAACTGGGTTTCATTGTCCCATTTGCGGAGATTCCGGGTGCCGTCCGGCAACAGCAGGGAGCCGAACCAGTCGGGATTCTTTTTAAAGGTGGGATGCTCTTCGTGAACATGGGCGAGAACAAGATCGAGAAGGATACTGATGTTTTTCTTTTCGGCGGAATTGGCCAAGGCGGTGAGGGCGTCGTTGCCGCCGAAACGGGAATCAACCTCGGTGGAGCTGATCGGCCAGTAGCCGTGGTAGCCGGTGTACCAGCGCCGCGGTTCCTTGAACTCCTGGTAGGGGGGCAGGGGGTTCTGGTTGACCGGGGAAAGCCAGAGGGTGTTGATGCCGAGTTTTTCGAAGTAGCCGTCGTCGATCAGTTTTTTAACACCGGCCAGATCCCCGCCGAAATACTGGGCCGGGGGCTCCACGCGGGGGTCGGGTTTCGGATTGTTGGACGGATCTCCGTCCACCAATCGGTCAATGAACGCGAAATAAATGATATGGTCATGCCGGGACGCACCCGCCGGCGGATCCTCCCCGACCCGGGCACGGGTGGGGAATGCGGAGGAGCCGTCCGAACCCACGCCCATGATGCGAATCCAAGCCTCGGGAGGGAGGCCGGCGGTTTTAACCTGCCATCCGCCGCCGGCGGAGGGTTCGGCGGGTACGGATCGGGAGGCGCCGCCGGGGAGCTGAGCAACTGCGGAAATGTTGGCGGGCTTCCAGTCCTCTGGATGGCATCCAAAAGTCAGGGTCTCAGCGGAACGGGCCCGGGCAAACAGGACCGGGGCTGGGCCGGCCGTGCCAGAAACCTGAACTTGGGAATTTTCATTCCCGGTCCCATCCCCGGCCTTTTGTTTGTTGGCGGGATCGAGCCGCCACTGGCCGTCCACCACCAGTTTGTAGGTGTGGGAGCCCGGCGGCAGGGGCAGGGAGAGTTCCCACGTGTTCTCGCCGGTTTTTTTCATGGGATGGGCCCCGGTATTCCATCCGTTGAAGGAACCGGCCACGGAGACGGATTTTTCCGAACCAGTGCCGAAGTAACGAAACTTTGTTTCCGGAGCGGACTGGACGGCCAGGGTGAAGATTCCCTCGAGGGGGTCGCCTTGGGCGGGCCGAATTCGCAGGACTAAATCTTCCAGTCCTTGGAGACCGGCTTCCGGTATGAGACGCAAAGTTTGTCTAGGAGCGTCCAACTCCACTTTTAACTTCTCGAGGGCGGCCGGTCTCTCCATTTCCAGTTTTGCTCCGGGTGCGAGAGACAGGAAGCGGGTGAGGTCAATCTCGGTGGTCTTTCCGGAGGCCAAGGTTTGCACTGGGATCCAACCGATAAAGGAAGTCTGTTGAGCCAGGATCTCCGTTGGGCCGGTCAGGAGAAGAAGCGATAGGGTCGAAAGACGAATCGAGCGAAGAGCAAACAAAAGCTTCAAGACTCTGAAATTACCTTCGCACCAGAGGCTTGCGTAAGAAAAAAGCATTTGTTTTTACTTAAAAACATGTAAATTATACTTGTTGAAAAAGGCTCTAAAAATCCTGTTTCCAGTCAGGCAAACTGGCTGTTTGGAAAGTTTGGGCGATAATGACGCTATGCCCATCTGGGCCTGCGTTTTTTTCTCCTTCTTTGTTCTCGCCGCACTTCCGCAGCGGGGGTCGGGGCAGGAGAGCCAATGGCAGTCGTTGGCGGGCGAGGCCAGCGCCATGAGCCGTAAAATTTCGCCGGAGAAGATGGACTACAATCTGGATCTCGGACCGGTTCTCCTCAACGTCGGGGCCAGCTTAACCGGGGGATACAATTCCAATACCGGCCTAAGCCAGTCTGCTTCTGGCGGAAGCGCCTACACCACCCCCGCCGGCAACCTCTCCGTGATGTGGCCGATCACGGACCTGAATATGCTGACTTTTTCGGTGGGTTTTGGTTATTCCTATTACTTTGACGTCGCGGAAACGAACAGCCCCGGAGGTTTTTTTATCGCTCCCAATAGCGCCCTGACGGGGACTTTTTTCGTCGGGGATTTTCGTTTCACGCCCTATGACCAATTTTCCCTCCAAAACGACCCGACCCAGGCTGGTGAACTCAGCAACCTTTCCCGTTTCACCATTTACCAAAACAGTGCCGGCTGCAAGGTGGACTGGGATTTGGCCGATCTCATCATCACCGCCGGGTTCGACTGGTTTAACCTATGGTCCGGCCAGAGCTCGTTTCAGGATCTCAATCGCCGGACCCTGACACCCAGCTTGGCCGCGACCTACTACATCACCAAAACCCTGATTGCAGGACTGGAGGGAGCGGCGGCGATCACGGACTACACGGATTCCCAGGGCACCACGGTTACCAATCCGGATACCAATGTCTCCACCCCGGTGAGTGGTCAGAACAACAACATCATGTACCAGGTCGGCCCCTTCGTGAACTGGACGATCTCAGAGTACATCACGGTCACTGGCCGTGCCGGCTGGACCTGGGGGAATTTCACCGGAAACAACACCCCGGAGAATCAGGCGGGTGGCAACCCTTCGACCGCGTTTTTCAATTTCGGCTGGAGCCACCGGCTGAACGAATATCTGAACTACAACGTGACTGCTAGCCGAAGCACCCAACTGTCTGCGATTGTGGGAAGCAATTTCAACGAGGTTTGGAACACGGGCCTGGGGTTGAGTTGGAACATCATCGATAAGTTGAGCCTGACCACTCCTTTTTCCGCCCAATTTGGGCAAGTGTCGGGAAGCCTGTATCCGGAGAACTATCAGCAGTACAACGCTGGGATCGGTCTGGGTTACCAAATCACGGAAAAGCTCGGTAGTGCCGTGAATTTCAACTACATCATCAAGAATTCCGACCTGCC
>JBILFP010000006.1:0-32776 GCA_044351535.1 Methylacidiphilales bacterium
CAGGTCCGCCACCGTCGCCAGTGCCACCAGATCCAGCACCGTCTTGAGGTCGAACTGCTCCCGCCCGCCGTGCGACTTCAAATACGCATGGCACAGCTTGAACACCAAACCCGCTGTGCACAGGTGGTGATGGGTGGAGCCGAGTTGTGGATTTACCAAGGCATCTCCCGGGGCCACCTCCCCGATTTGGTGATGGTCCACGATCAGCACATCGATGCCCGCCGCCTTGGCCTTCTCCACCTCCGCCTTGCTGTTCGTCCCGCAATCCAACACCACCAAGAGCCTTGGTTTGGACCCACCTTCCAGACACCTCTCCAGTCCCTTGGCGGTCAGCCCGTATCCCTCTTTCTTCCGATCAGGAATAAAGTGCCGGACTGGACCGCCTCCCAGCGCCTCCACAAACAACCGAAACACGCTCGCACTGGTAATTCCGTCCACGTCGTAATCGGAGTAGATGACCATGGGGCTCTTCGCATGCAGGTGCCGCTGGAGCAACGCTGTGGCCGCCGCCATTCCGGGAATCTCCTCGGGAGCGGAAAGGTTGGACAACTTGGGCTGGAGGAACGCCTCCCGCTCAGGACCGCTGGCCAAGCCCCTTCTTTCCAGGATCTGGTCGATCAGTTGGCCAGGACCCTGTCCCGCTCCGGCCAGACTTGGATTTCCCACCCAACGCATCCTTATGAAATAAAGACCTTCATGCCCCCCGCAAGCCGAACCCGCCAGTTGTGCGCAGATCGCTTTATTTTTTCGTAAACCTAATCGTAAACGTAAACGACCGTCTGAAATCCTATTTCTTCCTGCCTCCAGCCAACAGTGCGATCGGGCTCGCAATAAAGATCGACGAATACGTCCCGACCACGATTCCGATCAGCAGGATCAGGGCAAAATCATTGATCACCCGACCTCCAATCAGAAAGAGCACCAACACCGCCAAGAATGTCGTCCCGGAAGTCAGTAGCGTCCGGCTCAAAGTCTGGTTGATGGCCTGATTCATCGCAGCTTCCCGGTTGCCGTGCAGGCCTCCCCGGAAAGTCTCCCGGATCCGGTCAAAGATGACGATCGTGTCGTTGATCGAATAACCGGCCACGGCCAAAACTGCGCCCACCATCGGCAGGGACAGCTCGCGTCCTAACAGAACAAAAATTCCAAGGCTAAGCAGGACGTCATGCAAGATGGCGACGGTGGCCCCTACAGCGAAAGCCGCCTCAAACCTCCATGTCGTATAAAGAAAGATTCCGATCATCCCAAGAACCAAGGCAAGGAATGCCTTGTTCTTCAGCTCTTCACCGACCACGGGAGCCACCTTGTCCAGTTGGATTTGTTGGAAGCCGGCCGAGGGGAATTCCTGTTGGAGCTTGGCGACCGCAGGTTCTCCGTTACCGAAAGCTGTCCGCAGGGAGAGAATTTCATCCTGACCCACCGGACTGCGCTGGTACTGCGCCACCTCGGCAAGGTTTCCTAATGAAGACCGGATCCGTCCGTCATCAATTTTCTCCTGAAACCGCAGAGTGACGAGATCACCCCCGGTAAAGTCCACGCCCAATGCGCCTGGACCCCGGACCAGGGCGGCGGCCGCACAGATCAAAGTCAGGGCGATCGAGATCGCGATGGCTGGCCATTTCAACTTCAAGAAGGGAATCGCTGTCTCCCCAACGATTTGCATCATGTGAAGCTTTGCCTTGCCCCCTTTCTCAGCCAACCACTCGGCGCCAGTTCGGCTCGCGATCAGGGCGGCAAACAGGGTCGAGGCGATTCCGAGGCAGAGGGCGATGGCAAATCCTTGGACCGGGCCGGAACCTTGCCAAAAGAGGATCGCCGCGGCGATGACCGTCGTGACGTTGGCATCGAGAATCGAGCTGAAGGCGTGTTTAAATCCGGAGGCCACAGTCTCCAGAGCGCTCCGATGGCGATTTAACTCTTCCCTGATCCGCTCATAAACCAGTACGTTCGCATCCACGCTCATTCCAATCGTCAAAATGAGTCCCGCCAATCCTGGTAAGGTCAGAGTGAAGCCGAACTGGGCCAGCAGACCCAGTAAGACCAGCATGTTGATCAGCAGTGCTCCCACCGCTACCACGCCAAGCCACCGGTAATAGGCCAGAACAAACAGACTCACCACGACCAGGCTGACCCATCCAGCGGTGAAACCGCTACGCACCGAACTGGCTCCCAGGCTCGGATCCACCCCGCGCTCGTCCACGATCGCCACCGGGTTCTCCAGCGGGTTCTTCAGTACGCTCGCCAGCTCCTCGGCCTCGGTGATACTCATGTTTCCGCCGGAAATTTCACAGCTGCCGTAGATCGCCGTCCGGATCACCGGTGCCGAATACACCTCCCCGTCCAGCACCACCGCCATCCTGCGTCCGATGTTCTGTTCGGTCAGTTTGCCGAACTTGTCCCGCCCCTCGGCGTTGAACTCGATGATCACCACCGGCCGCCCCAGTTGGTCCACACTGCGGAAGGCGCTGGCCACATTCTTGCCGGACATCTCCGGCCGCCGCTTCACCACAATCGGCGTCTCCACCACCGCCCCGCCTGTGCCCCGGTCTCGCAACTTCAGCACCTGGTAATCGAAAGAAACCTCCGGCGTCTTCCCCTGCGCCTTTTCCACGATCGCGTCGCTCTCCGGATGCACGAGGGCGAACTCCAGCTTTGCCACCTTCTCCAGCTGCCGCCGGTAGGAGGCCTTGTCCGCCTCGCTGACTCCGGGAATCTGCACGATGATCCGCTTGTCGCCCACCGGCTGGATGACCGGCTCGGCCACGCCCACCGTGTCCACCCGCTTGCGGATCACCTCCACCGCCTGGTCCACCGCGCTCCGGTCCGCCTCTCCCGCCAGCTCCAGCAGGAACTGCGTCCCGCCCTTCAAATCCAGCCCGGGCTTGATCTTGATCTTCCACTGCCCGTCCTCTCCCTTCACGAACAGCGAACTCAGGCACAGCAGTACCAATGACGCCGTCAGCGCCAGGCTCAGCTTCATCCGCTTGCGGGCGTCGGCCGTCAGGAAATAGCCGATGAACAGGACGAAAAAGACCAGACTCAGGCCGAACTGCAGGGCGATCATGGCGAACCTAGGCGGCGGGCTTCTCTTCGGACTTATCGACTGAGGTGATCGTCGAACGCTGCACCTCGATCTTGACGTTGTCGGCCACCTTCAGCACCACCACGGCGTCCTTGATGTTGGTCACCGTGCCGTAGATTCCGCCGGCCGCCACCACCCGGTCTCCGCTTTTGACGGAGGAGATCAGCTTTTCCTGCTCCTTCTGCCGCTTCATCTGCGGCCGGAGCAGCACGAAGTACATCAGCACGAACAGGATGACCAGCGGCAGCAACTGCACCCATGCGGGGGGTTGGCTTCCATCGGTCGGGGCGGGCGCCATCAACAGCGGCCATGCGGAAAAGATCATCTCGCTCATGCTTCTTCTTTCTCCTGTTCCTTCCCTCCCCGTTTGTATCGACCCAGGAACTCCGCGGACCACTCGGCCCACCGGCCCCCCAGGATCGCCGCCCGGGCCTGCCGGACGGTCTCAAGGTAGAAATGGAGATTATGGAGGGAGATCAGCCGTAATCCCAAAAGTTCTTCTGCCTTGATCAGATGTTGAACATAGGCGCGGCTGAACCGCGAACAAGCATAACAGGCACAACCCTTTACGATCGGATTCTCGTCCCGCGTCCACGTCGGTTTCCGGGCGGAAACCGGCCCCGTCTCCGTGCAGGCCGTCCCGTTCCGCGCCACCCGCGTCGGCAACACGCAATCGAACATGTCCATCCCCTTGCCAATCATCCTCACGATCTGGTCCGGATGCCCCAGCCCCATCACGTACCGCGGTCGGTCGGTCGGTAAATGCGGCTCGCTCGCATCGATCGCCTTCATCATCAACTCCTCCGGCTCGCCGACGCTCACCCCGCCCACCGCGTAGCCGTCGAAACCGATCTTTTGCAGCTCCTCGAAGCTCTTCGCCCGTAGGTCATCGTAATCCCCGCCCTGTCCGATTCCGAAAAGAAGATTCCGATGCCCGATCCGATCTTGCTCCTCCCGGCAGATCCGCGCCCAGCGGTGGGTCCGTTCCAGGCTCGCCGCCATCCGCTCCCGGTCGCACGGCCACGGCGGACACTCGTCGAACGCCATCATCACGTCCGATCCCAGCTTGTCCTGCGCCTGGATCGCCTCTTTCGGCCCCAGGAAAAACTTCTTCCCGTCCACATGGCTCGAAAACATCACCCCCTCTTCCGTCATCTCCCGGATCTTGGCCAGGCTGAACACCTGGAAACCCCCGCTGTCGGTCAGGATCGGCCCGTTCCATCCCATGAACTTGTGCAGCCCGCCCATCTGCTGGATCACCTCCAGCCCCGGCCGCACCACCAGATGGTAGGTGTTGCCCAAAATGATGGGGGCCTTCATCTCAATCAGCTCGTCCGGACTCACTCCCTTCACCGACGCCTGCGTCCCCACCGGCATGAACACCGGGGTCTGCACCTCCCCGTGCGCCGTCTTCAGCACCCCCGCCCGCGCCTTGCCGTCCGTCTTCTCCAGCCGGAAAACCTCCCCGGCTTTCCTCATGGAACGATGACCTCCACCCCCTTCTTCTCCAGCCGGAACGTCACCGGCGTCTCCCCGCCGTACTCCCCGTCCACCTCCAGCGCCACCTTTTCATCCGCTTCCACCGTCAGCGCCGGGGTCTGCAGATACTTCACCTCGGGGAGCGACTCCGGCCCGCCGATCAACACACCTTGCAGATACCAGAGCAGATCCAGCGGGCCCGACTTCGGGAAGATGCAGACATCCAGTTTCCCGTCGGCCATGTCGGCCTTGGGAAAAAAGCGGAACGGACCCCCGTAGTGCCGGCCGTTTCCAATCAGAACCATCGCACCGGCAAACTCTTGCCCTTCCGCCTTCACCCTCAGTTTTGGAGCCGGCGCCACCGTCACCTGTGCCACCGTAAGAAGATAGCTCCACGGTCCCCACGCCCGCTTGGCCTCCGGATGGGTCTTTCTCACCACCTCGGCATCCAGCCCTACACCCGCGAGCTGGATGAAACGCCTTTGGTTGGCATAGCCCAGATCCACCCGACGCCGGTGGTTCTTTCGGATCACCTCCAACGCTCGCTCTAGGTCGGGTGAAATTCCCAACTCCAGCGCCAAAACGTTCATCGTGCCCACCGGCAGGATGCCGAGCGCACACGTGGCCGGGTCAATCCCGTTAAGAACCTCGTTGACTGTGCCGTCGCCACCCGCCGCCACGATGGTCTTGAACCCCATGGCCACCGCCTCCTTGGCGCGACGCTCGCCGTCTCCGGCGTTTTCCGTCAGCAGGATTTTTGCCTCAGAAGCCATTTTGCCGATCCGGTCGATCGTTTTGCGGGCCTGATCGCCCTTGGCGGCGGGATTCAGGATGATACACCAAGGGTTGCCGGATGAGGTCGACATCCCCACGTCATACCGAAGGAAAGCGCCCGAGTCACCCCCGGCGGAGCGGCATGGGCCATCTGCGTATCACCGGAGGCATTCACTGCAGCCGCCAACTGGAGGTTCCGGTGATCCCCGGCCTGCGCCCGGCCCAGGACCGCGTCCGGGCCGCCGTCTTCTCCGCCTTGGCCAACTGGGTGCCGGACGCCCGTGTCCTCGATCTCTTTGCCGGCACCGGCGCCTACGGCATCGAGGCCCTGAGCCGCGGAGCCAAGTCCGCGCTCTTCATCGAGCACAACCACCGCACCGCCGAATCCTTGCGCCACAACCTTGAAACGCTCGGCTACAACTTCCCCGTTCTCGAAACTCCGGTGGAAACCTGGATTCCCACCGCCCCCGCCGACTCTTTCGATCTCATCTTCCTCGACCCTCCCTACGACCAGACCCCCGAGGAGCTATCCTCATGGAATGTCACCGCCGGCCTTGATCGCCTCCTTGCCCCCAAGGGCCGGATCATCTGGGAACATTCCCACCGCGCCAAGTGGTCCGTGGAAACCCCTCTCAAGGAAGTCTGGCGCCGCGAATACGGCCAAACCTCTATTTCATTCTTGTCCCGCTCTTGATTTTAATAGGTTAGCCCCAGCCCTTCGTAGCGCCTCCGCGCAGCGGGTTAGGCGCGAAGTAGGGTGTGTTTCATTCCTGTCCCGTCCTTAGCTCCCCGCATCTCGTAAACGTAATCGTAACCGTAAACGAACATTTCCCGCCACGCCGGGAATTCACTTTTTAGAATTTAGCATTCAACGACAAATACACATTCTGGCTGATCAGATCCGCGTTCCCCGCTGCACAGTTCCACAGCGCAATCACCTGCCACCGGGAATCAATCGCAACACTCACCCCCGCTCCGCCGTAGAAGAAATTCCGCTCCGGCGCTGATGTCGTGTAGTTGAAAGGCGACGAGGGCCCGCCCGTGTCGAATGCCGAACCGATCGTGTAGGCATCCTGCAGAAATTCATGTTGCCAGCTGGCACTCACCATTGGCGTGATCACCAACCCGTCATTCACCTCCCACCGGTACGCCGCCTGCCCACCCAGGGTAAAAAGGCAACTCGAGGAGTTGAAAGAGTTCACCGCCAGATCCAGGGATTCGGCGCCCGTTTCGTTGAAGCTTTGCACGCCCAGATACGTGTACTGGACGCTCGCCGCTGGACCAAAGGTGAAGTTGCCTTCCTTCAGGTCGTATCCTGTCCCCACCGCCAGATCAAACTCCCCGGCTCCGGGCGTGCTGTCCGCGGTTCGGTCGATCGTTCCAAAGGCGATTCCCCGGTCCACGTCGTAGTTGTGCCACGCCCCGCCCACCAATCCATTCACCCACACCGTTTCTTCGACCGGATCGAGCCCCGGCCAGGCCCATGAACCCAGCAGCCCGAAACGCGCCGCGTTGTCTTGCAGCTGGCTGTCACCCGCATACCCGGAGTGCAAATACTGGTAACCCACGTACAGCCCGGCATCAAAGCCCTCCATGAACTTGTACATGGCCCCGGCGGTCATGCCGCCGCTCTGGGACCGGTAATTGCTCATCGCTCCCCCGCTGTTGGCCGTGGCAAAGATTCCGTTCCCGTCCAGGAAGGTGCTCCAGTTCTGGTCCGGTTCCAGGCCCAACGGATCGCGCGTGCTGGCAGGCGGAGCCAGGGCGCTGCTGGACTCGGTGGGTCCGCCGCTCAGGCCCGGGTTCACCGCCCCCACCCGGGTAAGCCACAGCCGCTCAAACAGCTTCGTGTTGACGGCGTTGGCCGTGTTGAAGGCCAGCGTCGGCATCGAGGAGTAGAGCGCCGGCATGCACTGCTCAAAAGCCGCTCCATAGGCGGAGATCGCCAAATCGTTCAGGGCCGTGGTCACCGTCACCCGGTCCCCGCTCGTCGCATCCGGGAAAACGTTCAACGCCGTAGCGACTTGCTGCTGGTTCGGGGTCTGGGCGTAGACGGTGTAGTCGGTGGAGGTCAGACGGATGTAGAGCGTCCCGGCGTCGATCTGGAGGGAGTATTGGAAGGCAGGATCGATGGTGATGCCGAAATTCGCCGTCGTGAAGGTGTTGAGGTTGGCGGCGGAAAGCAGGGCGTACCTCTGGTTCTCGGAAAGGGCTGAGTTGGTCACGTCGAAGGTTTTAGTCCCCCCGGCCGGGCTCAGGTTTCCCGCCACTTCGATGAACTGCCCGCTCTCCACGCTGTCGATCACCACCGTCGCCGCGTTGTTGGCCCACGCCAGCGCCCCTCCCAGGTTCAGCTTGGACTGGATCTGCAGGGTGCCAGCCGTCAACGTCACGTCTCCTGTGCCCAAGGCTGTCGTGGTCGTGGTCACCAACGTTCCTGCGTTAAGGACGCTCGCCCCGGTAAACGTGTTGGCTCCGGTTACCGTCAACGTGCCGGCTCCGTTCTTGGTGATGCCCCCGGCTCCGCTCAATCCTCCGGAGAGGATGGCACTCTGCCCGGACGCCACGTCAAAGGTGGCATTGTTCAGAGTTAAATTTCCTGAAAGGGTCACCCCCTGCAGAAAATCCACCCGGTACAGGCTCATGGAATTTTCAATTGTTCCTGAGGCGTCCACGATCAAAACCGTGCCAGCGGATTGGGTCAGTGTTCCGGTTCCCAGACCGTCAATGTTTTCAATCCGTATCGTTCCGGCCGTCTGGGTGGTTCCCCCCGTGTAGGTGTTGGCCCCCTGCAGCGTTAGCGTCCCAGCTCCCTCCTTGGTCAGAGCCCCCGTGCCGCCGATCTGGTTGGCCACTGTCGAGGTCGCGGCCGCCGCCACCTCGTAGGTCAGCGTGGTCCCCGTGTGCAGATACACCGCGCCACCTTCCGACGAGCCGCTGGTACCCCCGCCCGAACCGGATCCGGCGGTCACACTGCTCCCGCTGATCGAACCTCCGATGATCCGCAGCGTTCCCCCTTGCCGGACAAAAACCGCTCCGCCCAATGCCGAGCCTCCCCCGCCCCCCGCCCCCGTCCCGCCTCCCGCTCCTCCACCAAACCCGGCCGATCCTCCCGTCCCTGCCGTCCCACTGGCCCCGTTACCGCCCCCGGCACCACCTCCCCCTGCTCCGAAACCTCCGTTCCCGCCTGAACCTGCATTGGCCGTGGCCCCACCCCCTCCTCCACCGCCTCCTCCACCGCCACCAAAAATTCCCCCCGCCCCCGCATTGGCTCCGTTCACATTCGCTGCGGTGCCGGTGTTGTTTCCCGCCCCGCCACCGCCACCGCCACCGGAAAAGACTCCGCCGGCACCTCCGGCAGAACCGGCCGATCCACCCCCAAAAGACTGTCCACCGCCACCGCCGCCTCCGCCGCCATAATTTCCTCCGCTTCCTCCTCCCACGGCTGAAAATTGCCCGGCCCCGCCCCCTCCTCCTCCGGCCCCTCCGTTTCCGGCCGCGGCAGGATTGTCACTGCTGTCTCCTCCGGATCCACCATTGGGCCCGCCTCCCGCTCCTCCGGACGTCAAGCCACCCGCAGTTCCTCCACTCGCCTGGCCTCCGCCTCCCCCGCCACCCCGCGCACCGCCCGCAGCCCCCGCTTCATTTTGTCCACCTCCCCCCCCAGCTCCTGAAAAAGCGCCGTTTCCTCCGGAAGCGGAGGAGCCAAATCCTCCTCCACCACCACCTCCCCGCCGGGCGGTGCCGGATGGTGTGGGCGAACTTCCGCCCGCTCCTCCTAGTCCTCCTCCCCCGCCTCCCCCTTCGCTCGCTGCGGCCACCCCGCCTGCCCCACCAACCGCTGCATGGGTGGAAAATTCCACGTTCTGCACCGTCACAGTGGCTCCATCGTTCACGAACAGCGCTGCCCCCGCACCCAAACCTCCTCCGCCTCCGCCCGCACCTTGTCCACCCGCTCCACCCGTTGCCCTTCCATTGACCAACGTCAGCTCACTGATTGATACCGTCCCGCTCTCTACGAAAAAAATCCGGTTCGCGTTGTTGCCGCTCACCGTGATCGTCGCCGCCCCCAGACCGGTGATGCTCAGGTCGCCATTAATGACGGGCAGCGCCGAACCCAGGGTGATCGTTCCGGCCAAACCGCCTTGGAACGTGATCGTATCCGCACCCGCCGCCGCGTTCGCATCGAGAATCGCCTGCCGGAGTGATCCGGCCCCCGTGTTGTTGAGGTTCGAAACCGTGAAATTCGCCGCCCACACCGGTCCGCTGACCCACAAACACAAGGAAGCTCCCGAAATGACCTTGGATAAAGAGCGCCACCTCATGCCGTGCGCGGACTCTACCAACTTTCCCTTAATATTTTATACCCAAAACGCGACCGTCCCCACTGGTGGCTACCCCCTCCCGCCTGCCCCCTTCCACCTCCTGCCAACGTTGGGCTTCGCCCGCCTTATCTTGTCCGCGTCACCGGCCGATCCGTGCTCGGTAACCCCGGATCCATATCCACATCGAAAGCCCGCACGGTCACCACCGCCGCCTCAGTCGCCGGAATCCGCATCCGCAAAGCCACCGAGGCGGTCGGAGTCCGCACGATGGCGTAAGTCCTCGTCGCGGACTTAACGGTGACCTCATACATGGCCCCACCGGCCACCGGCGTCCAGCTGGCCCGGAAAATTCCACTGCTGTTTAGGCTTCCGTTCACATTGCTTGGAGCCGCCAAGGCGGTTTTGGCCGTGAAGGTTCCGGCCAGCCGGATGGATCCGGCCGCCCCTTGATACCCGTCGACCGCAATGCGGTAGGTGGTGCCGGCCCGCACCGAGATCGTCACACGGCTGGTCATATCACTCCGGGAGACATCGTCATTGGCCGCCACCTGGCGGAGTTGATCCACCCGCGAACCCGTGTAGACGGCCAATACCGTGTCGTACGAGGATCCCGCGGTGGCCACCACGAGCCGCCCGCTGGCCGGCGCGGTCCAAGACCACCACGCCGACTTTGCTCCGGAAACGCCGCCATGGTTGGGCTCCAAAGCTTCACGCGTGGCCCCGACGTTGGAACCCGTCACGGTAAAGGAGTTACTCACCACCGTGGCACTGGCGAAGGCGTCGTTGGCCACCGTGGCTCCAGCCAGGTTCCCTGCCAGGGTCACGCTACCGGAGGTTCCACCCTTTCCATCCACGGCGATCCGATACGTGGCTCCGGCCACCGCCTGAAACGAAACTGCGGCAGTTGTTCCCCCGGCAGCGGGGTTGTCATTGGCCGCGACCGGGGTCAAGGCACCCACGGTGCTCCCGGTATACACGGCCAAAACCGTGTCAAAGTTGGATCCCGCCGTCGAAAGGGTGGCCGCCCCACTCGCCGGCGCTGTCCAGCTGTACCAGATTGAGAATCCTGGCGCCTGGCCCGCATGGGAAGGCTCGCCGGTCTCGGCGGTCGCGTTGACGGAGCTACCCGTGCGCGTCCAGGAAGTCCCGGTCACGCCGGAGGCGGAGGCAAAATTATCGTTGGCGGGCCGAACCACCGGCGGAGCGTTGGTGCTCACCAGAGCCTTGGCCAGATTGAGCCGGCCGGCCCGGGCTTTGCCGGTTAGGGCGGCAATCGGATCCGTTCCGTTGAGCAGGCGGGAAATCAGGCCGGTGTAAGTGTCTGTGGGATATTGGGCCGCCAACAGAGCCAGCGCGCCGGAAACATGCGGGGTGGCCATGGAGGTGCCGCTGTAGGTGGCATAGGCCGTGTCCGAGGTGGAAACGGTGGAGTAAATGCTGCTTCCGGGCGCCCCGAGGTCCACGCTGGTCGCCCCGTAGTTGGAGAAGGATGAAAGCGCGTCCGTGGAGGTCGTGGAGGCGACGGAGATGATGTTGTCGTGCGGATAGCTCGCGGGATACGAGGGATTCAGATCGTTGTTGTTCGTCTCATTCCCGGCCGCCGCCACCATCAGGATTCCGGCCGTCCGGGCCCGCTCGATCGCCGCTTGCAGGCTGGTCCCGGCTCCTCCCCCACCCCAACTGCAGCTCAGGATCTTGGCCCCTTTCAACCGCGCATAATCGATGCAGATGACGGCATCGCTGTCCGAACCGCTCCCGGTAGAGGAAAGAAACTTTAACGCCATCAGTCTTACCCCCCACGCCACCCCGGTGAGGCCGATGCCGTTGTTGCCGGTGGCCCCGATCGTGCCGGCACAGTGCGTGCCGTGGCCTTGGTCATCCATCGGATCGCCATCGCGGTTGTAGGCGTCGATGCCACGCACATCGTCCACATAGCCGTTGGCATCATTGTCGATCCGGTCCCCGGCGATCTCCCCGGGGTTGGTCCAAGCGTTGGCCGTCAGATCCTGGTGGGTGTAGCGGATGCCGGTGTCGATCACCGCCACGGTGATTCCGGTGGCTGCCGACCGGATGTCCCACGCCTCGGGTGCGTCGATGTCCACGTCGTTGGCCTGGTTGAGACCCCACAGCGTGCCGTCGAGATACTTCGGGTCGTTGGGAACCAGCAGTCCCTGCCGGATAAAATCAGGCTCGGCGGAAACCACCCCGCCGGTGGTCTTATCCAGGGCGGCCAAGGCACTCGGCACCGCCTCGAGGCTGGCGGAAGGAAGTTGCAACCGGAACAAAGGCACCGCCGGATCCGGGCTCACGGCCTCCATCGTCGCTTCGGTAAGATTCAGGTTGGCCAGCAACGCTGCCGGATCTTCGCCCTGCTGCAGGGTAACCAGCACGTGGTCCGCCACCATCTCTTCCCGGCTCAGAACCTGTCCGGTGGTTTCATCGATGATTTCCTCCGTGCGGAGGTGAGGATATTTAAAATCTGTCTCCAAGATCCGAACCCGCGTGACCTGTCCCGGTCCCGGTCCGGCCACTTCGGTTCCATCTAGCACCTTCGCCCCGGGAAATCTGACCAACTCCTCAGCCGTCGGTCGATCCAACGGGCTGGGCGCCAACGGCACCGTGCGCGTCACGGGTTTCTCGGCAAGCGGCGCGGGGACCTGCTTGGTCTGGTTTCTGGCTGCGACTGTCTTGGCATCATGCCCGGAACCCTTGGTGGATACGGTGCTGTTCTCGGCAACTCCGGACGCCTTTTCACCACTCCGGAAAGAAACTTGTGAGAGAAAAATTCCAACCAAAACCGGCAGCAGGAGAATGGGGAGAAGCCACCTTAATCTCATGCGGCGACCCTACTCCTCCCCCACCCCATGGCAAACTTTATTCACTTTTCTAAGCTTCTGATTTTTATATTTTTACAACCGGGCCCCCGCCCGCCTTTATCCCCATTCCCCTCTTTCACCCGAAATCCGATCTTTCTCTTCTCCGGCTCTCGTCCCAGCTCCAGCAACGGCATGAGCTTCTGATATAGGTCCCGCAACCCCTCATCATGGATGAGCAACGTCTTGTCCATTTCGGCCAGACGTCTCAGGACCGTCTCATTTGCCGTTAACTCCTCCCGCATCTTCACAAACGCCTTGATCACGTAGACCGACATCGCAATCGCCCGGTCGCTGTTCAACACCGATGCCACCATCAAAGCCCCATGTTCAGTAAATGCGAAGGCCGGTTTCCGGCGTCCTCCCCAAGCCCAACTTGAAGTCACATTTTGTGACTTCAAGTTTGTAAGATCCTCGTTGGCAACGGATATCACAAAGGCCGCCGGGAATCTTCGTGGGTTCCTCCGCACCGCCTGGTTCAGGGCCTTGGTTGTCACCCCATACAACCGGGCCAGATCCTCATCGAGAATGACCCTCAACCCCCGGACCACCAAGATCCTCGGCCCCTCCAGCTTATCGATCAACGCCTCCATACAGAATTAGACTTCGCTTTTCCAAAAAAGATGCGGTCCTCCTTGGCTTTTTTCCGCATTCCGCTTTTCGTAAACCTAAACGTGAATCTCCCCGCGTAAGCGAACATTCACAAACGCCGGAGGCGGAAGTGAGGATGGGCGGGGGAAGGTCTTAGGGGGCCAAACGTCAACGAACATCCCCCTACTTCCTAACTCCTATCTGCTATCTCCCGCGAAGCTCGCCTTCCACTTCCCGCCAAAATGTCACTTTCGGTCTAGGACCATATTTGTCCCACGCCCTTTGCAATGATTCCCGCATGAAAAACCCGAACTCTCGTTCACGTTCACGTCATGCGTTAACGAAACTCCCTTATCTCCTATCTGCCATCTCCTATCTCCTCCTCGTCGCCTGCGGCGACGCCTTGGCCTGGGACGATGAGGACGACTCTTTTGGAAAAGCGTCCTCCACCCGCCGCTCCTCCTTGATCGACTACGGCCACCAAAACAAGAGTGCCAACCCCCAACGTCAGACCTCCGTGATCGACTTCGGCGGACCCAAAAGAGCGGAACAGGAAATGAACTCCTTGGACTTCCGTCCCAAAACCGCACCCCGGATCGACTCCATCCAGCAGTCCATCGATCGCCAGAACCGCGAGCTCGAGGAGTTTTCCGCCCAATCCAAGCGCCAGTGGGAAGATCAGGAGGCACGGCGCGAAGAAAGCCGGAAGGAACAGGCAAAACAACAGGCGATTTACGATGAGATGAACCGACGGGAGTGCGAAATGGCAGAGTTTGTTGGCGGGGTCTACAAGGCCAAGTTTGGTGCCGTCACCGGGCGGGACTCCGCCGTCACCACCGAAGGCTTCATCTTTCGCAGCGGAGACGTCTTTGTCACTCCACGCGGCATCTACTCCAAAGATCGCGACGTCTATGCCGGCCCGGATGGTATCACCACCCAGACGGGTGACCTCTTCTTTGGGACGAAGGGCACCACCCTGCAGGCCGGCGGCGCCTTTTTTAGCGGAGGACAATCTGGATACGTCGTCGGCCCCAACTGCGCCAACAAACCCGCCTGGCGCTCCCGCTGACCATCGAGGCTATGTCGTAAACGTAAACCTAAACGTAACCGTACAATGACCATCGCCCTCCTAATTTCCGCCATCACCAACACCCTCTGGCTCTTGGCCGGCGTGGTCGTCGGCGCCGCCGTCAGCTTCTGGTTCCGAACCCGACTCTGATGCACCCCCTACTTAATCTTCATCTTAATCCTAATCGCTTCACCTATCTCCTAACTGCTGTCTTCTATCTCCTCACAAGCGGGCTCGCTTGCGCATGGGACGATGATGACGGTGAGGTTTCCCATCCCCTCGCATCCTCCTGGGAGCGGGAGATCGACGCCAAAAAGAAGCGGGAGATCCGGGAAATGAGGGATTTTCTCGGCGCCGTCTACCGGGGGGAAGGCGCGATGAACATCACCCATGGGAATCTGGCTCAGGGGGCCGAGGGCTCCATCGTCCGCACCGGCAGCACCTTCACCACCCCCCGCGGCGTCTACGTGAAAGTGGGCGACAACTGGTTTCTGCCCGACGGCGAGGGCTCGGTGCGCAAGGTCGGCTCCAGCTTTCTGGGCCCCGATGGAGCGGTCGTCAGCACCGGCTCCACCTACTTGGGAGCCGGGGGCAACTCCGTGGTCGCCGGCCAATCCGTCTTCCGTAACTTCCCCTCCAAACCATCCTGGTCCTCCCGATGACCACCGCCCGCCGTTCACGTTCACGAACTCTTCCCGCCTGCCCCTTTCCCCTTTCCACTAATTTTCCATGCCATCCCCATCCTCCCGTCACCCGGGCGGAGCTACTCCTTCACCCTCAACCCCACTCACCACTCACAGCTCCGGCCGCTTCGCGGCCTCAGAATCTAATTCCCGCGCGTTAGCGCAAGTCCACTCGGTCGTGGAACGACTAACACGAATGGGCGGGGGCAATTGCGCGGGTGCGCAAGCACCCAAGCCCTCCATCCCGGAGGGGATCCCGCAAAGGTCGGGGGCGGTGCAAGGGGACCAATCTTAGGGGGCCAATTTTGAATAACGTGGCTGTTTTCGTTCCCGGTTTCTATAGGGCCCCGCTCCGCCGGGGCCATGTTTCACCGCAGAGACGCCGAGATCGCTGAGTCTATTTTCGACTTCCGCTTTCCGATTTCCGAATTCGGATTTCCTTAATCTTAATCTTAATCGTCTCGCCACCCGCCCTAGCCGTAAATCGCGTGGGTCCCTATGTCGACGGTGTACACCGTGTCCCCATCCACGTAAAAAACCGCACGCAGATCCTTTTCGATCACCACCGAGTGAACCGTCTTTTTGTACAAGGAGGAAAGGCTATGGATCTTGTGGACTCCCAAGGACGGAGCAAAGGGATCCTGCCTGAAGATGTCCCACACTTGCCGAACGGCCTCCTTTTGTTTTGCAGGCAGGCGGTAAAATTCCCGCCAAAAGGTTTCCGAGGCCTGGTACCGATACTTCAACGTGCCGCGCCCGGCGGCTCTTCCCGCAAAGCGCTTTCCATGTCCACCGTCCGGCCCTCCGCAATATCCCGCATCCCCTGCCGGAACGAAGCCGGTACGTCCGCCTCCGTGATCTCACCCAGCTTCTTCCAGACCGCTGCCCGGTCCGATGCCGACAGCTTGGGAAGCTCTTTAAGGATCTCCGTCACGCTCACAAACTCAGTTTAAACCCTCTCCTCCTCCCTTCAAGCCCCCCTTAATCTTAATCCTAATCCTAATCCCCTCCGGCTCCGTTCACCTTAACATTCACGTTCACGAACTCCCTCCCGCCTTCCACCTTCCACTTCCCGCTAAAACCCAATCCTCCTTTTCGGCTCTTCCTCCTCCGCAATCAGTTGCTGGATGGCCTGAAAGACCGTACGGAACTGTTCATCGTACCGCTTTTCCATTTCGGAAATCTTCCGGGCGAGCTCCCGGTTGGAGTCCATCAACCTACGTAACTGCACAAATGTCCTCATGATGGCGATGTTCACGTCCGCCGCCCGGTCCGACCTCAGCACGCTCGAGAGCATCGCCACCCCTTGTTCCGCAAACGCCATCATTGCATACCGGGTGCCACCCCACCCCAAACTTGAGGTACCAATTTGGCACCTCAAGTTTGCAACATCTTGTCTGGTAAGAATATACACAAAGTCGCCTGGGAATCTTTTCCGGTTTCGGATTACGGCCCGTTTGAGAGCCTTCGTCTCCACCCCATACAACCGCGCCAGATCCGCATCCAGCATCACCCTTTCACCCCGCACCCACCGGACCAACCCGGCCAAAGCCTCCACCCCCTTTTGAATCGTCATCTCCATCCAGGATTAGACCACCGTTTTTCAAAAAGGATGCGCTCGCCCGAAACTTTTTTTCCATCGCCCCTTAATCCTAATCCTCATCTTCATCCGGGCGGGCTTCGCCCGCCCTATCCCCTTCAGGACCCGGACCGTTTTTGTCCTAGGGGTTGTGCGATAGTTTCATGATGCAAACCACCCCGTCCACCGCCCTTGATGCCCTCGTCCTCGTCTTCCAGACCCTGGACTGGAAGTTCGAACGCAAGCAGACCCCCCAGGGCATCTTCTCCGGCTTCCGGCTCGATAAGGAAAACAACGCCAACCTCGTCCTCATGCCCGACGACAAGGGCGAGAGCCTCCTCCTCGGCTGCTCCCTCCATTTCGATGTCCCCCGTGGCTCCTTGCCCAAGCTCCGCCGCTTCATCCGTAAGGAGACCGCCGCCTTCCACGGCATCTCCTCGGAGCTCGACCCCACCTTCGGCGTCCGCCTCACCGTCCGCTGCTGGCTCCCCGCCCTCGATCTCCCCGCCGAATCCCTCCGCCCCATCGTCGAGCCCCCCTTCCGCTACCTCGTCCGCGCCTCCACCCAACTTTACCCCGACCTCCTCAAATTCCTCCGCCACCAGGAACGCCTCCGCCCGTCTGACGACTTCCATCTCCCCTCGTAATCTTCCTTAACTCCATGCCATCCCCATCCTCGCGTCACCCGGGCGGAGCTACTCCTTCACCCTCAACCCCACTCACCACTCACAATTCCGGCCGCTTCGCGGCCTCAGATTGTCGACCCCTAAACACGCGGCTGTTTTGGGGTAAGAAAACATTTCACAGAAGAACCGGGCGTACGTGCGCCGATTAGGCTTATTTATTTAAACAAACTCCCACTTCACCTGTGTCTTTTTTCCATAAGCCACCGTCGCGCAAACTCCCACGAAGCCACGGTGCTTCCTTTTAAAACCATCGAGCCAGGCACGATCCCGGGCTGAGATAGTCGCCTTGGCACTAGGCCCCCGCTTCACCTTCCATTCCAAGATCGCTTGGGGCACAGCCTTGGCCTTCCAATTCTTGTCCCAAGTCGTCTGGCCGCCATGCTTCCAGATCACCAAATCCTTGCGCACCGCTTGTTTGCGCCCTTTCCCGCCCAATTGCGGCACTCCCACCTCAATCCCGATCCGGTCCACCGGCCGGATCCGCTTCGCCAGAAACTTGTGGGCAAAAAGGTTCACACAGTCGTTCTCTTTCCCACGCCAACTGGTCTGCTCCAAAAATGAGGAAAACCCTTTCAAAGCGTTCTCAATGTGTGCCTGCAGTCCCATTTGCTGTTTATAGGGCGCCCCCTCCCGCCTTCCACCTTCCACTTCCCGCTAATTATCCCCTTCAGGACCCGGACCGTTTTTGTCCTAGGGGGTATGCGATGATTGCCTCATGCCCGAGCTTCTCATTCTTCTCTTGGTCACGGTCATCAAATTCGTCCTCATGGTGGGGGCTTTCTTCGCCGGGATCGCCTTCGGCATTCACCTCCGCATGCGTCTTTAAGCCATGACCCTCCTCATTTCCGCCATCACGAACACCCTTTGGCTCCTGGCCGGCGTCGTGGTCGGCGCCACCGTCACCTTTTGGTTCAAAACCTACCTCTGATTTAATCCTAATCCTCATCCTAATCCCTAATGGAGCCTTTGACCTTCATCGTTGTGGTGTTGTGCAAGGCGTTTCAGCACCTCATCGCCAGTTTCCTCATCCTCATGATCTTTGCCATCGCCGTGAACCGAAAATGACGGAGGAAGGAATGTTCCTGCTGGGCATCGTTATGGGCATTCTGCTCCATGCCGCCACCAAGATCCTTATCGGCATAATCAAAATGGCCCTCATCGCCTTGGGATTTTGAATAAAGCGGCTGTTTTATGACAGGGCGCAGGATTGTTTTCCATCCGTCCTCTTCTTGAGTCGTTTCATGAGCGAAAAACCCACGCAACCAAGCCCCCGTCTCGTCCTGGTTCAGCCTCCCGAAGGCACCGGCCTGATCATTACCGGGGCGGTTTTGCCCGAAAAACCCGTCAAACCGGCAGAACTGAATTCTTCCGAAAAACCTCCAGATCCTCCAGCTTGAGCTACGACCTTATCAATCAAAACAGAGCTAGCTCCTTCTGCGGCTTTTCGCGATTTTTTTAAGCTGCCGAGTAGCCCCCTCCAAAAATCCTTCCTCAATTTTTTCATAAGCTCTGGCCATCGCATTTTGAAATTCGCCTAGCTTTTTTACAGCTCTGCGTGTCCCTTTTTTGGCTGGTTTCTTATTCATGTTGCCTCCGGTTCATTTTGTTACAGACAAATATCTTGAACCTTCTTCCATGCCGAAAGCATCCTGAAAAAGTCTTAACAGTTCACCCGAGACAAAAACCATCCGAATTTCCTTCAATGCTCTTATCTTGGGGAGTTGTTCCCGGATCGTTTCGGAAGCCACTTTCGCCGCCTCCTCCGCCGGGTAGCCGAAGATCCCGGTGGAGATACTGGGAAAGGCGACTGTTTTCATCCCCTTCTTGTCCGCCAGGGCCAACGCCGTCCGGTAGCAGGAGGCCAACAGCTCCGCATCCCGTCCGTTTGTTTGTCCGTACCTGGGCCCCACCGTGTGGATCACCCACTTCGCTTTCAGCTTTCCGCCCGGCGTCACCACCGATTGCCCGTCCGGAATCTCCTGGATCCCCGTTGTCCTCTTGATCTTGTCGCAAAAGCCCTGCAGCTCCTTCACTCCCGCCGCCTGAAAGATGGCTCCACAAACCCCGCTGCCATTCTCCAGCCAACGGTTTGCCGCGTTCACGATCGCGTCCACCGCTTGCACCGTGATATCCCCCACCACCGCTGTGACCTTGGCCGCCATTGCCACAAGACTCAGCTATCCATGGTCATCTTCAACTTAATCCTCATCCTCATCCTCATCCAATCGCCTGCCGGATCCTTGCGACAATCCGGTCCGAATGTTTCAGCTGGCACTCCCTGATCCGAATCACTTTCCACCCCAGCCTTCTTAGCCGTCCGTTTACCGATCGATCCCTTCTCCGGTTTCCCTCAATCTTTGCCTTCCAGAAAGCCCGGTTCTGCTTGGGCAGCCGAAAACAACTTGGGCATCCGTGCCAAAAACAGCCATCCACAAAAACTGCTACTTTGTGCTTTCGGAAAGCAAAGTCCGGCCGGCCTCGGATGGGCAAATGCCTTCGCCAGCCCATTATCCCTGCCTTCCGCATGAGTTTTGCCAGCCTGATCTCTGTCTTCTCGTTCCCCTTGCCCCGGATCCGGGACATGACCTCAGATCGTTTGGATTTGGACCAGATGTCGGTCAAACTTCCCAGCGCCTTACAATTTGACCCATATGCCACGCAAAGGCTTCAGGATGAGCACGGCAGGGCTCGTTTTTTGCCTCGGCAATTTTGGCGCCGTCTAGTTCCAACAAAAACCTGTGAGCTCCTGATTCTTTCACTCTTCTGGGTATGTGTACTTTTCGTTCCGTGCTAACGCCAAATAGGCCCTGATCAAAAGCCCAATGGAGGCTCTGACAAAGTGCAATTCCGTTTCGCAAGTCGTCGGTGCCACCCCTGTTGAGGGGAATGATATGTGCAGCCTCAACTTCATATAAACGATCCGGAGTTTGCAACCGGATGCCGGTTACTGCACAACTGTGACCGTATTCACGTTTTACGAGCTCCCGGAAAACCGCATCCCTGACGATCCTATTTCCAGAAGAGGCACGTCTTTCCACCTCATTGCCTAGGGCACGAAACGGTGTGTTTATTTGCTGATCGATTTCCTTTTTCGCCGCCTGAAAAGAGGATTTTTGTGCCGGCAAAAAAGATGCTGAAAGTGGCCCCCACTTTCTGCCCTCAGCAAGTTTTTCAATCACCTGAAATCCTTCCGTGCCTTTTTTCCAAAGGGTCAGCTTGAAATGGCAGAGCTCTTTGGCAGACCGCTGAAAAACGAGGATGTCGCCCTCTCCAGCCTTTTGCCAAAGCAAACCAAATCCGTCCGTGATTCTTGCCTCAGGGGACCTTGTGCCTCCCCAAGTTTGTAGCTGGTACCTCAACCACTTTGAATCCAAGTATTCTTCTCCCAGATAAAGATCGCCCCGCACGTATTCTTCCGTGGTTGGATTAAAGGCCGAGGTATCACCTTCATCAAGAACCGGCAAAAACTCCCAAAGATCTTTGGGAACGACCATGCCTGCTTGGTGCCCGGTGGCTTGACTAGTGTCATTGCGGGCAAGCCGCTTAAAAAACGGGCTATCCCAACCACTGCTTTCGCTCAGAGCGGAAATCAAGATTAACCTCAGTATTTTTTAGAGGACTTTAATCACGGCTCTTGAGACTGCCTCCACAACCGGGACTACGACTGAGTTACCAAACTGCCGGTAAGCTTGGGTGTCTGAAACGCGGATCCTGAAACCCTCCGGAAAACCCATCAGTCGCCGGCACTCCTCAGGGGTCAGACGCCTTGGATTCACCGAGCCGCCGTTCTGGCGGATCAGAATCTCGGAGCCGTCCTTGTGGTAGCGCGCACTGAGCGTCCGGGCCACGTCCTCCCTGCCAAAAAGCCCAAAACCAAATCCGTTTCCTGATTCCCGGTGCTTCCTCGCATACGCCTGAAGGTAATTCCAAAGATGATCCGACAAGGTGTATTTTGTGGGCACCTGCTCATCTAGAATATCACCAAGCATAGGCTTTTCCGCTGGCACCTCAGGGAATTCGAATTGGGCCGGCTTGCGAAAACCAACAATAAATACCCTTTCCCGGTGCTGGGGAACAAAGTTTTTGGCATCGATCACATTATGATGAACGTTGTACCCCAGTTCTTTCTCCAGCACATGAAGGATGGACCGGAACGTGTTCCCTTTGTCATGACGGAGCAGATGTTTGACGTTTTCGAGGATGAAGGCTTTGGGACGATGGCGTTTAATGATTTTGGCTACCTCAAAAAACAGGATCCCTTGGTTCTCATCCTCAAAGCCATGTTTCCGGCCAAGACTTAGTTTCTTGGAAACGCCCGCAATGCTGAAGGGCTGACAGGGAAAGCCCCCGCAAACCAGATCCACTTTTCCGGAATAGAGCTTTTCAGAGCTCAGTCGCCGGATATCCCCAAACGGCACTTCACCGTAATTCTCGTAGTAGGTTGTCTTGGCGTTCTTGTCCCAGTCGGACGAAAAGACGCACTTCCCGCCCATTTTTTGCAAGGCCACCCGAAATCCCCCGATCCCGGCAAAGAGATCGATAAAAGTGAACCTCGCCTTTGTGGGCGGAGGAAAAGGAACATCGGCAAAGCTGATCTTTGGCGTTGATTGTCTGCCTTTAATGCCGCCTTTCGGGCCGGTCAGGATTTTAACCCATTCCGCAGCGTCCCTCTTCCCGAGCAGGATGGGAGATTCTCCCGGAGATTGAAGCCAGTGTGAAACAATGGCGGGCAGTTCCTCCCGGACAGGGGCTGGGTACCGTTCAGGTTGGATATTCCCGAGGATAATTTCCAGAGCTTCGCGATGAGGAACTCCAGACCCACTCCGGTTTCTATCCAGGAGCTGAACCCCAGCCTCAGAATTTCCATTTTGCCGCAGGGAAATCATATCATCCCGGTCTTCTGTCCCTCGTTGGTGCTGAAATGGCTCATACCTTACCCTTTTTATCCGGCCACAAAACCTTGTCAGGCTGGGCCTCTTGATTATCCCATCACCTTGCGGACAAGGAGTTATTAACTTCAACTGCGTAAAATGGATCCCTTGCACAAATTCATACTGTTCCGACAGGTAGGACATTTGCAGTACCAGCGCAGTTATATATTCTTCAGTACTTTACGGAGGGCGATCTATTGGCGCACAGAGTAAACGGTAGCTGAGCGAGGACTTAAGGCCTGGGGCATAGCAAGAGCAAAACCTGTTACGGCGGGCCAATCCTTACGGGGTTTAGCATCACTGGATTCCTTTATTAGAACAGGCCAAAACAAAATTACACCTTGATCCTGAGATGGGGCGATTTGATTGCATGTGACTGATTTAATGTCAGCCTGCGAAACTAGCCACTTCGCAAAAACAACATCCTTTGGAGAATTCCATGCGTTAATTCTAGTTTTTGTTGATGCTTTTGTTCTAGTAAGATAAGGAATTTTTTGATTACCAAAAGCGATTTCGCCATAGTTTTCTTCACGACTTCTCGTTATTATAGGCGCAACGAGCAGCCATTTGCTGATTGCATTCTTATTTTCAGAAATAAACCGCACTTCCGGCGCTACCTGACTTTCACCTCCTTCCCAACGAATTTCATTGAGAAGTCTTATAATCTCTTTATTACTAATCGAAGTAACAAAGTACTCACCGCTTTGTTTTTGAATGCCTTCATCACGTGGGATTAAGATTGAGGCTACGGATATTCTTTTTAGACTCTTGCCCTTTAAAAGGTCCTTGAATTTCTTTATATTGTGTTTCATATCAGCACGGTTGTTAAGGGCTTGCTTTGTTGGCTCTCTATAATCGCAGTACGCTGATATGATTTGTGCATTTCGCATTTTGCCTTTTGCAGTAGGCTTATAAAAAGGATGTGAATTAAAAACCAAGACTGGAACTTTTTCAGGTGTAATTCTTCTGTCTGAGGAGTAAATCGAAAGCCTGCGGCGGAACGATTCTTCATCTCTACAAAGATTTTCGAACTTTTCGTAAAGATCATGCTCCCTGCCCCTTTTGTCAGCCACATTTCTAGCTATATAAAGCCTGATGAGATCTTCGTATCCGTCGCGATAACCAAACCACCTACCCATTTGCATCAGCGTATCTTGGGTGTTGGAGTTCCTCTGAAAGAATGATATTGTTAAACCCTCGACGGTATACCCACGCGAGAGCTTGGCTCCGCCTATAAGAATTTTCCAGATTCCACGAGCTCCCGAAAAGTCTGGTGCCTCGCCATCATCAGCGCTGTTCACCTTTATTGCAATATCACCGTTCCGTATTTTTCCCAGAGCCTCACTTAAGCCGTTTTCTCGTAAGTCATCGAAGTTTTTCGGAAAGTAAAGCCCGCGTGCTTTACCCTTAATATGCCATGTTTCACTAAAGTTTTCAAAAAGCTTATTTAAGCGAATAAAGCATCTTGAGGTGTCATAGTCAGAATTGTTCCATATCTCCTTTATATTTCTAATTGCTTGCTCATGATCATCTTTTGAAGTAGATTGGTGGAATAACATTGTATGATGCTTAAACTTGTGGACCTTTTTCATTTCCCTGTAACATTTAATAGCACCGCTTATTAAGAAAGCATCAAGTGCTTCCTGCATTATTTCTTGCTCGTTTTCGTCTTTCACATCTCGGACATAACATTTTTTATTCTGACTTGTTCCGTCGCTTTCCTCGTCGACGTCCGTAAACTGACTCGGACCCATGTAATTTGGCGGCCGGTCTAAAGAAAAGATGAAATCAGAAGGAAATAAATCTTCGTTATTTTTTGGATCAATAAAAACATTTGCAAATGGCGTTGCCGTATAACCAACATACTGCGCTCTTTTAAAAAGTTTAATTATTTGAGTAATTTTTTCATTAATTTTGGATTTTTCTTTTATCTCGGCTTTTGTATTTATTGAAGCCTGATCTGATTCATCATCAATTATTAAGACAGGGGTTTCCCCCCTCTCTTTTTCAGTGAGGCCATTTATTTCGTTAATAAGATAACCCAATCTATAGTTTTCTTTTTTCACTACAACGATCTTTGCATCTGAGTGCTGAAGATTGTCTTCATCAAATAACGGTGCCCGCTTATTTTTTTTATTTAAACGGAGGCGGTTAGTGCCCGTGGATGTGTGAGTAAAATCGTTTGAGAAGGTAGTAATTCTATCAATGTTTAAACGCCCTATATCGGATGGACGCGCACCGTATTGGATAAAGTTATCCGGCCAATCAGCATCTGTCGAATATTCGTGATCAGATGGCGTTCCTGCACGCAGATCAGAAAATCCAATCTGTTCGACCCCAATGAGATCCATATCGATCCGTTTCTGGGTTTGTTTACGAAGCAAGTCGGTTAGTCCTGCTAAAACAATTATAATTTTGTAACCACTATCAACTGCCTTAGCTATTAGCGAAATAAAGTTCGTTGTCTTACCGCTTTGAACGTATCCGACAACCAGGCCTTTTGTTCTTTTCGGTTCTCTAGTTCTCGGATTTGAAAGCCTATTTAAAATTGAAGATGTTATTGAGTCGATTGAGGCAATAGTTTTTAGTATTTCTGATCTTCCCCCAGGGTTTTTAAGTCTTTTTTCCTCAAGATTTTTGACGACATTGCTCCAATAATATCTATTTGCGGCAGCAAATTCTTTTGTATACCAATCAGGTGTCTGATCTTTATATTTTTCTATAAGTGCTTCTTTAGTCTCTGAATATATAGGGATGTCTTCGTCAATTTTCCTTGCAAGTTCAACGGGGATTTTCCACCGCTTATAAATCAGTTTTCTTCGTTCACCCGTATTTTTAAGTGTTCCCTCTGTCCACGCATCCCTTTCAAGAAAATCTGCTTTATTTAAATAGTCACACAAATGAAGACGAATTTTGTCATTTGGATCTTTTAAAAGCCTATTGGATATCTCATGAAATATGTTTTTGTAATCCTTACTTTCAGATCCCAGATAAAACCTGATTGCACTTTCAAGGCATGATGGTGCGCATGCCATTCCGCTTAAAGCATTTACAAGAGAATTTTCTAAACTCATATATTTTTTAAAAGTTTATCATATTCAAACTTGGCTTTGTTTTCATTATAGCCATCAAGATGAATATTATAGCTTACATCACTTATATGATGATTCCTTTTCCCAAGGATTTTTCGCGTAATTTGAGGGAATTCATAATCTACAGGGTAGCAGCACGGGTCTTTTCGCAGGGTAAATTTTCTTTTGCAACATTCAGAGTTTAGTGAATCATTAAGAATAATATTTATTTTTCTTTTAATATTTTCAATAAGGGGTTTTTCATTTGTCTTTTTAGATATTTTGTTTATCAGTTCAACAACAGAAAAGCTTCCCTTACCCGCTCCGGGTGTAATCATCAACGAGATTAACATAAGCTCTCTGTGCGGTTTTGGTGTAAGCTGGTTTATTGATGTTATTCGGTGAGTTCTTTCATCTTTTAAAGTAGTCTTTACTTCAATGTCTATCTCAGCACATGAGAAATCGTGCTCTTCAAATTCAATTCCAGTCCAATATTGAAACGCCTTCGAAGGTTTATACTTTTTTAAAAGTTCGTTAAAAAAGTAGAGTTCTCCGAGAATTCCTATAACTGCTTCACTTTTAGGGAGTTTTTGCTTCTCAAGAATATTTTCAAATTTTGACAACGATTCCGA
This sequence comes from Methylacidiphilales bacterium, assembly GCA_044351535.1. Classification (GTDB taxonomy): domain Bacteria; phylum Verrucomicrobiota; class Verrucomicrobiia; order Methylacidiphilales; family Verrucolacustridaceae; genus Verrucolacustris. Next base: position 25,776 of record JBILFP010000006.1, read on the forward strand.
AATCGCTTGTAAAGGACGAAGTTTTTTTGATTGAACAGCGTCTGCAATAACATTGCATATTTCGTAGAAGGCTCCGAAGAGTGCTTTATCCTGACACTTTATGTGAATTTCTTTTCCGCTCCTTGCTTCCATTATTTGAATCTTTGTGTGCTTATTGCTTGCGCTGAGTTTATCTTGTTTTCGTATTTTAAATATTATTTCGCGACCCTGCGGCCCCACAGACAAAAGACATTTTGGGTTACCGTGAAAAGGCTCCGAAAACGGATACCCTTTTTTTATTCTTTTTAATACTTCCGCCCATTTTAAGCGCGTACTGATCATCTCTTTACGCGGTTTATTTCGTTTTTTAAGGCCTCTGTAAGCGCTCCCTTTATTGCATTGACCTTTATTTTCTCGATTGGACCAATTTTTTCACCGTTAAGAATTGGCTCAAAAATAAAATAGAGAAGAGTTCTTAAAAGGGGAAAGTCGGTTTTACTCCCCTTTTTCTTTCCTAAAAGTAACTTTCTGTATTTTTTATTTAAATTAATTTCCCTTTTTGACGGATTTAGATCAACAATTGTTTTTGAGTTAATTGTTTTCCAGTCAATTTGAAGATCTCTCCCGTTTAAAAATGGAATCTTATTATCTTGCAAGACTTCTTTTACTTTTGCTGGAATACCAAATCCTGGCCGAATTACAGCTTTAGGTTTAAGGTCCCCCTTTTTTCTGTAAATATCCTCTGCCTCTTTTAGATATTTTTCAAATGACAATCCATCGCTTGCTTTTGCCTTAAATACAGAGCTGGCAAAACTATGTGGAATATCTACGCCGTCTTTGTTACTCCTTACTTTTATGTATTTCCCTAAAGAGTCCGGAATGTCGATCTCAACTCGCGCAAGACTTAAATGCGGCTCACATGTGCCGATTATGTCGCACCATCCACCATCAGTAATAAGCCTGTCATTCCTAAAAAAATAAAATCCTTGGTGCTCTGCAACTTTCCCGCCTCCAAGTTTATAGCCATCTTCGTTCGACTTTTTTTTCCATATGTGACTCAATAACTTGATATTACCTGCCTTAGGTATCTTTAAATAAAATGTTTTCGGATACTTTGTTGAAGCGGACTGACCTTTTTGTGGAAAAGGACAAAGAGGTTCGATTATGGTTTCGATACCAGCTTGTCCAGCATCTTCGTCAAACACATCAAGTCTTATTTCAAGTTTCTTTTTTTGAAGAAACCTATAAAGCTTAAGACCAAGGTGGACTTTGATTTTGTTTATTATGCTATGAAGATAACTACTTATACCGACACGCAGCCGAATAAAGTCATCAATTTCACTCCACACAACAACTGTACCACTCTGAAGTTTTTTAAGATAACCCCATTCGGTTGAAAACAGTTTTATTAAATTAACTTCATTTGGCGTATATAGTTGCCAGTCTTGCTCTTTTATGCCTTTTTTTGTCCATTGTCTTCCTACTACACTTTCACTTTTTGCTTTAGAAACAACAGTCAATATGTTTGCTTGACTTAAGGAAGCTGTTTTTAGCCCCACACCAAACATACCAAGATCAGTTTTATTATACTTTCTTTTTTTTGCGAACTGCATTGCTTCACGCAAGGTTTCTTCGTTCATTCCTTTGCCGTTATCAATGATGAAGACGGCCTTAATTGTGGCTTTTTTTATGTGAAATCTTATGAGTACCTTATCCGCTTTTGCATCGATCGAATTGTCGATTAAATCCGCTAAGCTTGCCTCAAAAGGATAGTCTTTCTCAAGAGCGTCCAAAATATCCGGCGTGGGTCTTACTTGCTCTTTTCGAACAATACTAAAATCGGCCGGCTCAATAAAATCTTCAGCGTTCATACTGCAAGAATTGATTCCAAGGGAATATTTGAAGGAAAACCATTTAATTTCATATTATTAACTATTAATCTACTTTGAAATCTCTTAGTTTTTTTGCAAACTTATCTTTCTCGCCCCAGTTTTTTTGGGCCCCACACATACCCCTGCCCCATTCTGAAATCGCCTCCGGCCTGGTTGTTTTTTGCGCTTTGCGCATTGAATTCATCCTACCATTTTGAACTAAGGGGTAGGACATCCGCAGGGCTATGTCCCGACCCGGTCGGGGCAGCCTATAGGAAGCAGCCGGACGTTTTACCGGAACAAGGTGAAGTAAGCCTCGGACCCCGAACTCCCCTTTATCTTCCTTCAACGCCCGAGCCCTCGGGCCTACCTTCACGTTCACCTTGGCCCCCTCAGACCTGCCCCCGCCCATCCGATCCACCGCATCCTGCGGGGTTGGTTGTCCGCTTGCGCGGGGGGATTCACGTTCACGAATCCCCCCTCACCCCTTCGTAGAAAATTGACCTTTCTTTCCCTTGTGTACGAAGCAGTTTCGTATAGAGCAACGCTTTGAGGACACTGCGCGGGTGCGTAAGCACCCAAGTCCCCCTCCTGGAAGGGACACCGCAAAGGTCAGGGGGGGTGTGGGGACCAATTCCAGCGCGAAGCGAAATATCCTCAACGCCGGAGGCGGTGTTTGAATGGGTCGGGGGGTGGGTATGAGGACCAATTAAGATTAAGTAGCCGCTAATCCCCAACGTTTCGAAGCCGGGCCTAGGCCCGGCATCCTCCCAGCCTCCTCCCGACCTCTCCCCGGCCCCGTTGACTTTTTAGGGTTCCGTACCAAATTTCTAGCAACCATGTGTTTATGGCTTTGGATTACCCCGGTTTTGGTACTCCTGCCGTGCACCCTTGGTGCCGGAGGCATTCCCAAGCCCGTCATTTTCACTTTCACCAATGATGTCGGTTTCGGCAACGAGGTTTGCGTTTTGGGACCCCATCCAGCGCTGGGCGGCAATGATCCCCTCAAAGCCATCAAGCTGACGTGGAGCACCGGCAACGTCTGGCGCGGCCAGGTCGCCCTGCCCGACGGGGAAACCCTCGCCTACAAATTCATCCGCCGCTCCTTCGCCACCTCCAACTGGCCCACGGCCACCGCTACCGACCTCACCCCCACCAACACCATCCAGGTTCCCGATCATCCCGCTCCGCCCTGGAAAGGAAAAACCATTTTCCTCCATAGCTCCTGGAACAGCGCCAATCTTTTCTGGCGAAACCTCACCGTGGGCGAAACCAACTGGACCACCACCCCCATGCAGTGGGTCGGCGCCGGACGCCCCGGCGTTTCCGGGGAAAAACTTTTCCGGGTCGACGCCGTCTCCTCACCGGGCTCGGAACTGGAATTTGTCTTCAACAACGGCGCCGGCACCTGGACCAATGCCCCGGCTCCCCCCTCCGGCACCGCCACCGGGGCGGCCCCGGCCGTGCCCGTTCCGTATCAGGGTCTCGCCGGGCCGTACAACTTCCGCACACGCCTCGATGTCTTCTTCGTGCAGGACGGACAGGTTTTCAACTACCGCCCCCCCGCCACCCTCTCCGCGCCCCAGATCATCACCACCAATGTCGGCTCCACCGTCACCAACATCCCCGGCCGGCCCGTCACCCTCTACCTCCCGCGCGGCTACACCCAGAACACTTCGAAGAAATACCCCGTCCTCTATTTTCACGATGGCCAGAATGTCTTTTTTCCCGGCGGCGGGTTCGGCACTTGGGACGCCGACCGCATTGCCAGCTACGAAATCAGCCAGGGACGGATGCGCGAGGCCATCCTTGTGGCCATTCCCAACGGCAACGGCTACGGCTCCGACCGCCTCTACGAGTACCTCCCCGATGGCGACACCATCACCAACTACGCCAACCTCGGCCTGAACTTCACCGGCCGCGCCTCGCTCTACCTCAAGTGGATCTTGGACAACCTCACCCCCACGCTGGATTTCAACTTCCGCACTTTCGGCATCAGCCCGGCCGACACCCTCACCGCCGGCTCCTCCATGGGCGGACTAATCAGCGATTACATCGGATTTCAGCGGCCCGACCGCTTCGGCGCCGTCGGCATCTTTTCCCCCGCCTACTGGGCGGGAACAAACTACGCCAACCGATCTGTCACCAATCAACCAGTCCGCCGCTACCTCTACATGGGCACGGCCGAATCCAGCGGCGGCCAAAGCAGTTCCAACGTCTACTGGCAGGACTGTCTCAACGCCTACAACCGCTATGTCAGTGCGGACGAGGCGGTAAACCGGGATCTGCTCTTTGAGGGAGGAGCCGGCGGCGCCCACAACGAAAGCAACTGGTCCCGCCGTCTCCCCAACTTCTACGCCTTCGCCCTCGATCCGCGGCTCGAGGCCAATCCCTTGGCGGCGGAACTATTTCCCCCGGATCTTTCCGTCCATTCCATGAATTCCGCGACGGGGCAGGTCAACCTGCGTCTTCTGGCTTTTTACGGGTACCAGAATCGGCTGAAGGCCAGCGCGGATCTGCAAACCTGGTCCACCAATCCGATCTCCTCCGCGGAAAACTTCTGGGATCCGATCGATGTACCCATCACCGGCCTGACCGGCAACCGGGCCTTCTGGCGCGTGGAGAGCGACCCGGGTGGCACGAGCACCAACACCAGCAACTACAACAACCTCCTCTCCGTCACTTACAACAGCCAAGGCGGTAGCGTGGTTCCGGCCGCAACCACCAGCCCGGGCGGTTCGATTTCCGTCGCCCCGGCCAGCCCCATCCGCTCCGGATATACCTTTACCGGGTGGTTTACGAATCCCATCGGGGGCAGTGCCATCGCCTTTCCCTACCAACACAATCAAAACAGCAACTTCACTCTTTATGCGCGTTGGGCCAGCCCCTCCGGACCGGCCAGCGTCACGCGCAATCTCACCTACGCGACCAATGGGGGAACCACCCTGCAGCTGGATGCCTACCGGCCGGCAGGAGCGGGCCCCTTTCCTTCGATCATCCTTGTGCACGGCGGTGGTTTTGTCAGCGGCTCCAGGGGAAGCGGCTACATCGCCGATCTCGCGGCGGCCCTGCAGGGGGCGGGTTATGCAGCGTTTGACATCAGTTACCGTCTGCTCGGTGCGAACAGCACCGGCATGACCGCGGCCCAGGAGGATTTAAAGAGCGCCATCAATTACGTCGTGGCAAATGCGGGCACGCTGGAGGTGGACACCAACCGGCTCGGCACGGGAGGTGGTTCCGCCGGTGCGATCACGGCCCTGCTGGTTTCCTATGGATCCAACCGAACGACTTTCCGACCGCGGGCGGTGGTGGATCTGTGGGGAGCGATGTATGGCGACGAGGGGGCCATCCGGGCCGGCGATCCGCCGATGCTCATCATCCACGGCACGACCGACACCACCGTGGCCTACTCTTACGCGACCGCCATCAACAACGCGGCCACCAGCGTCGGCGTGCCTGTGACTTTCTTTAGCTTTAATGGCGGCCACACCCCGTCTCTCGGCACCGTCATCGGCGGCATCTCCATCCAGCAGCGGGTGATCGATTTCCTGGACCTAAATCTCCGCTAGCCCCGACCCGGTCCGGGCAGCATCTAGGAAGCAGCCGGACGTTTTGCCGGAACAAGGTGAAGTAAGCCTCGGCCCCCGAACTTTCACTTTAACTTCAACTTCATCCTATTCCACCCCCTATCTCCTAACTCCTATCTGCTATCTCCTATCACCCATCTCCTGCGAAGCCACCCTCGCCCCAGTTTTTTTGGGCCCCCAAAACAGCCGCCCCTTCCGGGGCAGTTTAAGGGGCAAGTTGAAGTTTAAGTAATCCCCAGGTCCTCAAACCATGATCGAAGCCGGGCCTAAGCCCGCCCCTCCCCTGACATCCTCTCAAGCCCTTCTTTTCCTGGCATCCCCTTTCGCAGGGTTTTCCTCCATGGAGAAGACCCCCGAAACGATAATCTCCCCTTGGCGGACAGCGTATAAGACCGCGTACGGGAAGTGTTCCAGTCGGCAGCGCCGATGGTGTTTGCCGGTTCGTTTCCAGATTCCCGGGTGCCGGGTGATCCGCCCCACGGCGGATTCATACTCATCCAGAAACCGTTTTCCCAAACCGTGCTCTTTTCCTTGGTAGTAACCGGCGGCGGCCGCCAGCTCCTCCAGAGCCAGCGAGAGAATCCGGACCTTCAACGAAAGTTTTGCCGAAGCTTCCGCAGCGCATCCGCGCCATCCACCGCGGAAATTTTACCCTTCTCGAAAGCCTCCAGCCTCTCATCCGCTGTTTTACCGCACCTTTCCAGCCAATCCGCCTCCCGGCTCTCGATGAAGGCCGAAACCTCCGCCAGCTCCTCGGCGGACAGCCTCCCGACCGCCTCCTTAATCTCTGTCACGCTCATGGGATGAATCTAAGCCCCAAAACTGCCCCTTCAACTTAATCTTCATCTGACAACTTTCCCGCCCCTGGGATATTCGCGGGGCCAGCCCTTCCCGACCGTTTGCGTGCCCTCCGTTTTTTGACAAACTTCCCAATTGAGCCCGCCATCCCCAGACCCGTCGAAGGTTTCACGCCGGCCGCGCATTGTCGTGGTGGGGGCGGGCTTTGGCGGGCTTTCGTTTTGCCAGGCTTTCCCGCGCGACCGGGCGGACATCACCCTGGTGGATCGCCACAATCATCACCTCTTTCAACCCCTCCTCTACCAGTTGGCCACGGCCGGCCTTTCGGATGCGGATATCGCCCAACCCGTCCGCGCCATCCTGGCCAACCGCCGCGATATCACCGTCCTCCTCGACGAGGCCAAATCCGTCGATCTGGCCGGAAAGACCCTCCAGCTTTCCGCAGAACAGTTGCCGTTTGATTACCTGGTCCTGGCCCTGGGCGGCGTGACCAACTACTTCGGCCATCCAGAATGGGAGGAACACGCTCCCGGGCTGAAGTCGCTACAGGACGCCAACCGGATCCGTTCCAATGTCCTCCTGGCCTTTGAACAGGCGGAAAATCATGGCCTGATGGATGCAGCACCCGGCCTGCTCAACATCGTGGTCATTGGAGGCGGGGCCACCGGGGTCGAGATGGCCGGATCCCTCGTCGAGTTAAGCCGCCACGTCCTGCGCCGGGATTTTCGCCGGATCGATCCCTCCCAGGCGCGGATCATTCTTTTGG
>JBILFP010000166.1:0-3431 GCA_044351535.1 Methylacidiphilales bacterium
GAAACCAAGACTTACAAGATGCACGTCCGCATTCTGCTCGCACGGTACCGCACGTACCGCCCTTGCCCCGACTGCGGTGGCCGGCGCTATCAACCGCAGACCGGCTACTGGCGGATGGCGGGAAAAAACCTATCTGAAATCAACGCCCTTCCCTTCACCGAACTCTCCTCCTTCTTTGAAAAAATCAAAACCCGGGATGAGTCCGCCCTCATGCCTCTGGAAAACATCCGCAAACGCCTCCGCTTTCTTCTCGGTGTTGGTCTCGGTTACCTCACCCTCGACCGCACCACCCGCACCCTCTCTGGCGGCGAACTCCAGCGCGTCAACCTCACCGGCTGTCTCGGCACCGGCCTGACCGGCACCCTTTTCGTCCTCGATGAACCCAGCATCGGCCTCCATCCCCGTGACACCGGCCGCCTGCTCGACCTTCTTCGGGAACTCCGCCAATCCGGCAACACCGTCCTGGTCGTCGAACACGATGAATCCGTCATCCGCGCGGCGGAGAACATCCTCGAATTGGGACCCGGTTCCGGCGCCGCCGGCGGACGCTTGCTCTATTCCGGCGCCCCCGCCGGCTTGACGAAAATCAAGGAGTCTCCCACCGGCGCCTATCTATCCGGTCGCCGATCGGTGCCTTTGCCAGAAAAACGCCGTCCCTGCCCGGAAAAAGATCACCCTTGGCTAAAGATTCGCGGCGCCACCTGCCACAACCTCAAAAATCTGGATTTCTCCTTTCCGCTCCGCCGCATGGTGGCCGTTTCCGGAGTGAGCGGCTCCGGAAAAAGCACCCTCGTCCACGAGATCGTCCATCAGGCGCTTCTCCAGCACTTGGGGCGTCCGGTCGAGGAGTCGCCACAATTCAAATCCCTCGAAGGCGCCGAGGAGATCTCTGACGTGGTTCTCGTTGACCAGTCCCCCCTCAGCCAGACCCCCCGCTCGACCCCCCTTCTTTACCTCGATATTTACGACGCCGTCCGCGAGCTCTTTGCCTCGACCGAGGAGGCCCAAAGCGCCGGCTTGGCCGCGTCGGCCTTCTCCTTCAACGCCGGCGGCGGTCGGTGCGAGCGCTGCGGGGGAATGGGCTACGAGAAGGTCACCATGCAGTTCCTTTCGGATGTCTTTGTCTCCTGCCCCTCATGCGAAGGGCGACGCTTCCAACCCCACGTTCTCGCCGCCCAATACCTCGGCAAAACCATCGACCAGCTCCTCGAGATGACCGCCGCCGAAGCCTTGACCTTTTTTTCCTCCACCGAGGATCTGACTCCGCGCGCCCGCGAGTGCCATCAAAAGATCTGTGCCTCCCTGCAACTCCTTACGGAAGTGGGCCTTGGCTACCTCCGCTGCGGTCAACCCCTCAGCCAACTCTCCGGTGGCGAGGCCCAAAGGCTCAAGCTCATCGCGCACCTGACCCAGGCCACGGTGCCAGACCAAAAACCCCGGCGGGGCGGCCGAAAGAAAAAGGCCCCCACCGGTTCTCCGCTGCTCATCCTGGATGAACCAACCACCGGGCTTCATTTGGAGGACGTCCGCCTGCTGGTTTCCCTGCTTCATCGCCTGGTCGAACAGGGAAATTCGCTGCTCGTGATTGAGCACCACCTGGATGTCGTCAAAAATGCCGACTGGGTCCTCGATCTCGGCCCGGAAGCCGGCCAGGACGGGGGAAAGCTTGTCGCCACCGGCACGCCGGAAACTGTCGCCGCGGCCCGCGGCTCTCATACCGCTACCTTTCTCGCCCCGCTTTTACGTCCGGGTCGAACGGCTCCACTTCGGGAAACACCGGTGGAGACACGCAACGGGCACGGCCCGGCCACGGAGATCACCGTGCGTGGTGCCCGTCATCACAACCTCAAGAATCTGAATGTCTCCATTCCCCGGGATAAAATGGTCGTGGTCACCGGCCTTTCGGGTTCCGGCAAGTCCACCCTCGCCTTCGACCTGCTCTTCTCGGAGGGCCAACGCCGCTATCTCGACTGCCTGAACACCTATGCCCGCCAGTTTGTCGAGCAGATGGAGAAGCCGGACGTCGACTCCATCTCTGGCCTTCCTCCCTCCGTGGCGATCGAGCAGCGCACCACCCGCGGGGGCCGGAAATCCACCGTCGCCACGGTCACCGAACTCTATCAGTTCCTTCGTCTGCTCTACGCCAAGCTCGGCGTCCAGCACGATCCCGACACCGGCGAGCCGGCGATCCGCCAGACTTCCGCGGACATCGTTAAACGGATCCGCACCCAGCTCCGCTCCGCCAAAAACCTCAGCCTCCTGGCCCCGCTCATCCGGGGTCGCAAGGGTTTCCACACCGAAGTCGCCCGCTGGGCCCAGAAAAAGGGATTCTCCCTGCTGCGGGTCGACGGGAAATGGATCGAACCATCCAAATTTCAGCCCCTCGACCGCTATCGCGAACACCAGATCGAAGTCTTGGTTGCCCAGGTCAACTCTCGGCAAAAGGATTTACCCGCATTGGTCTCCCAAACCCTGACCTTGGGAAAAGGCACCCTCTACGCGGTCGATCACCACGGCGAATCCACCATCCACAGCCACCATCTCTTCTGTCCGGGAACGAACCGCTCCTTCGATGAACTGGACCCGCGGCTGTTTTCGTTCAACAGCCCCCATGGTTGGTGTTCGGAGTGCCAGGGCTACGGCACCGTTTTTGCCGAACCGCCCGAACCCAAGTCTGAGGACGAGGCGGAGAAGGAACAGGAGTTGGAACTGGCGCGGGAGCAACTGGAGGAGAACCAGCTTCTGCCCTGCCCCACCTGCCAAGGAGCCCGGCTCAACCCGGTCGCGCGGGCCGTCCGCTTTGCCGGCCGACCCGTGCCCGCCATCAATGCCATGTCCGTTCGGGAATTCGGGGACTTCTTTTCCAAACTGCGCTTTTCCGGCCGTGACGCCGCCATCGTTCGGGACATCCGCCCGGAAATTGAACAACGCCTCCACTTCCTTGCTCACGTGGGCCTCGACTACCTGAACCTCGACCGTTCCGCTCCCACCCTGTCTGGCGGTGAATCCCAGCGGATCCGCCTGGCTGCCCAGCTTGGCTCCAACCTGCAGGGGGTTCTCTACGTCCTCGACGAGCCCACCATTGGCCTTCACCCACGTGACAACGAAAAGCTTTTGGGAATCCTGAAAAACCTTCGCGACCGCGGCAACTCCCTGGTGGTCGTGGAGCATGACGAGGACACCATGCGGGCCGCCGACCACATTCTCGACCTTGGCCCCGGCGCCGGCGTCCATGGCGGCGAGATTGTGGCCCAGGGCACTTGGAAACAGATCGGCAAAAATGATGCCTCCGCCACCGCCCGGCTGATCGGCTCCCCTATCCGCCATCCCAGCCGAGGCCAACGCCGTCCGGTCAAACCTTCCGATCCTTGGCTGAAAATCAAGGGGGCCCACATCCGGACCATTCAAAATCTCAATCTGGAACTACCCCT
>JBILFP010000167.1:0-3403 GCA_044351535.1 Methylacidiphilales bacterium
CGGATGCTCGCGGGCGAGGAGGAGTTTCTGCGTGCCGAGGAGGAGGAAAAAAAAGGCAGGGCCCAGCAGGTGCAGGTGGAGCTGGCCGGGGAATTTTCCCACGAGGCCGTGGAACAGCATCTGGCGGGCATGGGCTCTTCCTATCTTCGGCAATGTCCCGCCGCCTTGATCGCCCGGCATGTCCGGGCGGTGCACCGCTTTTTTGCCGAACGGGTGGAGGGAGCGGATGCCCTCGTTCCCTTGGTGGAGTGGAGGGATCACCCTGAGGAAGGACATACGGAGGTGATCGTCGTGACCTGGGACCGGGAGAGGTTGTTCAGCAAGATCGCGGGTAGTTTCGCGGTGGCGGGATGCAACATTCTCAGTGCGGATGTGTTCACCCGTTCGGACGATGTGGTGATCGACACCTTCCGGGTCTGTGGCGAGCGACTGGAACCGGTCAGTCACCGGGTAGACCGGGAAACGTTTGAAAAAAATTTAACCGAATCCCTGCAGAGCACGGCCGATCCCCTGGGGGAAAAGCTCTCGGGTCAGGGTCCGACCATGTGGCAGAAGGCGATTGGAGAGGCGGAATTTCCCGCTTCTCTACGGATCGACACAGAAAGCGAGCCCGGGCGGACCCTGTTGCATGTCCAGGCACCGGACCGGGTGGGACTTCTGCATGCGTTGACCGGGGCGATCGCGGATGAGGGGATGCAGATCGGGGTGGCCAGGATCACCACGGAAAAAGGGGCGGCCTTGGACACCTTCAGTCTGCTGACTCGGGAAGGGCAGGCGGTCGCGGATCCGGAGGCTCAGCAGCGGCTGCTCCAAAAAACCAAGGAAGTGGTTAGCCGTTGAAGGCGGAACCGCTCAGGGTCCTTCCGCCGGATTTGCTCGATGCGGGCAAGCTCAGCCGCCGTCTCGTGGAGGGTGTGCGGCATCGTTTTTCGGTCGAGCGGGCCGCCCTGTTTCTATTGAATCCTAATCTCGGCGATTTGGAGGTGGAGGCCGCTGCTGGAATCGCTTCCGCCGCGCGCCGGCGGCGTTGGCGGTTGGGCCAGGGCTTGGTCGGCTGGGTGGCTAGCCGGGGCGTGGCGGCCCGGGCCGATGTGAAGACCAGTCAACATGCCTTGGGTCCCCGAGGCAGCGAAATGGCGGCACCGCTCATCGACGGGGAAAAAATGATCGGGGTGTTGGCGGTGGGAACCCGGAAGAAAAACTTTTTCCGCGAGGGGCAGGAACAGGAGCTGGCGAATCTGGCTCGGGAGGCCGGCGGCTGGATGGCGTTGGCATGGCAGGTGGCGGGAACGCGGGAGGAAGGGGAGCGCTCGGCCGCCTTGGCCGAAGTGGGGGCGGCGGTGGGTGCGGAGGAGACGGTGCCGGCCATCCTGCAGCGGGTGGCGCGCGAGTCGCAGCGGCTCTGCGGGGCCCAGCTCGCCTCGATTTTCCTTTTGGATCCGGGAAAGCAGCACCTCGGCCTGGAGATTTGTCTGGGAGCCTCGCGAAAATACCGGTTGCAGCCCCCCTTGCCCGTGGCCGAGACGGTATTGGGGTATGTGGTGGGAAAAAAAAGGCCTTTCACCTTGGCGCGGGTGGAGGAGGGAGGGCTGGACCTGCATGCGGAGCGGCTGCGGGAAGAGGGAGTGGCTTCCCTCGCTGTCGTGCCGCTGGCCGACCAGCACCAGGGCCTCGGGGCCCTTTGCGTCGGGACGCGCCAGCCACGCCGGTTTTCCGATGCGGAGATCCGGCTGCTGGCGGGATTGGCGGGTTTGGCGGCCGCCGCCCTTGGGCGGGCCCGACTCGCCTCCCGGCTGGATCAGACGGAGGAAGAGTTAAGGAATCGGGAGCGTCTCTCCTCGCTGGGGATGCTCGCGGCGGAGGTGGCCCATGAAGTGCGCAACCCGCTGGCGGTGGTGCGGATGCTTTGGCACACGGCGGTGCGGGGGCTGGCGGTCTCGGAGCCTCAGGCCCGGGACTTGCAGCTGATCGAGGCCAAGCTGGGGCAGATGAACACCATTCTCGACCGCGTCCTCAACCTGGCGCGTTCGGCGGATCCGGAAATGAAGGAATTGGATGCGGCGGAAGTTGTGCAGGAGGTGGCCCTACTCACCCGAACCAAACTTGCCTCCGCGCGGGTTCGGGGGGTTCTCAAGCTTTCCTCGCCGGGACTCGCCCGCATCCGCGGGGATCGTCCGCTTCTCGAGCAGGCGTTCCTGAATCTGGTGCTCAACGCGATGGAGGCAATGAAAGACGGGGGAGAACTACGGATGGAGGTGAGGGCTTCCAGGGAAGAGGTGATTTTGGCGGTCGCAGATTCGGGATCTGGCATGGAAAAGGAGGTGGCGGCGCGGTTGTTCGAGCCTTTCCTGACCCGTCGTCCCGGCGGGACCGGGCTGGGCCTGGCCCTAGTTCGGCGCACCGTGGAGGCCCACGGCGGTTCGGTTCGGGTGCAGTCGAAGCCCGGCCGGGGCACCAAGGTTGAGATTCGTCTGCCGAAGACCGGCTCCTCGGCCACGGTTTAGGTTGTAGGTGAGTCGAAAAAGCAAGAAACCGGCCGTCTTCTGAATTGAGCTTTTCTTAAACGGAAACGAAAAAGACCGGGCGGCGGCGGCGCCGGTCTTTAGTTGATGAGCTTCTCGAGCTCCTCGTCTTTGGGCACCCCGAGTTCCAGCGCCCGGTTATAATGGCGCTTGGCCAGCTCCTTGGCGGGTGGGGTTTGCGTCGCGTAAATCACAGCCAAGTTGAAGTGGGCGTCCCCGTAGCTGTCATCCAGTTCGATCGCCTTGCGGCACTCCTGCTCGGCGGCCTCCTGCAGGCCCTTACGGGAGGAGGAAATCCCCAGGTAGTTGCGGGTTTTGGCGTCGTTGGGGTCCAGCGCCACGGCCCGGCTGAGCACTTGGATGGCGTCGTCATATTTCTCCTGCTGAACCAGCACAATGCCGAGGACGGAGTGGGAGAAGGCGTCGTTGGGAGCCACCCGGATGGCCTCGCGCAGCGCCTTTTCGGCCTCGGGATATTTCTGCTGTTGGAAGCGGACCACGCCGAGGTTCGAGAGCGCGTAGATGGATTGCGGGTATTTGTTGAGGATTTCCTGATACGCCGCGGCGGCTTCATCAAACTTCTTTTCGTTGTAGAGGGCGGTGGCTTTGGCGGCCGTGTCTTTGAATTCCTCGGGAATGCGGGGCTTTTCCGAGTAGGTCTCCGGGCCGGACGGTTTCTCAGCGGCACTGCTCAGGGTGGCCGCGGCTCCGGGGCCTTGAGCCGCGGGCGCGGCCGGCTCCGGGGCAACCAGGCTGGGTGCCGACACCTTCAGCATGTTCTCCTCCTCGGCATTCAGGGACACCAAGGGTGAACTCAACACCTCCATCTGGGTCTTGAGGGCCTCGGTGGAAACCGCCAAGTTTTTGAATTCGTCCAGGAC
>JBILFP010000168.1:0-3365 GCA_044351535.1 Methylacidiphilales bacterium
TCTTTTCCAACGATGATCCGGCCACCTACACCCCCACCGTGTGGGCCACCCCGGCGGCGCTACCCGCCTTGACGACCACGCAGGGTGCGGCTTCTGGTCCAACCGGCTACTGGCTGGGCGGGGTCAACCTTGCCACCAATGGTGACGGCGTGGCCTCAGTGACGGTGAGTGCGCCCAGCGGTTTCGTGGTCTCCACCAACACAAATTCCGGATGGGCGAATACCCTGACGGTCACTGCCAGCGGTACCGCGTACTCGGGGTCGGCTGGCCAAGTCATCGGAAATGTTCCGATCTATGTCCAGTTGGCTTCCAACGCCCCGGCGGGAAGCTTGGTGGGCAATATCACGAATGTCAGTACCACCCTCAGTGCCACGGGTGGCGCCGTCAATACCTCCACCGTGAGCGTGACGGGCTTGGTATTTAGCGGAGGGGGCGGCGGCGGAGGTGGAGGAGGAGGGAATGCTTCGGGCTTTGCCACTTGGGGTGGGGGAGTCCTGCCGGTCGTCGGCACGGCGGCCTACTCCAACGCGCTGCTCCAGTACGCCTTTGGCGGGAACGCCTCCTACAGTGCCTCCGCGGCCCAGACCAACTTCGGCACGGCCAGCCTGAGCAACGTCAGCGGCATCGACTACCTTGTCCTGCGGGAAATCATCCGCACCAATGACGCCAATCTGACGGTTTGGAGCGAGCACACGACCAACCTCACCAACACGAGCTGGACTTCGAATAGTATTCAGCCCGCCGCCAGCGCGGACCAGACACAGGCCACGCCGGGCGTGAACCAGGTGCAGGAGTTTAGGACACCTCAAGGATCGGATCAGCGAAAGTTCCTGCGGCTGAAGGCGACGTATCAGAATCCGTAAACCGGGGGTGCCCGCACGTGGGCGGATGAGGATGAGGAACTTTGGGGGCAGGTAGGGCCGAGCAGCTGGGTGCTCGACTGATTTAAAGAAAAAGGAATCAGGCTTAAATCTTTCCATCGGACGACCAGCCCATACGGGACTGGTCATCCCTACCAAGCTTGAGGGCGTAAGGTTTCTTGGCACAATCTCCCCGATGAAGGGCAAGAAGACCGGCGGGGGGATGAGGCAGTTTTCGGGGCCTTTGGTCGACGGGCCGGAAAGGGCGCCGACCCGGGCGATGCTACACGCGGTCGGGTTCCAGCCGGACGATTTCCGCAAGCCGCAGATCGGGATCGCCTCCACCTGGAGTCAGGTAACCCCCTGCAACATCCATATCGACGAGCTGGCCCGCGAGGCGGCCGAGGGTGCAAACGAGGCGGGCGGAAAGGCCCTTATTTTCAACACCATCACCATTTCCGACGGTATCTCCATGGGATCGGAGGGAATGAAGTACTCCCTGGTCTCCCGCGAGGTGATTGCAGACTCGATCGAGACGGTGGCGGGGTGCGAGGGTTTTGACGCACTGGTGACCCTGGGCGGCTGCGACAAGAACATGCCGGGTTGTGTGATCGCCATGCTACGCCTGAACCGTCCTTCGATCTTTGTCTATGGCGGGACCATCCTGCCGGGATGCCTCTACAACAAGAATTTGGACATTGTGAGCGTCTTTGAGGCGGTGGGGCAGCGGGCGAAGGGAAAGATCAACGACGAGCAGCTGGGCCAGATCGAGCGGTGTGCAATCCCCGGACCGGGTTCGTGCGGCGGGATGTACACGGCCAACACGATGGCCAGCGCGATCGAGGCCATGGGTTTAAGCCTACCGAACAGCTCAGCGATGGCGGCAGTCTCGCCGGAAAAACGGGCGGATTCGCGGGCGGCGGGGCGGGCGGCCTATGGGGTGCTGGAGAAGGGAATCCGTCCGCTGGACATCGTCACGCGCAAATCGCTGGAGAACGCGATCACGGTGATCACCGCGCTGGGGGGATCGACGAATGCGGTGCTGCACTTTTTGGCCATCGCCCACACGGCCGGGATCAAGCTGGAGATCGAAGACTTCAACAAGATCGGCAAGCGGGTGCCGGTGTTGGCGGACCTGAAGCCGAGCGGTCGGTTCGTGATGTCGGAGCTGGTGAAGATCGGCGGGCTGGTTCCGCTGATGAAGCGGTTGTTGGAGAAGGGTCTGCTCCACGGCGACTGCATGACCGTGACGGGCAAGACGCTGGAGGAGAATTTAAGGAACTGCGGAGACTACCCCTCGGGTCAGGAGATCATCCGGCCGTTCAGCGATCCCATCAAGAAGACGGGCCATCTGGTCATTCTGCGCGGCAACCTGGCGCCAGGCGGGGCGGTGGCGAAGATCAGCGGCAAGGAAGGGGAGAGGTTCGAGGGCAAGGCGAAGGTGTACGGAGGGGAGGAGGAAGCGATGAAGGCGATCCTGGCGGGTAAAGTGGTGAAGGGAGACGTGGTGGTGATTCGGTACGAGGGCCCACGTGGGGGGCCGGGGATGCGGGAGATGCTGGCGCCGACGAGTGCGATCATGGGCGAGGGTCTCGGCAAGGACGTGGCGCTGATCACGGACGGAAGGTTTTCCGGCGGGACGCACGGGTTTGTGGTGGGGCACATCACGCCGGAGGCGTACGACGGCGGACCGTTGGCGCTGGTGAAGAACGGGGACCGGATCGTGATCGACGCGAAGGCGAAGCAGATGAGCCTGCTCGTGCCAGCCGCGGAGCTGAAGCGCCGGGCGAAGTCGTGGAAGCGGCCGAAGCCGAAATACACGCGGGGGGTGTTGGCGAAGTTCGCCTTTCTTGCGCAGGACGCCTCGCATGGGGCCGTCACCGATGGAGGGTTAAGTTTTTAGTTTGAAAAAGGGGCTGAGCGCGGTCGCGCTGTTCCTGGGATTGATCATCACGGTGGGGATCGGGGTGCGGGCGTGTCTGGACCTGCCGGGGCGGATGGCGGCGCGGACGGTGCAGGGGGTACGGGAGGGCGTTACGGAGATCTTTGTGGACTTACTGCATGTGCGGCCGGAGGTGCGGGAGGGTACGAAGGTGACGTGGGGCCAGACTTCGGCGCGGACGGAGATCGTGGTGGCGGAGAAAAAAATCAAAGTGGAGTACGACTGGGAGCATCAGTGGATGGGGAGCAAAAAGACGATCCGTTTGGGGCAGGAGTATTTGGTGAAGGCGGGGTTCGACCTGGAGAAGCCGTTTTGGATCGAGATGGGGCCAGGCCCGGGTGAGGCGACGGCTTGCTTGCCGCCGGCGGAGATTTTGGCGGTCAGCCCGGTGGGGGCGCCGAGCTACATCGACGACGACGGTTGGTGGAACAAGGTGACCGATGCGGACCGGGCGGCGGCCATGGCCAAGCTGTCGGAGGAGGCAAAACTGCAGGCCCAAAGAAGCGGGATTTTACGGCAGGCGGAGGAGATGACGGGGAGTCGGTTGACGGAGCTTGCGAGGG
>JBILFP010000169.1:0-3328 GCA_044351535.1 Methylacidiphilales bacterium
TTGAGGCGGAAGGTCCGGTGCCGGACAAACTGCCGCATGATGAAAATGGGCATCTTAATGTTGTAGGTGACGGAGCACTGCTCAAAGGGGCTCGTGTGCCGGTGCTTGTAGAGATAGAGAAGGAGCTTCTTATCCTGGTCCTCCCCTTTGCTCGGGCTTTTGTAGGAAATGCGGGCCGCCTCGACGATGCGCAGATCCGTGCCGAGGTGGTCGATGTAACGGACGTACCCTTGACCGAGGATGGGGATGGTGTGGCCTTTTTCCATGAAGGGAGAATCGAACCTCGCGGGGCGGGTCCTGCCGAGAGGAAAAGAGGCCGGGTTCGATTAAGTTGTGAAAAGTTTGAGCTGCTCGCGCAGCCTGGCGATTTTTTCCCCGGATTCCCGCTCGATCCGTCTCCACTCCTCCACCTTTTCCGGAGGAGCCTTGGAGGCCATTTTGGGGTCGGCCAGCTTGGCGGCCTCGCGGGCGCGGGCGGCCTCGGCGGCGGCAATCTCCTTTTCCAGGCGGGCGGTTTCCTTGGCTGGATCGAGCAGGCCTTCGAGCGGGAGATATAGGTCTCCCCACGGGGTAGGGGTCATGGGTGCCTTGGGTGCCTGGGTAACGGTCTCCACAGATCCGGATTGCAGGAGCTTGGCCAGCGTGCGCAGGTCCTCGGGAGTGGAGGGTGTTTTGGCGACCAGCAAGTATTTCAATTTGGACGAGCCGGAAAGGCCGAACTCTCCGCGGAGCCGGCGGCCTGCCTCAGCGGTGGCATAGCAGGCCTCGGCCTTTTTGGCGTTGGTGGAATTCCAACGAATTTGGCCGGGTTTCGGCCAACCGGAAAACTGAATGCTCTCTTTGCCCAGGCCCAGCGTGAGCCAGAGCTCCTCGGTGATGAAGGGCATGTAGGGGTGGAGGTAGCGCAGGATGCGCGAGAGGACGAAATCGGCTGTAGCGAGGGTGCCGGGGCGGGTAGGAGAGGCGGTGTCGGCAAAGTCGGCCTTGGCCGTTTCGATAAAGCGGGCGCAGAACTCGTCCCAGACAAAGCCGTACAGGGCTTGGGCGATCTGGCTGAACTCGTAGCCCGCGTACATTTTCTCCAGCCCTTTTTCGAGCACGTCCAGTTCGGCCAGCAGATGTTCGCTGAAAGGGGTGAGCGGATGTTTGGCGGGATCGGCTGAGGGATCGCAGGGGCCCTGCTGCTGGCGGAAGCGGCAGGCATTCCAGAGCTTGTTGGCAAAGTTCCGCCCTTCCTCGATCTGCTTTTCGTCGTAGCGGATGTCGAGGCCCTGCGGGGCGATGCGGAGAAGGCCAAAGCGCAGGCCGTCGGCCCCGTATTTGGCGATCAGGTCGAGCGGATCGGGGGAGTTGCCGAGCGACTTGGAAAGTTTCCGGCCCTTGGCATCGCGGATCAGGCCGGTGAAGTAGACGTTCCGGAAGGGGAGTTCCCCCATGTATTCGAAACCGGCCATGATCATACGGGCGACCCAGAAAAAGATGATGTCGGGACCAGTGACCAGGTCGGTCGTGGGGTAAAACTTTTTTAGATCCGGCGTTTTTTCCGGCCAGCCCATGGTGGCGAAGGGCCAGAGCCAGGAGGAGAACCAGGTGTCGAGGACGTCGGGATCCTGGGTCCATCCGGCTCCCGGCGATTCGACCTGGCAGCGGACTTCATCCCCCCGATACCAGACGGGGATGCGGTGCCCCCACCAGAGTTGGCGGCTGATGCACCAGTCCTGCAGGTTTTCCATCCAGTGGTCGTACACCTTGGTCCAACGGTCGGGGAAAAACCGCATTTTGCCTGAGGCCACCACTTCGCGGGATTTGGCGGCGCTGGGATATTTCAGGAACCACTGTTCGGACAGGCGGGGCTCCACGGGAACGTCGGCCCGTTCGCTGAACCCGACTTGGTTGGTGTAGGGCTCTTCCTTTTCCAAAAGGCCCAGCTCGCGAAGTTGGTCGGCGGCGACGGCGCGGGCCTTGATCCGATCCAGACTCGCCAGTTGTTTTCCAGCGGCTTCGTTCATGTGGCCGGTTTCGTCGATCACCTCGATGGCGGACAGCTGGTGGCGTTGGCCGATGGCAAAGTCGGCCGGGTCGTGGGCGGGGGTCACCTTGAGGACGCCGGTGCCGAACTCCATCTCCACGTGGTTGTCGCCGACAATGGGAATCCGGCGTTGGGATTCGGGCTGTTCCGGGGGTAGGGGGCGGATCGCAAATTTACCGATTAGCGAAGCGTACCGGGGATCCTTCGGGTTGACGGCCACGGCGGTATCGCCCGGGATGGTCTCGGGCCGGGTGGTGGCGATGGTGAGGAAGCGGTCTTTCTCGCCATCCACGGCCACCTTGAAGTGCCAAAGCTGACCCTTCTGCTCCTTCATGATGACTTCCTCGTCCGAGAGGGCGGTGCGGGAGACGGGGCACCAGTTCACCATGCGACGGCCGCGGTAAATGAGGCCTTTTTTATGGAGGTCGACAAAGACCTGCTGGACGCAGGCGGAATAGGCGGGATCCATGGTGAAGCGCTCACGGGACCAGTCGCAGGAGGCACCGAGTTTTTTCAGCTGCTGGATGATGATCCCGCCGTGCTTGTCTTTCCACTGCCAGACCTGCTTCAAGAACTCTTCGCGGCCCAGGTCATCGCGGTGTTTGATTTTTCCTTCTTTCTTGAGGGTGCGTTCGACTACGGTTTGGGTGGCGATGCCGGCGTGGTCGGTGCCCGGAAGCCAGAGGACCTCCATGCCCTGGAGCCGTGCGCGGCGGGCGAGGATGTCCTGGAGGGTGTTGTTGAGAACGTGGCCGAGGGTGAGGATGCCGGTGACGTTGGGAGGAGGGATGACGATGGAGAAGGCGGGCTTGGTAGAAGCGGGGTTGGCCCGGTAGTCGCCCCGCTCCGTCCACTGACGGTAGAGGCGATCCTCCACTTTGGAGGGGTCGTAGGCTGGAGCGAGTTCGGGCATGGGGGCGTTAGCTTGCCTTCGGGCAAGGCGATCGAAAAGCCCGCGAAGATGATTTAGTCGCCTTGGTCAGCACCGCCACCACCGCCACCCCCGGCCCCGGCGTCGGCTCCAGGCACGGCTTGGCCCGCGGGGACGAACTGCCACCAGGCGGTCTCGTTGATGGCGTAGATCGGTTTGTAATGTTGGATCTTGTCGGCGGTCCAGACGCTCTTGATCTGGTTGTCGAGGATGAAGCACTGTCCGCCGGTGATGACCCCGAGGATGGCGTGGCCGACCCCCAGGTTGAGGTCCTTCACCACAAGGATGCGGAGCTCATCCTGGGTAAAGCCCAGCTTCTGCAGGGCATAGTATTTGGCGATGGCGTGATCCTCGCAGTCACCACTGAC
>JBILFP010000170.1:0-3307 GCA_044351535.1 Methylacidiphilales bacterium
CCGGCAACGAATTTTGTGAGGTCAGCCTGGGGGGCCTGATCACCATTCCCGCGGCGTTTCTCTTCCTCGGGGCCGCGGGAGCCGTGGGAGGCACCTTCGGCCTCGGCTTCCAAACCCTTCCCTTGGTATTCGATCGGATGCCCGCCGGCCAACTCTTTGGCTTCCTTTGGTTCTTTCTCCTCTTCATCGCCGCCATCACCAGTTCCCTCTCCATGCTCCAACCCGCCATTGCTTTCTTTGAAGAGGGCCTGGGCCTCGACCGACGCGGTTCCGTCAGCCTGCTCGGTTTTATCACCCTCATGGGAACCGGCATCGTCGTCTGGTTCACCAAGGATCTGGCCGCCCTCGACGCTATGGACTTCTGGGTTGGCAGCTTCTGCATCTTCGTCCTCGCCACCGTCCAAACCCTTCTTTACGGCTGGGTCCTGGGCCCCAAGCGTGGCCGGGAGGAACTGGAACGGGGCGCCCTCCTGCCCATCCCCCGGATTTTCGATTTCGTGATCCGCTACGTTTCTCCTGTGTTTCTCCTCACCGTCTTCATCCTTTGGCTCCACCAGTCCTGGGCCTCCAACTGGCAGGCCATCCAGACCCAGCCCTCCGTCCGCATCGCCCTGGTCTTTGTCCTAGCGGTGACCGTCCTTTTCCTTCTGCTCATCGCCCGGGCCGTGCGCACCTGGAACGCCCGCGAAAGGAGGTCCGGATGAGCCTATATGGCTGGATCATCCTCGTCGCTTCGGTCGGCGGAACCACCGGGTTTCTGGTCTGGTGCCTCGCCCGCGTCCTCAGAAATCACGGGAAACAGGATAGCCTCCGCGCCACCGCCGACCTCGACCCCCGCGAAACCGACCGGTAATTGACGTTTTTTGCTTGGTAGGGTCCGTTGTCCCCAACGGACCGAATTGGAAGGTGGCAGAAGGGCGGTTGGGACAACCGCCCCTACCAAGTTAGTAATCTCATCCTAGTTTAGAGTTCGCGTAAGCTCCGCTTACGCCGCCGGCCAAAAAAGCAATCGCCCGCAATTCTCGCACACCGCCCCGGCCTTGCCGCCCTTGGCCGCCAGCACCGATCCCTGCGTCAGCTTCATATGACAACCCCCGCAGTTCGTCCCGTGGACCACCGGCACAATCGCCGCGTCCTTCTTGTTCGTTAAAATCCTTCGGTATTTCGCCAGCAGCCCCTCCTCCACCCCGGCCGCCAAGGTCTCGATTTCCTTCAACAACTCCGTCAACCGCGCCTCCAGCTCTCCCTTCTTCTTGGCCAGATCCGCCTCCTTGGCTGCCACCTCGGCCTCTTTTCCTTTGGCGGCTTCCGCTTCGGCCGCCGCTGCTTTTTTGGCCCTCTCCCCCGCATCCATCAGCTCCAGTTCCTTGTCCTCGATCTCCTGAATCTCCTTCTCTTCCCTTTGGATCTCCGTGCCCAGCGCCTGAAACTCCTCGTTCTTCCGGGTCTCAAACTGCTGGATCTTGTAGCGGGCCACCTTCGAACGGTGTGACTCCGCCTCCAGCTCCAGCTTCTTGCGCTCCACCTCCGTCTGCTGGGCTTCCTGTTTTTTTCGCTCTGCCAAAGCCCGGATCTCCGCTTTTTTCGACTCTAAAGCCTTCATTTCCGTGGGCCACGCCCCCAACTCCCGGTCCAACCGCATCTTCCTTTGCTCCCGCTCCTGCAGCACCAGCAGCTTTTCCATCTGGGGATCCATGGCGCTCATCGGGACTCTCGGTTCACCTTCTCAACATACTTGGCCAGCAGGTCGCACTCCAGATTGAGTTCATCCCCCTCTTTCCGGTCTTTCAATGTCGTCACCCCATAGGTGTGCGGGATGATCCACACATTGAATCTCCTGCCCTCCACCCTTCCGATCGTCAGGCTGATCCCGTCCAGCGCCACACATCCCTTGGGCACCACATAGCGCTCCATCCCGGCGGGAACCTCCGCCTCCAGCTCCCAGTCCTGCCCGGCCCGGCTCCATTTCGTCACCTTGGCCGTGGCCTCGATGTGACCCGTCACAAAGTGTCCCCCCACCTTGCCATCCGCGCGAAGGGATCCTTCCAAATTCACCCGCGATCCCGCCTGCACGCCCTTCAGGTTGGTTTTGGCCCGCGTCTCATCCAAGAGGTCGAAGGTCAGACGGCTTCCCTTCACCTCCGTCACGGTCAGACAACACCCGTTCACCGCAATGCTGTCCCCGGTCTTGGCGTCCTTGGCTACCGCCCCGGCCTCCACCTCCAGGCTCCACCCCTTTCCCCGCGGGGTCACCGCTTTCACCACCCCCGCCTCCTCGACAATGCCCGTGAACATAACCTTAGTTCGCCCCTTTCAAGGTCCCACGCAAGCAAAGGTCCCGGCCCGCTGGGAAAACGGCTGCCCTTTCCCACCGCCAACCAGCCCAATCGGTAACCCGAGGCTGGCCCCGCTCGACCGTTTCCGGCGCGAAAAACAGGGTCACCTCATTCACTTTCCCGGAAGCCATCAGCCCCTCGGCTGTTTTGGCTCCCCCCTCCACCAGCAACCTCCTCACCCCCCGCTGGTAAAGATCCTGGAGGACGCTTTCCCAGGACCGATTTGGATAAATCACCGTCCGCTCACGGTGCAAGTCGGTGAAAATTCCTGCCCGAATCGGCAACTTTCCCGATTTCGTGACTACGGCGCGCCATGGCTGGGGCCGACCCGTTCCGATCCGCACCGTCAGCCGCGGATTGTCTTTTCTCAACGTTTCCGCCCCTACCAGAATCGCATCACAACCCGCCCGAATCTTCTGCACTTCTGCCCGTGCCGCCGCGCCGGTGATCCATCTCCGCCCCGGCACCGCTAAAGATCCATCCAACGTCATCGCCAACTTCAGGATCACCCAGGGTTGCTGGGATCGGGTCCAAAAAAAGTAATCCTCGTTCAACGGGTCACATTCCCGCTTCAAAACCCCCCTCACCACCTGGATTCCTGCTTGTTTGAGCACTCTCTCTGATCTCACTGCGTTTCTCGGATCCACGTCGCTCGATCCATAAATCACCCTTTTGATTCCCGCCCGCCGGATCGCCCCCGTGCAGGGCGGCGTCCGCCCATGGGTTGAGCATGGCTCCATGGTTACGTAGAGATCCGCGCCCTTCGCGCTGCTTCCCGCTTGGTGAATGGCAATCGCTTCCGCATGGGGCTGGCCAGCTCTTCGGTGAAACCCTGCCCCCACCATCTTTCCACCTTTCACCACCACCGCCCCAACCCGCGGATTCGGTCTCGTCCCTTCTCCCGCCCTCTTGGCCAACTCAATAGCCATCCTCATCCATTTTTCGTCCGGCCTAATCCTCATCCTCATCCT
>JBILFP010000171.1:0-3300 GCA_044351535.1 Methylacidiphilales bacterium
TCTGCGCTATGCCACGACGAACAACATCACAGGAAAGGTCCTTTATCCCGAAGCCAAGGCCTACCTGCGGAAAGAGACGATCCGAAAACTCCGTCGCGTGGCTCGGGATCTGCAGGAGGAGGGTTATCGGTTGGTGATCTGGGACGCATGGCGGCCGGCTTTCGCCCAAAGAGCGCTCTGGAAAGCCAAACCGGACGGAAAGTTCCTAACTCCACCCTCCAAGATCAGCCGGCATCGTCGGGGGACCAGTGTGGACGTCTCCTTGGCCGACAAGGACGGCAGGATTCTCGAAATGCCCAGCGGCTTCGACGAATTCAACGAGAAGGCGGACGAGGACTTCTCCGACGTGCCCAAGGAAGCGGCCAAAAGGGCCCGGATCCTGCGCAACATCATGTTTAACGCCGGCTTTTCCGGCGTGCCGGACGAGTGGTGGCATTACGACCAGCGGGACTGGGCGGATTATGAGCCCGTTGAAGACAAAAAGATGGGAGGCAGCAGGTAACAGGTCGTCGTTTAGGTTTACGTTTATGTTTACGGGGAGAGTAAATATGAGGCTCGAAGTTTAGTCGTAAAGGTAAGCGTAAACGTAAACGAAAAGTTCCCAGCCTTACTTTTTTGGCTGAAAGTAAAAAAGACCGCATCCAAATCCGTTTTCCGTGGTCTAATCCTTATGGGCTTGGGCTACCGGCGATGGGTGAGGGCGAACCTTCTGCGGGAGGAGCCGGGGCCGATTTTGTCGGAGTCCGTCCTCCAGCGAATCTGGTTTGAGCAGCTGGTGCGAAATCCCCTGGTCACCCTGACGGGGGAGGAAATCACCCTCCATCATCCGGGCATCTGGAATCACCGGGCCGGGCCAGATTTTCTGCGGGTCACCTTTTCCACCTCGGAGGGGCGAACTCTCACCGGGGACGTGGAGCTCCACCGCCACTCTTCCGACTGGTCCGCCCACGAGCATTCCACCAACCCGGCCTATCAAAATGTGCTTCTGCACGTTTTCTGGCAGGCCGATCCGGTGCAATTCGAGGCGCCCTACCCGCGGATCCGGCAGATTGCTTTGGAGCACCAGATTTCCGCCCCCCTCACGGAGCTGATCTCCCTATTCCGTTCCTCTCCGGCTGAAATTCTCACCGGCGAAAAGCCGGGCCGGTGTCATCCGTTACTCCTTTCTCTGCCGCCCGAAAAGTTGAGGGAGGTTTTGGAGGAGGCGGGATGGCACCGCCTAAGGCAACGTCGTTCCTTAGCTCAGGCGCGGGTGGTCTCGCTGGGGTATGAGCAGGCGGTTTGGGTGGCGCTGGCGGAGGGGTTGGGCTTTGCGGAGAACCGGGAGCCGTTCGCATCCTTGGCCCGGGCAGTGCCCATTCAAAAACTGCTGAAGATCCCCGATTCCGTGGAGAGAACGGCTGTTCTTTACGGCACGGCCGGCCTCCTCCCGGATCCGACGCGGTCCAAGGTCAGCGAACGGGCCATGCCATTGGTTCGAGTTCTGTGGGAGGCCTGGTGGCGGCAAAGAGAGGGTTGGGCGCCTTATATTCTTCCTACCGGGACCTGGCGTCTGGGGGGTACCCGGCCAAACAATTCCCCGTACCGGAGGCTAGCCGCGCTGGCGGCTTTCTCCTATCCAGTTGTCTGGCAGAGCTTTGTGGAATCAGTTAGGAATGGTAACGCTGACTGTTTTCTCGCGATCCTTAAATCAATCTCCGATGGGTTCTGGGATCACCATGCCGCCTGGGATGGGCGTATTCTATCTTCCTCCTCCAAGCTGGTGGGGACGGATCGGGCGGTGGCCCTTCTGTTCCAGGTTTTGGCACCTCTGGCGGAGCTAACGGAACCAGAACTCGGGGACCGCATGGAAAGTTGGCCGGCGGGAGGTGACGCGGGCTTGCTTCGGTCCGCCTCGGTGCGCCTGTTGGGAGTGCCGTTTCCGCCGGCGGATGTCCGCAGCCATCTGGCGAGGGAAGGACTGCTGCAGATCTACAAGGATTTCTGCCGGGCCAAGCCGTGCGCGGAATGTTCAATGCCCCAGTTTTTAAGCCAAAGGTGCTGAGCGGGGAGGTTATAGGCAATGGGCTGGCAGGGAATAGGGGGTTAAGGGATCAAGGGGATTTGTGATTTAGGACTTCGAAAAAATCTCTGCGCTCTCTGCGTCTCAGCGGTAAAACCTGACTCGACCGCAGAGACGCAGAGACGCTGAGGGATGGCCGCGGCCGAGCGCGGCTCCACAGAAGAGCGGCGCTTAAGATAAATTGCCCCTCCCTGCCGAACTTGTTTGATTTGAAATACGGCCTATCAGTTGATGATGAGGTCTTTCGGTTGGCTTTGGATCGTTGTGGGTTGTGCATGCGGCTACGCGATGGCCCCACAAGACGAGCCGATCGTCAAAGCGGTGGAGAAGGTGCGGCCGGCGGTGGTGAACATTTTCACGGAGCGGATCGTGACCCAGGAGGTGAGGGATCCTTTTGATGTCTATATGGAGCGGTTCTTTGGCGGGGGCATGTCGCGCGGAAACAAAATCCTCGCCACACCGGTCCGAAATCTGGGCTCAGGGGTGATCGTCAGTCCCAACGGCTACATTGTCACCAACCAGCACGTGGTGGATCGGGCGGCAAAACTGAAAATCAAGGTTACGCTGGCCAACGGCAAGGACACGGAGGCCATCCTCCTCCGCGATGACGACCTTCTGGATCTCGCCCTGATTAAAATCGAAAGCAAGGAGCCGCTGCCGTACCTGAGCCTGGAAACCCTTTCGCCGAACCTTCTCGGCCAGACGGTTTTGGTTTTGGGGAATCCGGTGGGCTATGAAAGCAGCGTGAGCGCTGGAATTCTCAGTGCGAAAGACCGGACGCTGACCATCAATGATCTGACCATGGAAGGCCTGTTACAGACCGATGCCGCGATCAACCCGGGCAACAGCGGTGGGCCCTTGGTGGACGCGGAGGGAAACCTGGTGGGCTTGAGTTCCGCCAAGATGTCGGTGGCCCAGAACCTGCCGGTCGACAACATTGGCTTCGCCATCCCCGGAGAGCGGGTGAAGCGTTGGGTGGAGGAGGCCATCGCGGTGGTGGAGGGGAAAATCAAGCCACCGCCGGAGCGGTCGGCGGCCGCGGTGCTGAAGGAACGGTTTGGCCTCGAACTAAAAAACTGCACGCCGGAGGAGTCCCTGCAGCTGGGGTATCAGGGGCGGGCGGGACTGCTGGTTGCCGGCGTGGAAAAGGACAGCCCCGCGGCGGCGGCCGGAATCCAGAAGGGAATGTTGGTGGTGGGGTTGGGCCAGGCGCCGGCGCGGACATTGGACGATCTGCC
>JBILFP010000172.1:0-3285 GCA_044351535.1 Methylacidiphilales bacterium
CACCGTCTGGGCGGAGGTGAAAACAGTTCCAGCAATCCCCAGATGGTTCGGGAAGCGGATCTGGGTGGCGCCTAACCCTTCCCCGATCTCGGTGTACAGCTCATTGGTTTTTTCATCGTTGATAAAGAGCGTGGAACGTTCGGCATGCAGGAGTCGGGTGATGGTGCCGATGATCTTGGCCAACAGGCTTCCCAGCTTGATCTCCCCGGAAATCTCCGAGACCACGCTGAGAAACTCTGCCTCTTGGGCTTTTTCTTTTTCCGCAAGTTCAACAAGAAGACTTCTTTGGAGGGAGACGGAAGCCTGCGTCGCCATGGCCTCCAGAAGCTTCAGATCTTTGGGGGTGAAATGGGCCTCCTTGCCACCCTTGCGGTTCAAAACTTCCACCACTCCGATCACCTCCCCCCGCACGGTCCGGATCGGGGCGCAGGCGATCGACTTCGTCCGATACCCGGTCTGCTCATCCACCGTCTTATTAAAGGAGGGATCCTTGTACACATCCTTGACCACCACCCCCTTGCCTTGCTGAAAAACCTTTCCGGCGATGCCGGTGGTATTGAGGATCCGGATTTCCCGCTTCAACCCCCCCACCGTGACCCGGCTGTAAAGCTCCTGGGTGGATGGATCGTTGACAAAAAGCGTTCCCCGATCCGCTCCGGTCGCTTCCGTGACCAAGGCCACCAAGGTCTCAAGCTGTTCATCGAGGGTCTTGCCGTCGGCCACCTTTCGGGCCACCTCCAGCAGGATTTTCGCCTCCCCTAGGGAGAGTCCGTCGACCGGGCTTTTTTTACTTTTTGGCACGACTGACCTCTAGTTCGCCACGGAGGGTTTGGATCGTCCTCTCCAGCTCCGCCGTCTCATCCCGGTGCGTCCGCTTCTGCAGTTGCCCGGCTTCCGCGTGGCTCGCCCTTTCCCGTTCCAACTGATCCCGCAGGGCCTGCACGGACGACTGGAGTTGGCGCCCCTCCTCCGCCGCTTGGGCATGAACCTTTTGCACCGCCTCCTCCCCGGCCGCTTTGCGGCGCTCCAATTCCAGCCGCATCTCGGAAATCGTCGCCTTCAGGTCCCGAATCTCGTTGTGAGCCTCGGCTACGGCCTGAGCTACTTCACTGGCCGTGCCGGCTTTTTGCTTTTCCAGGGCTTCCCGCAGGGCCCCCACCGTCTCCTTAAGATTCCGGATCTCGTGCTCCCGTTCCATCTCTTCGGAGAGTCTGGATTCCGCACTGTCGAACGTCAGGGCCATCGGAAAATCGTAAATCCCCGGGGAGGCGGAAACAAGGGGTCGACCACCCCCGCTCGTTCCTACCAGATGAAGGACTTCTCCTGCGCCACAATCTT
This sequence comes from Methylacidiphilales bacterium, assembly GCA_044351535.1. Lineage (GTDB taxonomy): Bacteria > Verrucomicrobiota > Verrucomicrobiia > Methylacidiphilales > Verrucolacustridaceae > Verrucolacustris. The sequence goes on from JBILFP010000172.1 coordinate 1,339, forward strand.
GCCATCGCGCACGATCGAGATACGCCAGGAGTTCACCACCCCGCCGCGAAGGTAGTCATCCCCGACTACCTGGATCACGGTCTTTTCGTATCCGTCGAAATTCTTGTACTCCTCCGTCTTCGTCATCACCCGCTCCCGGGTGTTGGCCTGCCGGTAGTCCAACCGGACGATAAAATCGCTAGGCGTTCCGTCATTCTGCCAATTGATCACGAAAATGTTCCCCTGTTTACCCTCAATCTCTTTTTTGAGGATCGCCCCGTGGTCCCAATATTTTTTTTCAAAATCCAGCATCGGGTTTCCGGTGTTTTTAAGACTTCGGTCATTCCGGAAGGTGTAAATCTTGTTCAGGCTGACACTCTCATCGAGGGCCACCGGAAGATCACTGGTCATACCATCAGGCGGGCGGGCAGTTGAGGCGGACGGGGCCACCACATTGGTGGTAGGAGCAACTTGGGCGGGACGGAAATCCGGAACCTCCTTTTTGTCTTCCTGGGCCGAGACCCCAGAAACCAAGATCGCCAAGTAAGCCAATGACAGGATTTTACGCATCTATGTGTATTTAATCCGTTTGTGCCCTGACCGTCAAGATTCGCGCTAAAAAGGGAAGTTCCCTTGTTTGTGGGAACAAGATCCTCCGCTAGTCTTCGCCTCCCATGGCGACCTCTGGCTCTATCCGTATCGAAGGCGCCCGGCAGAACAACCTCCAAAACCTCACGTTCGATCTCCCCTTGGGGATGCTTCACGTCCTGACCGGACCCTCCGGTTCAGGCAAATCCTCCCTCGCCTTCGACACCCTCTACGCCGAGGGCCAACGCCGCTACGCCGAAACCTTCAGCCCCTACACCCGCCAGTTCCTCGAGCGGATGGATCGCCCTAAAGTCGACCGCATTGATGGCATTCCCCCGGCCATCGCCCTCGGCCAGGCCAACCCGGTGCGCTCTTCCCGCAGCACCGTCGGCACCGTGACCGAGATCGCCGACTACCTGAAGCTCCTCTTCCCCCGCTTGGCAGAGCTCTCCTGCCCAGACTGCTCCCAACCCATTCGCCCTTGGACCCCCCACTCCATCCAACAGGATTTACTGAAACAGTTTTCCGGACAGGAGGCGTGGTTCCTTTTCCGCGTCCCCTTCCCCAAAAAAACTCCCGCCGACGAAGCCGCCGCCTTCATTGCCCGCCAAGGCTTCCGCCGCGTCCTTCTGGATGGCCAACCCATCCGTCTCGACGAGGAGAAAGGGCTGGAAAAGCTCGCCCGCGCCCTCCGTCACGCTCCTCAGGAAAAGCTTCTCCTGCCGGTGATTCAGGACCGTCTCACCCTGGCACCAGCGAACCGGGCCCGAATTTCCGAGGCGCTCACCGCCTGCCTGCGGTTTGGCCAAGGCACCGCCGCCATCGCTTGGGCCGCAAACCCCGAAAAATTTCAGCTCTACTCCAGCCGATACCACTGCGCCCGCGATCAGCGTGACTTTCACGAGCCCACCCCGGCGCTCTTCTCCTTCAACCATCCCGTCGGTGCCTGCCCCCTTTGCCGGGGTTTCGGCCGCGTCGTGGAAATCGACGACCAGCTCGCCCTTCCCGACCGATCTCTTTCTATTGCCGGCGGAGTCGTCAAACCCTGGCAGACCGAAAGCTTCGAGGATTGCCAGCGCGACCTGGAAAAGGCCTGCCGCCGCCATCGCATTCCCCTCGATGTTCCCTTTTCCCGTCTCACCGCAGAGCATCAGAAGTTTGTCGTGGAGGGCGAGGGCGGAGCCTCCCGCGAACTCCAGGAACTTTGGGACTCCGGCGACTGGTATGGGGTTCGCGGCTTCTTTCGCTGGCTTGAAACCAAGACTTACAAGATGCACGTCCGCATTCTGCTCGCACGGTACCGCACGTACCGCCCTTGCCCCGACTGCGGTGGCCGGCGCTATCAACCGCAGACCGGCTACTGGCGGATGGCGGGAAAAA
>JBILFP010000043.1:0-11871 GCA_044351535.1 Methylacidiphilales bacterium
TCCCACTTCCCTTTAATTTCCTCGGTGCTTTCGGTGTCGGGAAACGGGCCACCGAATGGATCCACCCCCAACTCCCTCAGCTTCTGCAGCTTTTCTCGTCGCACGGCCAGCAGGGCGGATTTTTCTTCGCTCATGAGATGCAAGTCTTACCCGATTCTGCCTCCCCTGGGTAGGTCAGACTCAGGTGTTCTTCCGGCGCAAACTTGAAAACTTGCGATTAGGTAGGCCACTTTTGATAAAAGTGGCTGCCACTTGCATCGCAAGTGGCCTACCTAGCTTCCCTCTCAGCTGACCAACTCTGGGTAAGCCCCTTGTGCCACCTGCTGCAACCGCCGGTGGATCTCCAGGCCGGAATCCAGGGACAACAACTCTTCCGTCAGCTTTTGGCATTCCCCAAAGCTCAGGCTCTGCACCGCCTTCTTTACCCGCGGAACCGCGACCGAACCCATGCTCATTTCATCCACGCCCAACCCCACTAGGACCGGGGTCATCACCACGTCCGCCGCCATTTCCCCGCAGACGCCGACCCAGATGTTGTGCCGCCGTGCGGCCTCCACCACCATCCGGATCAGGCCCAGCACCGCAGGGTGGGTCGGCTGGTAAAGATTCGCCACCCGCTCATTCGTGCGGTCCGCCGCCAGCGTGTACTGGGTCAGATCATTCGTTCCGATGCTGAAGAACTGCACCAGGGGCGCCAACCGGTCCACAATCAGCGCCGCCGAAGGCACCTCAATCATCGCCCCCACCTCCACCTCAGTTGCCGCGGGAACCCCGGCCGCCCGCAACTCCTCCCTCGCTTCGCCCAGCATCGCCAAAGCCGAGGATAGCTCTTCTCTTGTCGCGATCATCGGGAACATCACCCGCACCTTGCCGCCCGGATTCGAGCGACAAATCGCCCGCAACTGCACCTTGAAAACATCCGGCTTTTCCAGGCAGTACCGAATCGCCCTCCAGCCCAGGAACGGATTCTGCTCGGGATCCAGACCCAGGTGCGTCGGCAGCTTGTCTCCACCCAAATCCAAAGTGCGGATGATCGCCAAATGAGGCCGGGAAGCCTCCACCACCTGCCGGTAAATGTTGGTCTGTTCGTCCTCCCCGGGGAAATGAACCCGGTTCAGGAACAGAAACTCCGTCCGGTACAGGCCAATGCCCTCGGCGCCACTCTCCGCAATCAGGGGCAAGTCTTCCGGCAGCTCCACATTGGCGGAGAGAATGATCTTCCGGCCATCCTTGGTGGCACCGGGAGTGTCGCGCAGGGCCTCCAGGCTGACCTCCACCTCGTGCCGGCGCTTCTCGATCTGGCCGTACTCGTACCGGGTCTGCTCGGTCGGGTTAACGATGAGCAGGCCGGCGTAACCGTCCAGAATGACGGCCGCCCCGCTTTCGCAACGGTCCAGCACCTCGTGCAGACCCACCACCGCGGGAATGTTCAACGACCGCGCCATGATCGCGGTGTGCGACGTGACGCTGCCCGCCTCCGTCGCAAAGCCCAAGGCCAGTTGCCGGTTCAGCAACGCCGTGTCCGAGGGTGTCAGGTCGTGGGCCAGGATCACGCTGGGCTCATCCAGCGCATAAAGATCCGTCAGTTTGCGCCCGAGCAGGTTGTGCACCACCCGCCGCCCCACGTCGAGGATGTCGGCGGCCCGCTCCCGCAGGTAGGGATCTTCCACCTCCTTCATGCTCTGCGCGTAGACCCGGATGACGTGCTGATAGACGCTTTCCACGCACACCTTCCGCAGTTCCAGTTGCCGGCGCACCGCCCCGGCAATGGTGCTATCCGCCGCCACCATCAGGTGGGCTTCAAAAATATCGGTCTGCTGTTCTCCCAGCGAATGGGCCAGCTGCTCGCGGATTTTCTGGATCTGTTCTCGGGTCTTGAGCAGCGCCGCCTCGAGGCGCCGCATTTCATCCTCAATCTGCTCGGGCCGGATCGGCGTCGGATGGATCCGGACTTCTTCTTCCTTGCTAAAAACAGCGAGCCGCCCGCTGACCACCCCCGGGGAGGCTGGAATCCCCGTGAGGCGCAGTTCCGCCCCGTGGTTGGAGGATTCGCCTTCGCTCACGGAGAAGAAGTCTCTCCCCCGGGACTACTCCTCGTCGAACTTTCTTTCCACCAGTTGCAGGAGCGACTGGACCGCCTCCTGCGCCCCTGGGCCCATGGCCGTGATCCGGATCCGGGATCCCATCCCGGCCGCCAACATCATCAGGCCCATGATGCTCTTTCCGTTGATCGTCTCCCCGTCCTTCTCGACATGGATCTCGCATTGATGCCGGTTGGCCTCCCGGACAAACATCGCCGCCGGCCGCGCATGCAAACCCAGCCGGTTTTTGATGACCGTTTCGTGTCCATGTTTGGATCCATCTGCCGCCGGCATGGTCAGCGGTCCTTCAGATTCAGCCGGGTCAGCAGCTTTTCGTTGAACTCCATCGCGGAAAACTGCCCCATCGTCTTCATCTTCTGATCCAGCGCCGCCACCTGCACCAGCCCGGCCAGATCGCGCCCGGGGCGAATCGGGATTTTCACGTGCGGAATCTTCATACCCAGAATTTCATAAAACTGCTGGTCTAGACCCGTGCGCTCGATTTCCCCTACCTTGTCCCATTCCATCAGAGTGACGACCAGATCGAGGCGCTTCTCCGTTCGGATGGCCTTTCCGCCAAACAGCGAGGCCACGTTGATGATGCCGATGCCCCGCACTTCCATAAAAGTGCGCGTCACTTCAGCCGAAGATGCCATGAGTTCCCTGCCTTCAATGAGACGCAGCCGGGTGATGTCATCGGCCACCAAAGAATAGCCACGCTCCACCAAGCCCAGGGCACATTCGCTTTTGCCAATCCCGCTTTCCCCGCGGATCAACACCCCCACGCCCATAATGTCCACCATGCTGCCATGCTCGCTCGTGGATGGGGCAAAGTCGTCCTCCAAACAAAGCGTGATCAAATTGACCAGCCGCGGCGTCACAATGGGCGAAATGAAGAGCGGCACCTTCGCCTCCTTGGACTCCTTCACCACAAACGTCGGTGGCTTCAGGTTTCGGCTGAACACCACACAAGGAATGTTCCGTTCCAACACGGCCCGGAACCGCTTCGGCCGGTCCTCAGGAGCCAGAGAGTTCAAGTAGGCAGTCTCGCTCTTGCCGATCAGCTGCACCCGCTGGTTGGCGAAATATTTCGTGAAACCCGTCAGGGCCATGCCCATTCGGTTCACCGCCCCCTCCCGGATCGTCCGGTCCATCCCTTGCTCCCCCGTGACCAGCTTGAGCTGCAGCCGGTCGGCATGTTCCCGGTAAAAATGTTCGACCGTAACGGCTTTGGGTTTGCGGATCGCACTCATGGGATTAGTCGGCGTAACCCCGGGGATGCGCCTGATGCCAAGCCCAGGCGCTGGCCAGAATTTGATCGAGACTGGAATGCACCGGCTTCCAGCCTAACTCCCTCTGTAACTTTTGCGAGGCTGCGACAAGCTTGGGTGGGTCCCCCGCCCGGGCCGGCCGGCCCTGCACGGGAATCTCCCTTTGGGTGATTTTTTTCGCCGCCTCGATCACCTGCCGCACCGAATACCCGTTCCCCGTCCCCACGTTGAAGAACCCCGCCTGCTCGCGGTTCAGCGCCAGAATGTGGGCGGAAGCCAGGTCCCGGACATGGATATAGTCCCGGATACACGTGCCATCCGGCGTCGCATGCTGCTCCCCGAACATCTCCACGTGCGGCTTTTGTCCAAGAGCGGTGAAAAGCACGTTGGGAATCAGATGGGTCTCGACCCGGTGATGCTCCCCCCGTTCCACCGAAGCACCCGCCGCGTTAAAGTATCGAAGACAGGTGGGGACGATTCCATGAATCTGCCCATACCAGGCCAAGATTTGCTCAAACATCAGCTTGGAATGCCCGTAGGGATTGATCGGCTTTTGCGGCGTCGCTTCATCGATCGGCACCCGCTCCGGCAGTCCGTAGGTCGCGCAGGTGGAGGAAAAGATGATTTTGCGGCAACCCGCCGCCACCATCGCGTCCAGCAGGTTCACCCCGCCGCTTACGTTCACCCGGTAGTACATTGAGGGATCCCGCATGCTTTCCGGCACCAGCGCCTTGCCGGCAAAATGAATGACCGCCTCGGGTTGATGCTCCTGCACCGCCCGCATCAGCAGATCCCGTTCCAGCAGGTCGCCCTGCAGAAAGACCGCCTGCGGATGCAACGCGCCCTTGTGACCTTCGCTGAGGTTGTCCCAGACCACGACCTCGTGGCCGGCTGCGATCAGCTCCTCCACGCACACGGAGCCGATGTAGCCGGCTCCGCCAGTGACGAGGACCTTCATGCCTTGTCGATAATGTCCGGGATGCCGCTACTCCTTCAGGTTCATCGCCAGAAGGAACTCGACGTTGTTCTTGGTTTTCTTCAGCCGTTCCAGCAGGAGCTCCATTGCCTCCACTGGCGGCAACGAGGAGAGCGCCCGCCTTAGGATGTGGATGCGGGGCATCTCGTCCGCGTGGTACAGCAGCTCCTCTTTCCGGGTGCCGGATTTGGAAATGTTCACCGCCGGATAGACCCGCTTGTCGACAAGCGCCCGGTCCAGATGGATCTCCATGTTCCCGGTGCCCTTGAACTCCTCAAAGATCACCTCGTCCATCTTGCTACCCGTGTCCACGAGCGCCGTGGCAATGATCGTCAGGCTGCCGCCTTCTTCAATGTTCCGGGCCGCCCCGAAAAACCGCTTCGGCTTGTGGAGCGCGTTGGCGTCCACGCCCCCGGAGAGGATCTTGCCGCTGTGCGGCTGCATCGTGTTGTAGGCCCGGGCCAGCCGGGTGATGCTGTCCAATAGGATCACCACGTCGGTCCCGCTTTCGGCCAGGCGCTTGGCCCGCTCGATGACCATCTCGGCCACGTGCACATGCCGGTCGGGCGGCTCGTCGAAGGTGGAACTGATCACCTCGCCCTTCACCGAACGCTCCATGTCCGTCACCTCCTCCGGTCGCTCGTCGATGAGTAGCACGATCAGGTGCGCCTTCGGGTGGTTGGCCGAGATCGAGTTGGCGATCTTCTGCATCAACACGGTCTTTCCCGTCCGGGGCGGTGCCACGATCAGTCCGCGCTGGCCGAAACCGACCGGACTGATCAGGTCGAACGCTCGCATCGCCATGTCCTTGAGCTTTTCATTCTCCAGGATGATCCTGCGGTTGGGGAATAGCGGCGTCAGATTGTCGAAGTGGATCGGCGCCTTGCGCTTAGCCACGTCGTCGCCACCCACCGAGTCCACCGTGGCCAGCGCGAAGTAGTGATCCTTGTCCACCGGCGAGCGGATCTCGCCGCTCACCCGGTCGCCCCGGCGCAGGCCGTACTTCCGGATCAGCCCGGGATGGACGTAGATATCCTCGCGGGTCGCCAGGTAATTATTCGCCTGCAGGCGCAGGAAACCGTAATGGTCGGGCAAAATCTCCAGGATCCCCTCTCCGGCCACCCGTCCGTTGTTCAGCGCGTGCCGGCGCAGGATTTCAAAAATCAGCTCGTATTTGCGCAGGCCGCCGGGGTTTTCCACGCCGACCTCGATCGCCTTTTCGGCGAGATCCTGGAAAGACATATTCTGCAAATCGTCCATTCGCATGAGCGGTCCGGTCGGCCGGGGCGCTTCCGGCCCCGCACCTTCGCCACCACCGCCATCTTGGCCGCCCTCTTCGGGCATCCGCCGATAGTCGTAATCGTCGCGGTATCCGCCTCCGCCCCCGCCGCCGTAGCCACGGCGATCCCGTCCTCCGCCCCCACCCCCACGCCGGCGCCGGAAAAAGCGTTGGCGTCCGTAGTCGTTGCGCGGACCGTAGTCCCCGCCCCGCTGTCCGTAGTCCTGGTTGCCCTGGCCCTGTTGTTCTGGTCCTTCGCCGTTCATAATAGTGTCCTCTCGTGCCCTCGCCCTTCGCGGGGCGGAAAACCGGTCAACCCCGCCCGGGGTTCACCAGCAGTTCCGCCTGATCCCGCAGGAGCTCCAGGCTTCCCTCATTCCACAAGACCCGGTCGCTGGCCTGGGCTTTGGCTTCGGCCGTCCATTGCTGGGCGATCCAAAAGTCCGCCGCCGCCGGCGTCAGACCCCTCGCGAGGAGCCGCTCCCGGGACACCGAAGCCCGGCAGCCGACCATCACCCGGAGGTCGAAGGGTTCCTCCACCCCGGCCTCGAAGAGCAGTGGGATAACCACGGCGACGGGCTGGTGGGGAGAGCGGCGAAGAGATTCGCCGACTTCGGCAATCCAGGTCTCGCGAACGATCGGATGGATGAGGCGGTTGACGGTGGCGGTTACGGAAGAATCCCGAATCATCGCCGCGGCCAACAACCCGCGGTCCAAGTCTTTCGAAGACGATAAAATCGAGGTCCCCAGCGCGTCAACCAGTTTCCGGTAGCCCTCTGCGCCCTGCCGGTAGAGCCGGTGTACGATCTCGTCCGCGTCGATCACCTTCCACCCCTTCTCCGCGAGGATTTTGCCCAGGGTGCTCTTCCCTGCGGCGATCGTCCCGGTGATGGCGATCACCAGGGTACCGGCGGGCTTGGCGGCCCCCCACGGGGCGGGTATCTTGTCGTTGCTCATCGATGGCGGCCGTAGTTCAGTTGGTAGAACTCCAGATTGTGGTTCTGGCTGTCGCGGGTTCGAATCCCGTCGGTCGCCCTTCCTTTTTCGGCACGGGCAAATTCTCCTCCCACTGGCGCAGCGCCGGGCCCAACCGGAGGTCCGGGTCGTTCAGCTCATACCAGTCCAAAAGCTTGTCCGCCTGCACCCGCCAACGCCGCCAACGCTCCACCGCCTGGTCTGCATCCCGCAAAGCCGCCTCCCGCTCCTTCTTCCCCTCCTCATTCTCTTCCCCCGGTAACATGGCCTGACGGTAGCGGAAGATCGCCGGGCGGAGAAAGGGATCCGCCGTGGCCTCCAGCTTCATCAACTCCACCCCGATCGCGTCCGCCCCGGGGTTGCCCCGGACCCCGCTCCGCGCCAACTCCATCGCCAGCTCCCGCAACCGCCGCGCGGTCTGTTCCGGGGTCCGCGGTGACGTCCCCGTGCGCAGATCCGGCTGTCCTAGGCTCCGCCGCCACGCCCCGTCCACCTCCGGACCATCCGGCCAGAAATTTCCCGGACAGCCCACCGCCACCCACTCTTGCAGCCGCACCCGGTTCTCCGCCGCCACCGCTCGCGAAACCAGCCGAGCCGCCAACAGCCGCCGCAGCCCCTTCGTCACCCGGTCCTCGCCCAACGATCCCGCCAGCGGCCACGCTTGGATTTTTTTGAGCGAAGACTCATCCAGGTCCGCCACCCGTGCCGCCACCCGGTCCCACATCGCCTCCTCCCCCGGCGTCGCCTTGCCCGTGCATCCCTCCGCCAACCATCGGTAAGAGCCCTGCCCCTCCCGACTCCCCGCCGCCGCCCCGATTCTCGCCATCACCACCGCCGAAACCCACGCCGCCGCAAAATCCTCCGCCGCCGGATCCGCCTCCAACCGCACCCGCCGCGCCGACTCCCACTTGGCCTCCGGCACCGCCGGCCCGCCCGCCGCCAACCGCCCGCGAATCTCCAAAGGCTTAGGCAACTGTGTCTGGGTCAGTTCATCGAAAAGGTCAGCCGCCGCGGCTGAAGCTGTCGCCACCCGCGCCGCTTGCAGACGATCCTCCGCCTCGATCCTGACGTTGACCGATTTTCCCTTAGCCGTCTCCGTGGCCGCTCCGGCGGCACACCCCGACCCACACAACACCAAGACAAATCCCACACCCCGCAGGGTCACGACGATTTGGACGACTTGCCCTCTCCACCTTTGGTTTTGCCGCCACCCGAGGAGTCGGACGACTTCTTCTCTCCTCCCCCGCTCTTCTCCCCGCCCCCACCCGCTTCCTTGGCCGCTTTCTTGTAGCCGGCGCTCCGGTAGTCGGTGATGTAAAAACCGCTCCCCTTGAAGATGAATCCGGCCCCCGTGCCCAGCTGCCGCTGGATCTTGCCCTTGCCCCAAACCTTTTTCGGACACTTGTCCTTCGGGCACGTCTTCAGCGCCTCATCCTTCATCGACTGGAAAATGTCCAGGTGGGCCCCGCACTTCTCACAGACGTACTCGTAGGTCGGCATGGTCGAAAAAAATATCCCTTCCCCAGCAGGAATCCAACCGCAAAGCCTCAGCCCTAGCACTGCAGTTACCCGCCCAGCCGGGGGCAGCCTTGCCTAGGGCAGCCTCACCCAGGCCACCTTCCCGTGGATCGCTCATTTTCGACCTCTGACCCCATCTTTTTTGACCTCTGACCCCAATGCCCACTACTAGACTATCTACGTTTCTTAGCCTGCATTGGTCTGGCGACGCAGGCTCAGCGCCTCTTCGGTCAAATTCCCGCCCGGCGGAACAACAGACAGGCGTTCTGTCCGCCAAACCCGAACGACGGCTTCAACACCGACCGGACTCCCTTCACCCCGGGCGCCGGGGCCATCCGCACCCCGCAATCCTCGTCTCCCTCCCATCCATCCACCGTCGTCGCCGGAAAAAAATTCTCCCTTAAGGCCAACACCGCGATCACTGACTCCACCGCTCCGCAAGCCATCGAGAGATGCCCGATTCTCGCCTTCGGCGCATTCACCCACGGTGGCCGCTCCCCAAACACCGATCGCAAGGCTTTCGCCTCGGCCCGGTCGTTCGCCGGCGTTCCGGTACCATGACAGACCACCGCTTCCACCTCCTCCGCCTTGGCCCCCGCATCCGCGAGGCACGACTCCATACAAAAAGCGGCCTCGACCGCATCTTCCCCCGGATCGGTGATCCGGAATGCATCACAACCCTCCGCCGTCCCGCCGATCTCCGAATAAATTTTTGCGCCCCGCTTATCCGCATGATTTTTTTCCTCCAAAACCAGAAAAGCTGCTCCTTCGCCCACTACAAAACCCGTTCTCCCTTTTTCAAACGGCCGACACGCCTCCTCCGGCGAATCGCGAAAACCTCGCGCCAACGCTCCCAACCGGTCGTAGCCCAGCAAACCTCCCGGATGCGTCCGCCCGTCCGCTCCTCCCGCCGCCATCCAGTCCACCTCCCCATCCCGAACCAAACGGAACGCCTCCCCGATGGCCTGCGTCGATGCCGCACACGCCGCCAAACTCTCCTCCCTCGGCCCGCTCAACGAAAACTCCTCCGCTAATACCTGCAGGGGATCCACTCCGTTGGTTTCACCCGGCGCCGGCCAACCAATCGCCGCGGACAAACCTCCCACTCCTTGCGGGCATCCATCTTGAAGCGCCTCCCGCAAAGCCAGCCGTGCCATTTGTAAACTTCTCCATCCGAATCCGGAAATCTTTTCCGGCACCTGCGCCGCCACTTGCACCGGGGCCGACTCCCAACCTCCCCAACTTACCGGCCGGACCGCGGTCTTTCCGGACACCAGCCCTTTCCAAAGCGCACGGCTCCCCAGTCCATACCCGGTGACCGCCCCCACTCCCGTCACCACCACCCGCCGCTTCATCGAACCTCCACCATCGTTTGCAGCCGCGCGGCCAGTTCCGCCACTGTCGGTTCCGGCTCGGCAAAGAGAACCTTCTCATCCAGCGCCTTCTCCACCGCCTCTTCCAACCGGAACGTCAGGTCGATCCGGTCAATGCTCTCCGCCCCCAGATCGGTTGTCAGCCGATGTTCATCCTTCACCGGTTCTTTTTTCCGCAAGGTGTCAGTCACCGCCTTCCGCACGATCTCCCGGTACTCCTCCGCGGTTCTCAAAGCTCCCAAACCTCCGCCTTCGCCATCTCCCCAGCCGACCTCACTACCAACACCGTTCGCACTCCCCGCCGCTGCCAGCGCTCCAAGGTCCGCCTCACCGTCTCCTCGTCATCCGCACGGCTGCGCCGACTCTCCACCGGCCCCTTGGCCCCGATCTCAATGGCCAGTTGGGCTGCCGGCAGATTTGGCAGGCACTCCAATAACCAAAGCGGCGGCTTCGATCTCCACAGCGCGGCGATTTCGGCCGGACTTTTCCCCTTCAGCCACTCCGGCCATGACCCCTCCACGCCGACCACCAAAATCCCAATGCGCCTCGGGTCGGCTTGTAGTCCCTTCCCCCCACCTTTCCAGGCCAGCAGCCCGGCCCGGACCACCCTCTGCCCCGCCCGACCCATCCACCGCCCGGCTTTCGCGTTGGCCCAGGGGTCTTCCAAACCCTCCCGAACCGGCCAAACCGCCTCGGCCACCCGGCGGAACCGCCCGAGGACAGGCTTGCCCGCCTCCCCCGAAAGGATACTATTTCGATCTTGTGTCTGTTCACCCGGAGCGTTCCGGGGGACACGAGAATGAACCCCTAACCGCATAGTGAAAACCGGCGGCCAAGGAGCCGCCCCTCTTCCGGAGCCGCTTCCCAGCCCCCGGACCCAACCCAGAAACAATCAACCATATGACCAATTTCGAAACTCTTCTCTCCCAGTCGATGCAGAATTTCCGCGAAGGCTCCATTGTCCGCGGCCGCATCATTGAACGCCGGCCCCGCGAGGTTATGGTCGACATCGGCTACAAGTCCGAAGGCGCCATCGACGTCGACGAATTCAGCCCGGCCGACGATCTCTCCATCGGCCGCGAGATCGAGGTCCTCCTCGAGCGTCTCGAGAACGAGGACGGCCTCGTCGTCCTTTCCCGCCAAAAAGCCGCCCAGAAGCAGAACTGGGAGAAAATCGTCAAGCTCAGCGAGGCCAACCAGACCGTCAAAGGCATCGTCAAGGGCGTGGTCAAGGGCGGCCTCACCGTCGATGTCGGCGTCGAAGCCTTCCTCCCCTCCTCCCAGATCGACATCAACCCGCCGAAGAACCTCCGCGAGTTCATGGGTCAGGAAATTGAGTGCCGCATCGTCAAACTCAACGAGGACCGCAAAAACGTCGTCCTTTCCCGCCGCGAGCTCATCGAGGAGGAGCGTAACGAAAAACGCGCCAAACTTCTCTCCCACCTCGAGAAGGGCGCCAAAGTGAAGGGCCGCGTCAAGAACCTCACCGAGTTCGGCGCCTTCCTCGACCTCGACGGCCTCGACGGCCTGCTCCACGTCACCGACATGACCTGGGGTCGCCTTGCCCACCCGTCCGACCTCCTGCAGGTCGGCCAGGAGCTTCAGGTCCTCGTCCTCGAGATCGACAAGGAACGCCTCCGCGTCTCCCTCGGCCTCAAGCAGCTCTCCGAAAATCCGTGGGACAAAATCGCCGAGAAATACCCGGTCAACCTCAAGGTCCGCGGCAAGGTCACCAGCCTCGTCCCCTACGGCGCCTTTGTGCAGTTGGAACCCGGCGTCGAGGGCCTTGTCCACGTTTCGGAACTGTCCTGGACCCGGCGCATCGCCCGGCCCAGCGACGTTCTCCAGGAAGGCCAGGAGATCGAGGCCATCGTCATCAGCGTCAGCAAGGACGAGCAAAAGCTCTCCCTCTCCGTCCGCCACCTCGAGCCCAACCCGTGGGATGAGATCCATCTCCGCTACCCGGTGGGTCGCCCGGTCAAGGGCGTGGTGCGCAACACCACCGCCTACGGCGCCTTCGTGGAGCTGGAGGAGGGCATCGACGGCATGATTCACGTCTCCGACATGTCCTGGACCCGCAAGCCGGCCCACGCCTCGGAAGTCGTCAAGAAGGGCGACACCGTGGAAGCCCAGGTGCTCGGCATCGACAAAGCCAACCAGCGCATCTCGCTCGGCCTGAAACAGCTCGCCGAGGATCCCTGGAAGTCCGTCGAGGACCGCTTCAAGATCGGCCAGAAGGTCAAGGGCACCGTCAGCAAGGTCGCCAGCTTTGGCGCGTTCATCGCGCTCGAAGGCGATCTCGACGGCCTCGTCCACATCTCCCAAATCTCCGAAGAGCGCGTCGCCAAGGTCAAGGACGTGCTCAAGCCCGGCCAGGAAATCGAGGCCCGCGTCATCC
>JBILFP010000173.1:0-3205 GCA_044351535.1 Methylacidiphilales bacterium
GGGCCCGGTCATTGGGCCGGATGATCACCGACTGCTCGGAGAAAGCCTCGATGAGGGCCTTGAGCCGCGCCCGCAGCCTCGGCATCTCGCGGTCCTCCCGGCTGTCCACCGGCGTGTCGTTGAAGGTCACCACCCCATCCGGGGCGACCCGGATCGTGACCGGCGTCTTGGCGGTGGTCGAAGGCTGGCCACTACCGGGCACCGACACGCCAAGCTCCGCCTCCTTCACCTGCTGGCCGGCCATGACCATAAAAAACATCAGTAATACGAACATCACGTCCAGCATCGGCGCGATCTGTAGGCCAAACTCCCCTTCGCCTCCTCCACCTCCGCTGGCCATAGCCTAACCCTTCCCCCCTTTGGTGGTGGCAAAGACCACGTTCCCCACTCCGGCGGCCGCCGCCGCCTTCAACACCACCTTGGTTTTTTCCCAGCCCAGATCCTTGTCCGCCCGGACCAACACACGGTAGCTGGCATTGGGATCCAGTTTTTTCAGGCTGTCGAAATCCCTTTTGATCATGTTGGCCAAGGCGGCTTCGTCCAGATTGGTCCGGCCCTGCGCCTCCACTCCCCCCATTTTATTGATGTTGATCGTAAACTGGCCCTGTCCCTTTTCGCGGTCCTTGGCCTCCTGCGCATCCGGCAGGGTGAGGTCGGCGATCTGGCTTTTCACCTCGGTGGTGGTGGTAGCGGTGAAAAACATGAGCAGCACCAATAGGACGTCGACCATGGGAGCCACCTGAAATTCCGGCTCTTCCTCGCCCCCAGAGGCGTGAACGCTGTACTTTTTTCCGTGGCCGGCCATGGCCCCGAATCCCTTGGCTAGGCCGCGGCGGAGGCGGGCATGCCGGCAGCCGCTCCGGCCCCTTCGGAAAGGTAGTCCTGAACCCGGTATCCGGTGAGCTGCTCGAACGGCACCTCCTCAAAGAGGTGGCCGATCTGTTGCTCCACGGCGACCGTCACCACAAGAACGCGGTTGCGGAACACATAGTAAAGGACGAATCCGGGAATGGCGACGAAGAGACCGAAAGCGGTGGCAAAGAGGACCTCGGAAATGTTGGCGGAAAGCTTGCTGGGATCGGCCGCCCCGGAAGAGCCCAGGGTTTTGAACGCCTTCATCATCCCGATGACCGTTCCCGTCAGACCCACCATCGGGCTGACCACCCCGATGACTGATAGGTAGTTGATGTTCGATTTTAGGTCGTTGACTTCCTTGGCCGTAACCTCACCCATCGCTTTTTCCGCGGCATCCCGGCCGCGCCCAAGGCGCTCAAGTCCGGCCTGGACAATGCGGGAAAGGTAACAGGGGTTGGCCGTGCAGATTTGCACCGCCTGGGGATAGTTTCCGGAAACAAAGGAATCCTTCAGCTGCGCATACACCGCCGGCGGAGCCAACCGCGCCACGCGGATCTTGATCACGGCCTCGATCGCGTAAGCCATGATCAGAATGGAAGCGGCCAGGAGGAGCCAGGAGACGGCCCCACCCATCAGGAACAAGTCCCAGAAAGTCTCACCATGAGCCCCGCTTTCGGCGGCCATAGCCGCGCCGGGAAGGATCATCATCAGGGCTAGGAGCGGACGCAGGCTGGTAACCATGGGTGGTTTTATACTCATGGTCTCAGTCAGTGACTAGGTCTTTGTTGGCTTGGCGCAAGGCTTCGGCTTTTTTGGCGGAACGAACCCCCAGAGAAGGCGGATCAGGATAAAGGATGCTCACTCGCAAATAGTCCTCGAGGGCTTTTTTTTCGTCCCCCTTCTTTTCCAAGGCTTCCCCTCGGGCAAAATAAAACTCCGCCAACGCCCCTCGATCCGCCCGGAGGGGGCGTAGGCTTTCTTTCAGATCCTTTTCCAGGGCCCGGAGCTTGGCGAGCAAACCCGCGGCATCTTTTCCGGAGGTCGCCACCGCCAACCCAACTTCAGCGCGCAAGGCCGCCGGGCCGGAGACATAGGCTTTTTTCATCCGTCCATACAGCGACTCAGCATCCGCCACCCTTCCCAGCGCGAGGTAGGCCTGCCCCAGTCCCCCGGCACATTCCAGAACCCACGGATTATCCACCCCCAAAAACTGGTTCACCGGCTCCCGCCAGTTGGCGACCACCTCCTCCATTTTCCCCTCCTCCAAAGCTTTACGCCCCTCGGCGACTCCCGGTCGTTCCTGCAAGGTCACCTCCGCGAGATCCGCCTGGGCGTAGCTCAAGGTGCCTTGATCGAATTTAAAGGTCAGCGACTGCGTCACCTCATCAAATTTTACGGCCGTGCCGGACTTGGTTTCCCCGCTTTTCAGGCGGATCTGGTCTTGAGCTTGGACCATGACCGTCCATCCCAAAAAAAGCACCAGGATGAGAAGGACAGGCATGGGGGATTTTGGTCTTTCCTCCCACCCCCCCGACAAGCCAAAAAGCCTGATGATCACGTTCCTGCACGACAAGATGAAGGGCCTTCTTTTGGTCCTTTTGGCGGTGATCGCCATCTCGTTTATTTTCTTTGGCAACTGGACCCCCTCGGGGGCGGTGGATCCCGCCTCCGGGAAAATGGGCCGCATCGGGGGCCACACCCTCACCTTCAACGAACTGGTCGCCGCCCAACGCCAAACCTTGCTCGAAATTACTTTGGAGACCGGGCGCATTCCCTCGGATAACGACCGCCTCATCGCCATCCAGACCTGGATCCGCCTTCTCCAAAACCAGGCGGCGGAAAAGGCCGGGATCCAGCCCCAGCCGGATCAGCTCCTCGCCTCTATCCGTAACAATCCTCTTTTCCTCAAGGACGGCGGCTACGACCCCGAGCTTTTCCAGCGCTTCTCCGCCAACTTTCTTTCGCCGCAAGGATTCACCGGCGAACGCTTCAACGAGGCGATTTTTGACGAGGTCCGCACCCGGCAATTACTGGGAGCCCTCAGCTCCACCGCGGCGGTTTTCCCCGGCGAAGCGGAAACGCGGCTCGATCGCCTCTTTGGACCGGTCGAAGCCCAGGTTCTTCGCTGGGAGGCCGCCAAGATGACCCCGCCGGAGCCCTCTCCCCAAGACCTCGAATCCTTCCACAAAAACAACGAACAGGCTTTTGCCGTCCCCGCGCGGGCCACCGTCGAATTTGTGGAATTCGCCGCCGCCGGGACCGACGAGGAAGCCCGGAAAAAAGCCGGGGAGGCCGCCTTCGCCTTTACCTCCCAGTTTTTCAATCTCGCCGAGGGCCAGACCCGGCCGAG
>JBILFP010000044.1:0-11725 GCA_044351535.1 Methylacidiphilales bacterium
CCTCCAGCGCTAGGGGTCAGACCCCGAAGCACAAGTTGCGCTATTTCTAGTCGGAAACTGGTTTGGGGTCTGACCCCGGCTTCAATTTTTTCTTAAATTAAACTAAATCCCTGTAGGGCCGCGCTCCGCCGCGGCCAACCCGCCACCAAGTCACCAGTTACTCGCTACTACCGCCGTCTCCGCTATCTCCTTCCACTTCCTGTGCGCGTCCGCCAACAACGGCTCCGCTTCCGGATGCCGCTCCATCACCTGTTCGTAAAGTTCCACCGCCTCAGCCGCCTTTTCCCGGCTGGCCTCAGGCGTCGGCGCCGGCAACACCGCCAGCACACTGCTCTTGCCGATAACCGTCTGCAGCGAACCGTCCTGGGCTCGCACTTCCAACACCTCGGCCTTGCTCTGCACGTTGGCCGCTTCGCGCAGCTGCAGGGAGGCCAAAGCTCCGCTCCGAACCAAAATCAGCTTGGGGCCTGAAAACGTTGGTGTTTTGGGCTCATCCACCACACCGGCTGCCGTTGCGACGGCCTCAATCTTTTCCGCTTTCTTTGGCGACGGCGCCACCACCAGGCTTCCGCTGATCACTTGCCCGGTGGCCTGCTGGATCTCCGCCCGTTCGCCGATCGTTAGGAAATAAGGAACCTGGGTGGCGATCTCCTTGGAAAGATCCGTGCTGGAAGACCGGCTGCCGAAGATCCCGTCGACCACGCGGCCCGTCCGGCTCTCCGTCTGGAAGTTCCGGGCAAACTTCTCGGCATTCTCCTGCTCCACCCGCAGGTGGATTTTGAAGGCCTCGGTGCCTTCCCGGTCGGTGGTTCCCTGAAACCAGACGTAGCCCAGATCCGCCGCCGTCAGATTCGGCCGGGGCTCAAGTTTGAAGACCCGGACCTTGATCTTCTCGCCGACAAACTTCATCGGCGAGGAGTAGTACCTCTCCGCCGAAAAGGGATCGTTGGCACCCCCGTTTGCCCAGCCGGTACCCCCCGCCAGAAGGGCGGAAAGCACCACAAGTCGCAGAAGATTCGCTTGCATTACGCATATGTAATACGTTGATTTACATGTACCTCCAAATGATTTTAGGCCAGTTTGCTTATATAAGCGGATTTTGCCTCTGATCCGCTGACAATAGGAATTTTCCCAGTTTGCTTGGGTAACTGCCCTCAAAGAGTGGGGTCATACCCCAAAGACTGATCCAAGGCGTTCATCCCTAGGTAGGCCACTTTTGATAAAAGTGGCAGCCCCTTGCATCGCAAGGGGCCTACCGAATGAAAACTACAGCTTTGCTAATATTTTCTTCTCCAACTTCACAATGTCTGCCGCAAACAGCCGGATCCCCTCCGCCAGCTTCTCCGTCGCCATCGCATCCTCGTTCAGCAGGAACCGGAACGTCTTCTCGTCGTTGGGGATCTTCTGGATCGGATCCTTCTTGGCGGTCGCCTCATCCAGCTTCCGCTCGATCTTGGCCGTCGACGCCTTCAGCTCGCCCAGCAGTCCCGGGCTGATCGTCAGCAGGTCGCACCCCGCCAGCTCCACGATCTGCCCCATGTTCCGGAAGCTCGCCCCCATCACCTCCGTCTTGTAACCGAACTTTTTGTAGTAGGCGTAGATCGTCTTCACCGACTGCACACCCGGGTCCTCCGACCCCTTGTACTCCTTCCCGGTGCTCTTCTTGAACCAGTCGTAAATTCGGCCCACGAAAGGCGAGATCAGCTTCGCCCCCGCCTCCGCACATGCCACTGCCTGCGGCAGGGAAAACAACAGCGTGAGGTTGCAGTTGATACCCTCTTTCTGCAGCACCCGCGTCGCCTCCGCTCCTTCCCAAGTCGAGGCGATCTTGATCAAAATCCGCTCCTTCGGAATTCCCGCCGCCTTGTACAGGCCGATCAGGTGATGCGCCTTGGCGATCGTCCCCTCCACGTCAAAGGAAAGTCGCGCGTCCACCTCGGTCGAAACCCGCCCCGGCACGATCTTCAAGATTTCGCATCCAAACAGGATCAGTAGCCGGTCGATGATCGCCCGCGCCCGCTCCTCCTTCGACCCCGCCCCGCCCTTGCCCTCCGCCACTGCCTTTTCCAGCAGTGGATGGTAGGCCGGCATATCCACCGCCTTCTCGATCAGCGTCGGGTTCGTCGTCGCGTCCTGGGGAGCGTACTGCTTCATCGATGCGAAATCCCCCGTGTCCGCCACCACGGTCGTGAATTTCTTCAGTTGGTCCAGTGCGTTGTCGCTCATCTTATTCTCCCAGGTGTTCGTTCAGCACCGGCACCAGCCGGTCCTGAACCTTGCGGATCTTATCTTCTTCATCCGCCTCGACAAGCAGACGCACCTTGGGCTCGGTCCCTGAGTAACGCAGCAGGATCCGCCCCTTGGCTCCCAGAAACTTCTCCATCTCCCGCACGGCCGCCGCCAACGGGGGTACGCTTTCCCATGCCGGCTTGTGCCTAACCCTCAGGTTCACCAATTTTTGCGGATATTTTTTCATCCCTTTCCGAAGCTGCCTGAGCGGCTGCCCCTTTCGTTTCACCAAATCGAGGATCTTCAGCACGGACAACAACCCATCCCCCGCCGGGGACACATCCGCGAAAAGCATGTGCCCGGACGACTCCCCCCCCACCGTGAATCCTCCCTCCCGCATCGCCGCCGCCACGTACCGGTCCCCCACCGGCGTCCGCTTCACCTTCCCGCCTTTTGCAGCCATCGCCTCATCCAACCCAAGGTTGCTCATCACCGTCGCCACCACCGTCTTCCCCGGCAGGGCTCCCCGCTCCAGCGCGTCGAGTGCCGCCATCGCGATCACCTCGTCACCATCCACCCGCTCCCCTTCCTCGTCCACCAGCACCAGCCGGTCCGCATCTCCGTCATGCGCGATGCCGATCCATCCCTTCTTGCCCTTCACCGCCGCAATCAGCTTCTCCGGATGCTCCGACCCGCAACCCTCGTTGATGTTTTTTCCATCCGGCCGGTCGGCCATCGTCTCCACCTCCGCCCCCAGGGCGCGCAGGATCTCGGGTGCCGTTCGCCAAGCTGCCCCGTTGGCCGCATCCACCACCACCCGGATCCCCTTCAGGCCAAACCCTGCGCCAAAACCCGCCTCCAGCTTCTGTTGGTAGGCCTTCATCGCCTCCGGGGAGCAGGAAAAGTCCGCAACTCCGCCCTTGGCTCCCCCTTTCGGCGGATGTTCCAAATCCAAAAGAGCCTCGATCTGCTCCTCCTCCGTATCCTCCAGCTTCCGCCCGTCCGCCCGACAGAACTTTAGCCCGTTGTCTTCCGCCGGGTTATGGGAGGCGCTCAGGATCGCCCCGGCACACGCGCCCATCGCCGGCACGATCATCGCCGCCGCTCCGCTCGGCATCACCCCCACCCGCAAAACGGTAAGCCCGGCCGACTCCAACCCCGCCGCCAGCGCCGCTTCCAGTTGAATTCCGGACTCGCGCGTGTCCCGCGCCACCAGCACCTTTCCGCCCGGCTTTTCTTTGGCAAAAAACCTTCCCGCCGCCGCTCCCAGCGCTGCCACAAACTCCGGCGTGATCGGCGCCTTTCCCACCCGGCCCCGGACTCCGTCCGTGCCGAACCAGCGCCGCTGGCCCATCAGCGCAGCCCCATCCGCATGCTGTCCACGATCGACTGCAACACCCCCCACGTCACCGTTGCCAACACCAGACACATCGTCCCCCGCCAAAGTCTCCGGACCAGTCCCCGGGGCCCGCCGCTCGGCCGCACAAAGCCCCGCACGAGACCCCCGACCCACGACACCCCCTCACCGCCGCTCACCAGCAGTTCCGTCAGCCTTTGCCGCACGGCATCCACCTCCAGCGGTCGCTCCATCACCCCCTGTCGGCATATCGTGAGCTGCCCGCTCTCCTCCGAAAGCACCAAGGCGATCGCATCGCTTTCTTCCGTGAGTCCCAATGCCGCCCGATGGCGCAGACCGAGCGTCCGACTCATGCCTTGCTGGCTCACCGGAAGGATGCAGCCCGCCGCCGCCACCCGGTCGCCCCGCAGGATCACGGCCCCGTCATGCAATGGCGTCTTGTTGAAAAAGATCGTGGAGAGCAGCTCCTCGGAGACCTGCCCGTACACCGGCACGCCCGACTCCAGGATGGGTTGGGGCAGGCTTGACTGCTCAAATACAATCAGTGCCCCGTACTTTCTCTCCTGCAGCTCCGTCACCGCCTTGATCACCTCCTCGATCACGAACGACTGCCGCTCCGCGTGGAAGGTGAACCCGCCCGCCCGGCCGATCTCCGCCAACGCCCGCCGGATCTCCGGCTGGAACAGGATCAGGAACGCCAGCACCAGCACCGAAACAAACGCCTGCAGCAGGAAACTCAGCACCCGCAGCTCGAGAAACCGCGAGGCGAACAGCGCCACAAAGAAAAC
This sequence comes from Methylacidiphilales bacterium, assembly GCA_044351535.1. Taxonomy (GTDB): domain Bacteria; phylum Verrucomicrobiota; class Verrucomicrobiia; order Methylacidiphilales; family Verrucolacustridaceae; genus Verrucolacustris. Next base: position 4,375 of record JBILFP010000044.1, read on the forward strand.
CAGGAGGAAACCACTCAACACCTTCGCCCCCTGCGTCCGCCGCAGGAGCTTGTAGCCGTAGTAGAACACCCCCGTCAGCAGCAGGATCTCCACCGCCCCCTGCCACCGCAGGTCCTTGAAAGCTTCGATCAGGTTCACGTCGCAAGCCTAGCGGCTTTTCATAGAAGATAGGAGATAGAAGATAGGCATGCTTCGCCCGTACCGGGTTTCGGGTAACGCGTTACTAGCCACCCGCCACCAAGCCTTACTTCAACTTAATCTTAATCTTCATCTTAATCCGACGACCTGCCCCTTCCCGCCTTCCACCTACCTCCCGTTAGGCCCCTTGCGGCCGTTTCGCCTCCCACCCCAACTCTCGGTATTCCCAATCAATCTTCCCATCTCTTATCGTCACCACCCCGAATCCCTCCCTCGTCCCGAAATACTCTCCCCGCCACCACTTTCCGGAGACCGCCCCGCCGGTGATGAACGTGGTGTCACGCCAGCGCAGGATCTCGTTCACGTGCAGATGTCCCTGCAACACCAGATGGAGCCGGTGATTCGCGAACGCCTCCAATACCTCCAGGTTGTTCGTCACCACCCGATTGGGCGGCCCCACTTTTCCCTGCCCCACGGTCGCTTGGTAAAACGAGGTCACCAGCGGCATATGGCACACCAGGATGATCGGCGTCTCCCTGTTGACCTTCTCAAGCTCCCCCTTCAACCACCTCATCTGCGTCTCGTCCACGAAGCCGTGGTATTTGAACTCGTCATCCGTGATCTTGAACGGATCCAGCATCACCACGTGATAGCCACCGGCCGGGAAGGCCGCGTAGGTCGTCTTCACCCCCATCTCTTTCCGGAACAGCGCCCGCGGATCCTTCTCCGGCCGGCTGCCGTCCTCCGGGATCGCCCCCACCAGGTCGTGGTTCCCGATCGCCGTCCGCGCCGGCGTCCTCAACTGTTTCGCCAGCGACTCCTGGTACGCCTTCCACCGCGGCCTCACCGCCTCCTGGCCCGACTGAAATCCGTCCGTGATACAGTCCCCCCCGCAGATCACCAGGTCCCCCTCCGTCTCGTTGATCTTCCTCGCCGCCAGCGCCATCGCCTCCGGCACGTCCCACTCCGTCCGGGCGTGGATGTCCGTGAAATAGGTCAACCGCAGACTCTCCCGCGGGCTGCCCGGCGTTGCCCAGCTGGCCCGCATGGGAAAGCCCAGCCCTGCGGCTCCCGCCAGGGAGGCGGCCAGAAAATGGCGACGGTTCATGGTGAAGCTCCGTTTTTTCTCCTCCGCAGATCGTAGAATCGCGCCCCCAGCGCCACAACCAGCACCCCTGCCCATCCCGCCAAGGCCTGCGGCTGGGAAAACTTGGTGATCAGGTTCTGGCTCACCGGGCTCTGGTACGGTTCCGGCTGCAGCCGGGCGGCCGCGGCTTCCCGCCGCCCGATGTCCCACTCCCGGTCCGAGGCCCGCAGGCTGCTCCCGAACCATCGCTCCAGAATCTGATTCTCCCGGTAAGCGATGTTGAAATATATCACCGCGTCCTTGGCATGCTTCGGATCCAGCGCGTCCTCCAGGTATCGGTCCCGCCGGAATAGGTGGACCCGCAGCTCATGCATGAACGGGTCCGTGATCGGAGAATATCGCACCAAAAAGGAGGCGTAATCTTTTCGATCCCCTGCGATCGCCAAAATCTGGGCCGCCTCCGGGGCGCGCTTCTCGTCCTCCTGCCGCAGCTGCTCCGGCGAAAACCGGGAATAAAAGGTGCCGATCTCCGGATCCTCGATTTTGTGCCCGTATTCCGTCATCGCCTCGTCAAAGAGGAACAGGTGCGGACCCGGGAACAGCACGGGTCGCCAAACATTCAGCGTGTTGTTCAGACAAAGCCCGAGCAACACGATCCAGATCACTCCCAACTTCCACGCCGTTTGGGCCGAGGCGATAGAAGCCTTCACCTTCATGGCATGCGGGGCGATTCCCAGCACCAGTCCTAGCTGGATCAGGCCACCGGCGATCACGTTGATGGCGATGTCCCGGAAATCAAAAAACCGCTTCGGTACCAGCCACTGGATTACCTCATCCATCGATCCGAGAATCGCTGTCAGCAGAAACGCGTTGAGATAGGTAGCCCGGCTGGCTCCGCCCTCCGCGAAGGCCCGGTACGCCAAAGCCGAAAGCAGTCCGTATTGCACAAAATGGAGTGCCTCCTCCGGACGCGCCCGGAGAAACCAGGTGCCGTAAGCGAAAGCGGCGGCGAGCAGGACCAGCACCACCTTCGCCCGGGCCGTCCCGGGAATCGCCTGCTGGGAAAACCAACGCCACGCGATCCCGAAGGTGATCGCCACCACCCCGTACACCGTCCACGAGAAGGCATCGGCCCCGAAGTTCGCGCTGACCCACTTTTGGATCATCCGCGCCATCGGAATCGTCGCGTAGATCACCCCCGTCCACGCGATCACCGGCAGCCATCGTCGCATCGGGCTCCGCTCTTTCATCGATGAAAATTAAGCTCGCTGGCCTGTCAGCGGAAGAAGATAGGGAAGTCCTCGCGGTTTAGCTTTTTAGGCTTTGGCCATGGAGGGAGCCTCCAAAGCTGTCGAGCCCCCTCCGCATCATTTACCCTTCACCGCCGGTAGGCCGCTTTTGAAAAATCCCCCCGCGTAAGCGGAACATCAATCCATCGCGGAGCGACTAGACCGGATGGGCGGGGGAAAGTCTTAGGGGGCCAAAAGCGGCTGCCACTTTCATCGAAAGTGGCCTACCAACGCTTCTATTTTCAACCTCCAGCCTTTCGTAAACGTAATCGTAAACGTAAACCAACAACTCCTACTGTCCTCTTTAGCTTGAAGTCGCAACTCTCCCCGCCTGTTGACCCCACCCTGCCTCGTCTTATTCTTGGGATATGAACTTCGACTGGTCAGGTTGCCCTGCCGTATGGGTGGATCCGGAAAGACTTGGCGGAACCCCGGCTTTTCGGGGAACCCGCGTTCCCGTCTCCGCATTGTTCGCCAACCTCAAATCTGGCGCTTCTTTGGACGACTTCATCTCCTGGTTTCCTGGGATTACCCGCAAACAGGTTGAGGATGTCCTTGCCTACGTCGCCAAGGAATCTTCGGCCCTGGTTCCGGGATGAAGATCCTTTTGGATCACTGCGTTCCTCAACCCCTGAAAAATCTGCTCGTCGGGCATGCGGTGAGCCACTCTTACGAACTCGGCTGGCAAGAGTTGCGAAACGGGGAGCTTCTGCAAAAAGCCGAGGAGTCCTTTCAGGTTTTGATCACCTCGGACAAAAATATCGCCCACCAGCAAAAATGGGTGGGTCGACAGCTGTCGGTTTTGGTTCTTTGGACGAATAACTGGCCCGAGCTTCGCATTCAAATCTCCAGAATTCGCGAGGAATTGCAGGCCCTCCCGCCCGGAAATTGGCGGGAAATGGATTAGTAATTTTCTTTAGGGCAAACCAGCTCCCTGCAGCCTTTTCAAGACCGGAGCTGCAACCCCCCGTTCACGTTTACCTTCACGTTCACGAATCCCTTCCACTTTCCACCTTCCACCGTCACGGCCTCCGGATCTCCGTCTCCGATCCAGCCCCCCGCCTCAAACCTTTCGCTCGGCCATTTCGTAAACGTAATCGTAAACGTAAACGAGCAGTCCCCTACTGACTCTTCAAGCTCGCCGCCTGTATCTCCGTCCGATCCAGCCCCCCGCCTCAAACCTTTCGCTCGGCAGTTTCGTAAACGTAAACGAGCAGCCCCCTACTGACTCTTCAAGCTCGCCGCCTGAATCTCCGTTCGATCCAGCTCCTGGCCTTGCCGACCGATCGCCGTCACTACGGCTTCGTCGTCCATTAAACGGACAATATAGATGTGATGTTCCATTGCCCGGAACTTCGTCAGCCGGGCCGACTCCTCGCATCGCGGCTGCCGCAGATCGATCCCGATCGCCCCGTTTCCAAACACCATGATCTTCCTTCCCGCCTTCCCCTCTGTCTCCACCCTCTGCAGGTCGTGGTCGTGATGGTTGAACACGCCGGCCGCGCGGGACTTCTCGATCAGCGGAATCCAGTTTTCCCGCGCATACCCGCTCATTGGCTGGGCATTCCACTCACGAGCCGAGGGATACGCCGCCACATGCCAGGACGCAAACACCCACGGCACCTGGCTTCGTGTCTCCAGATTCTTGGCCAGCCATTCCGTCTGCCGATCCATCGGGATGACATGCTGGGAATCCAGCATCAGCAGGGAGAGGTAGTCGCCGAAATCCAGCGCGACCGGCTCCTTCGCCTGGTACAGGCCGCCGAATAGGGCGTAAAAAAACGGGGCCCTCTCCCTCATCTGCTCGAAGGTCTTGCCGGGTTTCCAGTACCCGCCCTGCACCTCGTGGTTGCCGATCCCCGCCACGAACGGGATCAGCCGTCCCTCCTTCGTCCGGGCGGCCCGGTGGTACATCTTCCAAAACGCCATCTCCTGGGCCACATCGCCTCCATCGCTGTAAGCCAGGTCCCCGCCCACATGGATGAACAGCGGGTTCTGTCCTGCGGCCATTCCGAAAATCTCCTCCGCCTCCCGGGTCACATCGCTGTCTCCGCCCGCGGCGAATGTCAGGCCCGGTTCCAGTTGGGCCGGTGCGGTTCGGAATTTCCATACCGGCGAGTCACCCGTCCGGAACTCGTACTCCTGCCCCGGATCCAGCCCCTCCCATGTTCCCTTTACCAGTAGCCAGGCCGACTCCTTCACTTTCGTGGGATGGGGAAACACCGCCTTCTTGCTCTGCATCCGGCTTTCTTTGATCTGCCTTTTCCTCCACAGCTTCGGATCTGGGAAAGCGTTTGTTTTCGTTACCAGCGTGCTCCAATCGTTCGCCCCTGCTTTCCGCCACTGGATCGTCTCCGGTTGGCCCGCCGCCGGATGTTCACCCAACCCCGGCCCCCGTATCCACTGCACCGTCATTGTGGTCCGGGGATCCCCCTCCCAGCTCAGGAACAGCGTGGTCGGGACTTCCCCCGCCCAAACGGCCATCCCCAGCGCCAGCCAAACGCCACCGATCTGTAACAATCGCATCGAAGCTTTTTAGCTTAAAATAAGGCGTCTTCGAACTTTTCGTTTACATTTACGGTTACGTTTACGACAGAAGTGAGAACATCGAAATTTCCGTAAACGTAAACGAACAATTTTGGCTTTCTAACTGTTCGCCTTTAACTGATTCGGGCCGCAGGGATTTGAACCCTGGACCTCTTGTACCCGAAACAAGCGCACTACCAAGCTGTGCTACGGCCCGATTGATAAATCATACCGAACGAGATCGTTAAGACAAGGTAGGGGCGAGCAGCTCTGCTGCTCGACCGATTCCAGATTCAAGGCTGTCGATCCGGTAGGGGCGGTTGTCCCAACCGCCCGATGGAGAATTTTCATCTTTTTAGCCGCCGATCGGACGACCGGGACGGTCGTCCCTACCAAGCCTTGTTCTTATCCCCCATCTCCCATCTGCGATCTCCTATCTCCGATTCCCGCTTAATCTTAATCTTCATCCTAATCTCCCCGAGGCTACCTGCCTCGGGCCAGTTCCTTCGCCCGTCGAATCGCCGCAATCGTCGCCTTCTCCGCCAGCGACCTCAGTCCCGGCTGCATCGCCTTCAATCCCGCCTCCGTCGTCCCGCCCGGGCTCGCCACCGCCGCGCACAACTCCCCTGGCTTGATCCCTTCCCGCACCAAAATCGCCGCCGTCCCCAGCATCGTCCGCGCCGCCAGCTGCTCCGCCACCTTCGGCGCCACGCCCGCCCGCACCGCCGCATCTGCCAGCTCCTCCGCCCACTTCGCCATGAAAGCCGGGCCCGACCCGCTCAACGCCGTCACCGCATCCATCTGCTCTTCCTCCACCTCCAGCACATGCCCGCCGGCCGCAAAGATCTTCTTGGTCGCCTCCAGGTCTGCCTTCGTCGCGCCCGGCCCCCCACAAATCGCCGTCACTCCTTCGTTCTGGCGCAATGCCTGGTTCGGCATCGCCCGTACCACCCGCGCTTTCGAACCCGCCTCCTTCGCCAGCGTCGATGTCTCCACCCCCGCCAAAATCGAGATCAGCAGATAGGATCCCTTCCGCGCCTTCAACCACCCCGCCGTCTCCTTCAACATCTTCGGCTTCACCGCCAGCAACACCGCCTCCGGCTCGCTCAGCTCCTCCGCCTTGGCCACCAGCTTCACCCCCTTGAGCTCCTTCGCCAGCGCTCCCCGCACTTTTTCATCCGGTTCGCACACCTCCGCCGTCACCGGGACCTTGGCCCGCTGCATCGTCTTGAGGATCGTCGATCCCATCCTTCCCGCGCCTAAGACAGCCAGTTTCATGCGATCGGGATAGTTAACTCAAAGGCGGGGATGCGGACAACCAGCGCGTTGCCCTTTTCGTCCTTCGCCATGTAGGCGCCCTCCGCTTCGCTGTCGCTGTCCACCAGGTGGTAGCTGTTGTAATGAAACTGGTCGCCCGGGGTGAGCCGCGGAAACTGCCCCACCACGCCGTCCCCCTCGATGACCGTCCGGTGTCCCTGCGCGTTCTTCACGATCCATTTGCGTCCCGTGATCGTCACCGCATGCGGGCTGTCGTTGTGGATCGTGATGTAATAGACGAACTGGTGCGGTCGGTCCGGTGGTCCCGATGCGCCGGGGACATACTCCACCCGGTCCACGCTTACCCACAAACCTTTGGGGGTATCCCCCTTTGTGGCCATGATTCTCTTCTCCTCCTCTTCCCCCGCCCCCACAAGGCCAATCTTGCGCTTCGCGCTTCAAGCTGGTGGCTGGGATTTCTGGGCGCAAAGCGCTCGTTTATGTTTACGATTACGTTTACGGCTGAGCGCTGGGTTTCGGGTTTTTCGTAAACGTAATCGTAATCGTAAACGAACAACCTACGCCCTCTGAACCTGCAGGTCTTTGAGATCAAGATGCGGGGACCGGGAAGATAGGTTCAGCATTTCCAACCCCACCACTTGCTGCTGTTCGTTGTAATCAAGGATCACACCCGGAGAAACCTCCTCCGACTCCACGATCTTGGAATCGTCGAGCTTCACATAAAGTGCATCTGCCTTGGAATCGACCCGGATTTTCAAAGTTTCCCCTTCATCTTTCTGTCAAAGAATACACTCACGACCCGAGGGGGCACAAATTCAGTGTTCACCACCACCCGCAGCACACGGTTTCCAAATTCCGGGATTCTGCAGAAACGCTTTTCCTGCAATAGGTTTGCACCGCTGACCTCCACCAGCTCAGCCCGGGAAAAGGCTCTCTCCACCCATTCCAGGGGGATTTCCCTCTCCCGCATAACGTCCCTCGCATGCCGGGTGAGTTCAAAGACAGGGGTCTTCTTTTCATTGTTTTCCTCCAC
>JBILFP010000174.1:0-3188 GCA_044351535.1 Methylacidiphilales bacterium
CAGAAGGCCGCAGAGATTTTGGGAGTGACCCGGGCGGCCTTGCGGACCCGGATTGATCGTCACGGTCTGACCGGAAAGGAGTAGATTTAAACGAGCCGGGCCAAAGGCTTGGGCAGGGGGGAGGTAAAATGGAGTTCTTCACCTGTCACGGGGTGGTGGAAGCGTAGATAACAGGCGTGGAGAGCCAGGCGGTCGGCGGGGTTGGACTTGGCCCCGTACTTTTCATCTCCCACCACGGGGCAACCGGCATCAGCTAACTGAACCCGGATCTGGTGGCGGCGACCGGTTTCCAAGGTGAGTTCGACCAAGGTTTTTTGGGGGGCGGCTTTGAGGACCCGATAAAGAGTGACGGCATGGCGGGTTTGAGCGGATTTCGGCCGAACCGCAACATGGTGGGGGTTGGATTCGTCCAAATCAGACTCGAGCTTCCCGGATTCCTTGGGCATCCGGCCTTCCACCACGGCCTCGTATTTTTTCTCAAATTTGTCCCAGTGGGACTGCAAAACCTCCTTGGCGGGGGCGGTTTTGGCAAAGACCATCAGGCCGGAGGTTTCGCGATCGAGGCGATGGACGATCCAAACCCGTTCGCGGGATCGGGGATGTTTGTGCCGGAGATAATCCGTCAGCTGAAAGTAGGCGGTTTTTTCAGGCTCGGCCGGACTGGAAATACTAAGAAGACCTTCCGGCTTCTCCACCACCAACAGATGGGCGTCCTCGAAATAAATTTTTAGGCCGGAGGAGAGCCGGGTTTTGGGAGCCGCAAAACGGTCCGTACGTACGGCTATGGTGTCACCAGGTTTGAGAGGATGGTCGAACTGGCTTACGGGACGGCCATTGACCGTAATGGCCTGAAATTTGAGCCAAGTGCGGATCTGTTTTTTCTTCTCCTCCGGCCAGGCTGCAAAGAGGGTGGCCAGAAGCGGACCCGGTTGGGTCACCCCATACGAGCGTGGCTTTCCGGCCAAGACCGGGATTAGTGGCCGCCGCCGCCCGATACGGAAGCGAGCCCACCCTTGGGTGCCTGATAGCTGACCACGAGCAGCGTTAGTACGGCGGCGATCCCAAAGCAGACTCCACCGGCCGCAACGGCGCGCACGGGGTCATCGGCCAGAAGGAATTGCATCACCGGTCCAAGCGCCAAGGTGGCGACCACCTGCGGGATCACGATGAACAAGTTGAAGATCCCCATGTAGGCACCCATGTTCTCTTTGGGAAGAGCGGTGCTGACCATGGCATAAGGCATGGAGAGGATGCTGGCCCAGGCGATCCCCACGCCGACCATCGAGAGAAGGAGAACGTATTTGTCGTTCGCCACTAGGACCGAAGCCAGGCCGACTCCCCCCGCCAGCAAACAAAAGGCATGGACGGGCTTGGCGCTGAACTTCTTGGTGAGGTTGATTAGCACAAAGGAAAAAAGGAAGCAGACCGCGTTGTAGACCGCAAAACAGAAGCCGGCCCATTCCACCGCCACGGCAAACTCCGGGGAGTCCGGGGTGGCCTGGTAGAGGCGCTTGGCCACAGCAGGCGAGAAGTAGATCCACATGCAGAAGAGCCCGATCCAGGTGAAGAATTGAACCACGCCTAGTTCCCACATCCGCCGCGGGATGCGCATGACCAGTCCCGCGATTTCCCCGAGACCCAGGGTCCAATCGAACTTACGGGCCCGGATTTCCGACAATTCCTTGTCGGAAGGAGGGTATTCCTTGGTGGTCAGCACGGTGTAGACCACGGCGGCGAGAAAGGCGACGGCGCCGATATAGAAGGAGAGTTTGACCGAGGCGGGGATGTGGCCGCCCCCGGCCTGCTCGACGGGCACGCCGAACCAGTTCGTCATCATCCACGGGAGAGCCGAGGAGACCGTGCCCCCCAATCCGATAAAGACGCTTTGCATGGCGAACCCCTGGGAGTTTTGGTCTTCGGGGGTGTTGTCGGCCACGAGGGCGCGGAAGGGTTGCATGCTGGCGTTGATGGAGCCGTCCAGCACCCAAAGGAGCCCCGCGGCCATCCAGAGCGTGGGGGAGTTGGGCATTAAAATCAGGGAGAGGGAGGCAAGGATGGCGCCCACTAGGATGAAAGGGCGACGCCGACCCAGCCCTGTCCAGCAACGGTCGCTCATCTGGCCGACGATGGGCTGAATCAGAAGTCCGGTGAGGGGGGCTGCAATCCAGAGCCAGGCGATTTCGTGGTCGGCGGCGCCGAGATATTTGTAGATGGCCGACATATTGGCCATCTGGAGGCCCCAGCCAAACTGGATGCCCAGAAAACCGAACGACATGTTCCAGATCTGCCAAAAGGAGAGGCGGGGTTTGTTCATGACACAACTATTACCGCTTTGGCCCAGCGACCAAGACGGTTTTTGGGTTAAGGCTTGGTATCGGCCGCGTCCGGCACGTCCTGGGGTGTATCCCCCGCGCTTCCTGCGGGGGCTATCGGAGCCGGGGTGGCTGCAGAGGCCACCGCTAAACGCGCGGAAGGAGTCGGCAAGGGATCCGTTCCCTTGGTGACAGGCCGATCCAGTCGAAGGGCACGGACCAGATCCTCAAACGGGTTTTGATCGTTGCGGGGTTCCGTCCGCGCACCGACACCGGCCTGGGAGACGGCGTAGCCGTGAGGAGGGCCGCCGGTCTTGGAATTGACGAGGGTGGGCATGGGACGAAGTAGGCCTTCGCCGGAAGGGGCGGGAACCTGCTCCTGCTCCGCCCGATAGTTGGCCACATAGAGCTCGTAGTCCGTCTCCGACATGGCGGAAAGGTCCAAGCGATCGGCCACACGGCTCCGGGCGAGGAGATCCCGTTGGCCTTTGGTCGTCTCGCCATAGTTAGCCATGGTAATTTCATCGGTCAGCTCGTTGGGCGTGGGAAGGGGTTCGGGCTCCTGCCGGATGGGAATCTCCTGTGGGTCAGGAAAGAGGGCGGCGGCCCGGGAGGAGATATCCTGCTTTTTGCCCCGTTCTCCGGAGATGAGTCCTCGTTGTAGGTCGGTGTTGTCGCGACTGGCCCAAGAGGTGGAAGTTTGGCGGGCCTGCAAGGGCGTGCGGCGGTAGTTATCAAAATCAAACGGGGAGGTTTTGGCTTCCAAGGGCTGGGATTCTTGGGCGTAGGCTCCGCCTAGGAAAACGCCAAAAAGCAAAAGCAACGCGATGGGCATGACTTTTTATGAAGCCGCGAAACGATCCCGCCAACGGTTCC
>JBILFP010000175.1:0-3171 GCA_044351535.1 Methylacidiphilales bacterium
TTCACCTGGATCGGGCTCTTCTGCATGTGGATCTACTTCTCGCCTGCTGTGGCCAAGCGCCTCTACCAGGCCACCCCGGACTCCCCGGAGTTTGCCGTGGCGGTGGAATGGGCCGGCTTCTGTTTCGCGGTCTACAACGCGGTCTGCTTCCTGTTTTCCTTTGTGCTAATCAACCTCACCAAAAAGTTCAGTGCCAAGCCCGTCCATGCCGTTTGTCTGCTGGCGGGGGGCATTGGACTGGCCTCCGTTCTCGTTGCCAATGATAAATACGTTCTGCTGCTTTCCATGGTCGGCGTCGGCATCGCCTGGGCCAGCATCCTCTCCATGCCTTACGCGATGGTGAGCAGCGCCCTGCCGAAGGAAAACATGGGTGCCTACATGGGCATCTTTAACCTCTTCATCGTGATTCCGCAGGTGGTCGCCACCTTGGCCCTGGGGCCCATCATGCAGTTCCTCTTGGCCGACGATCCGGTTCGGGCCGTCGCCGCTGGTGGACTCTGCTTTGGGATCGCGGCCGTGCTGACGCTGCTGGTGGTGAGTTATCAGGCGCCCAAAGGGGGCCTCGCCTCCGTCGGTGGCGGCGCTGGCCACTAAGTCCGGTCTTGCCCGGAACCCAGCACTCCTATGCGGTGACCCATCCGGGTCCCCTGCTGTCCACCCTCTTCGCCGTCTGGCCGGACGAAAAGAAAAAACAGATCCGCACTTGGCTGAAATTTCAGGCCATTACGGTCAATGGCCGTCCCGTAAGCCAGTTCGACCATCCTCTCAAACCTGGTGACACCATAGCCGTACGTACGGACCGTTTTGCGGCTCCCAAAACCCGGCTCTCCTCCGGCCTAAAAATTTATTTCGAGGACGCCCATCTGTTGGTAGTCGAGAAGCCCGAAGGCCTTCTCAGTATTTCCAGTCCGGCCGAGCCTGAAAAAACCGCCTACTTTCAGCTGACGGATTATCTCCGGCACAAACATCCCCGATCCCGCGAGCGGGTTTGGATCGTGCATCGTCTCGATCGCGAGACCTCGGGCCTGATGGTCTTCGCCAAAACGGCACCCGCCAAGGAGGTGTTGCAAGCTCATTGGGACAAGTTTGAAAAGAAGTACGAAGCCGTTGTGGAAGGCCGGATGCCCAAGGAATCCGGGAAGCTCGAGTCTGATTTGGACGAATCCAATCCGCACCATGTCACGGTTCGGCCCAGATCCGAGCGAACCCGCCATGCCGTCACCCACTATCGGGTTCTCAAATCCTCGCCGCACCGCTCCTTGGTCGAACTCACCTTGGAAACGGGTCGCCGCCACCAGATCCGGGTCCAATTAGCTCATGCCGGTTGCCCCGTGGTGGGAGATGAGAAGTACGGGGCCAAGTCCAACCCTGCCGGTCGCCTCGGGCTGCACGCCTGTTCTCTCCGTTTCCGTCACCCCGTGACAGGCGACGAACTCCGCTTCACCTCCCCCCTGCCTAAGCCTTTGGCCCGGCTCGTTTAAATCTACTCCTTTCCGGTCAGACCGTGACGATCAATCCGGGTCCGCAAGGCCGCCCGGGTCACTCCCAAAATCTCTGCGGCCTTCTGCACGTTGCCGCCCGAATCCCGCAGAGCCCTTTCCACCAGGATCTTTTCGGCCGCGGCCAGCAAATCCCCGTCCCGGGCCGAGGACTTCACCAGGCCCCACCAATCCCCTCCCGGGGCCACGGCGGAAGACCCTCCGCCCAAGTCCGCAGACAAATCCCCTGGCTCAATCGACTCCGCGGCGGCACAAACCACCGCCCGCTGCACGGCATTCTCCAGCTCCCGAACGTTTCCGGGCCAGCGGTACGCCTGCAGGGCCTTTTTCGCGGCCACGGAAAACTTTAACCGCCCCTCTTTTCCATCCCGATGCAGAAAATACTCCGCCAACGGCAGGATGTCCTCCGCCCGCTCCCGTAGGGGCGGCAACTGGATCATCACCACATTGAGCCGGTAAAACAGATCCTCTCGGAAAGTTTTCGCCTTCACCATCGCCGCCAAATCCTTGTTGGTGGCGGCAATCACCCTCACCCGGGTCCGCAAAGTCTGGTCCCCACCCAAGCGCTGAAACTCCCCGTTCTGCAGAATCCGGAGCAGCTTGGCCTGCAGCGCCAGCGGCATGTCCCCAATCTCGTCGAGGAAGATGGTGCCACCATCCGCCCGTTCGAACTTTCCAATCCGCTGGGTCAGCGCGCCCGTGAACGCTCCCCGCTCATGCCCAAACAGCTCGCTTTCCAGAAGCGTGTCGGGAATCGCGGCACAGTTGATCGCCACGTAGGGCCGGGCCGCCCGAGGGCTGTTCGCATAGATCGCCCGCGCGATGAGCTCCTTGCCCGTGCCGCTTTCGCCCATCAATAGAACCGTGGCATCAGACCGGGCCACTTGTCCCACCAACTTGTAAATCCGCTGCATGGAGGCGGAGGTTCCGATCAGCCCGGGAACCGGGCCTGCATCCTCCGTGGCTTTTTTGCCCGCTGGAACGGCCTTTAACTCCTCCATGGAGGCCGCCGTCTGCAAGGCCCGCCGCAACATCGCGAGCAGTTCCGGCACGTCGAAGGGTTTGAGCACATAGTCGAAGGCCCCATGCTTCATGGCCTCAATCGCCGTCTGGGCAGTGCCATGGGCGGTCATGACGATCACCAGCTGGCGTGGATGCTCCTTCCGGATCTGCCGGAGAATCTCCAACCCGTTCTCCTCCCCGATCCGCACATCCAGCAGGATTAGATCAATGGGATGTTTTTTAAGGAGTTTGAAACCCTCTTCCCCGCTGGTGGCACCGATCACCTCCACCGGCTCCTCCGCCAGAACCCGCTGAAAGGAGTAGGCCACATCCTTCTCGTCGTCGATCACGAGCACCCGCTGACGCCCAGGCAGGACAGTTTTGGCCTTTGAACTCATCCCGCGCGCCCCGCGGCTTTGACAAACGGAGCCACTTCCTCCGCCAGCCTTTGAATGCCTTCCAAATCCAGCTGTTGCTGTCCGTCGCTCTTGGCCGCCGCCGGGTTGGGATGGACCTCCACCAACAGTCCGTCCGCCCCGACCGCCACCGCCGCACGGCTCAAGGCGATCACCAAGTCCGCCCGGCCGGCCGCCTGGCTGGGGTCTACAATCACCGGCAAATGACTCTCCCGCTTGGCCAGAGCCACCGCCCCGAGGTCGAGCGTGTTGCG
>JBILFP010000045.1:0-11593 GCA_044351535.1 Methylacidiphilales bacterium
TCCAGAATCTCCGCCCGTTGCCGGGTGGTCACCTCTTCCGCGGCGGCGCGCGCCCGTGCCGTATCCGCCTCACGGCGGGCCGATTCTCTGCGTCCACGAACCGACTCGACCTTGCCCGAGGCTTCCTCACGGCGAGCCCTGGCCTGGTTGGCTTCGTCCTGAACTTCGGCGCAAGCCTGCTCGGCCTTCTGAAACTCGGCCGTGATCGACTCCAGCTCCGCCCGAAGAGTCCGGATTAACTCCTCCTGCGCCGCGGTCTGGCGCTCCGCCAGGGCAATTTCCCCCCGGGCCCGCTCAATGGTGGCGCCCAGTTCCTCCGCCCGCTCCGTTTGCATCCTTGCACGTTCGGCACAACGAACTTCCTCGGCCTTCGCGGAAACCACCTCCCGCTCAGCCTCGCGCCAGGTCCGATCCGCCTCCTCTAAGCGATTGCGTTGGGCGCGGACGGCCTGCTCACAGGCCGCTTCCGTGGCATGAGCACGCTCCAGGTCGGCTTTTGTCTTGGCCTGGAGATTGGAAAGCTCGTCAATCTTGAGGAGCAACCGGTCCCGTTCCCGCGCGGAAAGGGCCAAATCCATCTGCTTGAGTTTGTCGAAAATCTCCCGGTAACGACGGGCCTTGCCGGCTTGGCGCTGGAGCGACCCCATCTGACGCCGCACTTCCCGTAAAATATCGGCCAAGCGGAGCAGGTTGGCTTCCGTTCCCTCAAGTTTCCGCTCGGCCTCCCGTTTCTGGACCTTGAAACGCATCACCCCAGCGGCCTCTTCAAAAATGGCGCGGCGATCTTCCGGGCGGGAGGAGAGAATCTGGTCAATCTTCCCCTGCTCCATGATGGAGTAAGCGGCACGCCCGATTCCGGTATCAAGGAAGAGTCTTTGAATATCCTTCAGGCGGCAGTTGGCGCCATTGATGGCGTATTCGCTAACGCCGTCACGGAAAACGCGGCGCGTGATCTGAACCTCGTGATAATCTGTGCCCAGCACGGTTTCACAGTCGCTGAACGTGAGCGAAACCTCGGCCATGCCGCTGGCCCGGCGACCCGCAGCTCCATGGAAAATGACATCTGCCATCTCTTGGCCGCGCAGGGCCTTGGCGGACTGCTCCCCGAGCACCCAGCGGATGGAGTCGAGGATGTTGCTTTTGCCGGTGCCGTTGGGGCCGACGATCGCGGTGATCCCATCGTGAAACTCCAGAACCGTTTTGTCGCAGAAGGATTTGAATCCCTCCATCTCCAACCGCTTTAACTTCATCTTCACTAAGCCCTACCCCCACCGTTACCTCTGACAAGAAAATCCCATATCTTGTGTGAATACTTGCTGAAAACTCTATGGGTTGATTATATCCCTTCTTGCCACCTTCCCAAGCCGTGCCCCATAAGTGATTCGTGATGACGCCCAAGGACGCTAAGCCCGGACAAAAGCGGACCGAGTCGGACTCGATGGGAAAGATCGAGGTTCCGTCCGATCGTTATTACGGCGCCCAAACGGAAAGATCCCTGCATCACTTCGACATCTCCCACGATCGGATGCCGGCCCCGTTGATTCATGCCTTCGGCCTTCTGAAAAAAGCCTGTGCCCTGGCCAATGCGGAGCTTGGCCTACTGGCCAAGGACAAAACTGGTTGGATCACCCAGGCCGCTACCGAGGTTGCCGAGGGTAAGCTGGACGATCACTTTCCCTTGCGCGTCTGGCAGACCGGCAGCGGCACGCAGACCAACATGAACGTCAACGAGGTGATTTCCAACCGGGCCATCGAGCTGGCCGGCGGGGTCCTTGGCTCCAAAAAACCCGTCCACCCCAACGACGACGTGAATATGTCCCAGTCGTCCAACGACACCTTCCCCACCGCCATGCACCTTGCGGCCGTGAACCAGCTACAAAAGGAGCTGATCCCGTCCGTCCAAAAACTGCGAGATGCATTGGGCAAGAAATCGGATGAATTCAAAAATCTGATTAAGATTGGCCGCACCCATCTCATGGACGCCGTGCCCATGACCCTCGGTCAGGAGTTCTCCGGCTATGTGGCCCAACTGGATGCCGCCCTCGCCCGCATCCAGGGCTCTTTGCCCGAGTTATACGAATTGGCTCTTGGCGGAACCGCCGTGGGCACTGGCATCAACACCCACAGGGACTTCCCCTCCAAGGCTGCTGCCCACCTAGCGAAGCTGACGGGCCAACCTTTTGTCTCTGCAAAGAACAAGTTCTACGCCCTCGCCACCCACGATCCGCTGGTGGCCGCCAGCGGGACCCTGCGCTCCCTTTCGGCCGCCCTGATGAAGATCGCGAATGACATTCGCTGGCTCGGTTCCGGCCCCCGGGCAGGACTGGCGGAGCTTCACCTGCCTGAAAACGAACCTGGCTCCTCCATCATGCCCGGGAAGGTCAATCCCACCCAGTCAGAGGCCATGACCATGGTCTGCACCCAGGTTCACGGCAACGACGCAGCCATCGGCCTCGCCGGTTCCCAAGGCAACTTCGAGCTCAACGTCTTTAAGCCGGTCATCATCCATAACTTTCTTCACTCCGTGCAGCTGTTAGCCGATGCGTGCCGCTGTTTCCGGGAGTTTTGCGTGGAGGGAATCGTGGCCGACGCCGCCAAACTAAAGGAGTACACCGACCGCTCCCTGATGCTGGTGACGGCTCTCTCTCCAAAGATCGGCTACGACAAGGCAGCCGAGGTGGCCAAGAAGGCCCACAAGGAAGGCAGCACCTTAAAAGAGGCCTGTCTGACCCTCGGATATCTCAAGGCCGATGAGTTCGACAAGCTGGTCCGGCCTGAGGACATGCTCGGCCCCAAGACCTAATCCGCCTATCCGCTAGGCAATAAGACTCCTGTTTCTAGGAGGTTTAAGGTCAGCTCTTTTCCTTGGTCGCTACCTTGATTGTAAATGTGTGGTTGCCAGCTCCGTGATTCCAGAAGCTGTCGTCGCTAGCTTTGTAGTACGAACGGCTTCCCTGGCTGGACTCCCGTCTAGGACTGGGGAGATGAAAATCACTAGAAAGCTGAAAGGTGGTCGCATCCACCACGGCATATCCATAGGGTTTACTCGTGATTAGATCCTTCTTGTTGTCGACAAACGTGGCGGGGCTTTTATCAAGCTCGTCTAGCTCGGTGGGTAGGCGCCCTTCGTTTTGGTAAAACCGATCCACATCATAGTAAATGCTTCTCAAGTCCTTCACCCGTTGCTGATCTTGGGCGAGATAGCGGGCTTTGACGGGCCCCCCGCTGACATAAATCGCCCCGGCCACGGAAATTCCGATCAGGCCGATCAGCAAGCCCTTGAGCTGAGCTGGGGAAAGAAGGCATGGAAACAGATGTTTTTCCGATTCGCCCAGACGAAGCTCCTTTAAATAATGCAAGATCACTCCCCCTGCCAGAGACCCGGTGATCACGGCCTTCAGAAGAAACCGTGAGGTGAGATCCCCTTCCAGTAACCTTAAAACGAGAAAGATAAGGTCAGTCAGGAGAACGGCCACGGCCACAAACAGGGTAAGATAGGTTAACCAGCGGCGGATCGGGGAGATTCCCAACCCGGGATCTTTCTCCATCTCCCTTCGGATGATGTGCTGCATGAAAAGAAAGACGGGGAAAGCCGCCACAATCGAAGCCGTCGCCCCGCGAATTTCCCCAAAAAAGTCGTTGGCCGACTCCGAAGGCAACGGAAAGGCAATGTTGGTAAATTGGAAAAGGAGGGCACCTAACGCCCAAGTCCAAATATAGAGCGAAGTAAATAGGGTGAGATGGAAAAAAGCCTCCCGGGGCGAATTGGAGGCCTTTTTTTTCGGCACAGGAACGGGAAACTTCGCATCGGAAAAGGCTTGGAGGGCTGACTGGATTTCCCTTTCGGACCACCCCCCGGTTTTCAGGGCCTGGGCGATCTTTCCTTTGGAGAGCCCTTGAGCAAGCGATGCCTCGACGAAGCGCGTGATTTCCGAAGAGGCCATAACCTAATTATGAGCGAATCCTCAGTCCTGAGAAGCCGAATAAGGGTTCGTGCTTTTGCCATGGCCTTCCGGCAGGATGATGAATGCCTTTCCGTCAACTTGGCTTAGCTGAGCCCATCCTGCTGGCCGTTCGGGATGCGGGTTACACCGAACCCACCCCCATTCAGGTCGCCGCCATCCCGGTGGTTTTACAGCGCCAGGATCTTATGGGCATAGCCCAGACCGGTACTGGGAAAACCGCCGCTTTTGTCCTGCCCCTCCTCTCGTTAATTGCAGCTCATCGCCCCCAACACCGAGGTGTCCGCGCCCTGATCATGGTTCCCACCCGGGAGCTCGTGGTCCAGGTGGAGGAAAATATCCGGATTTACGCACGACACCTGCCTTTACAGGTGGCCACTATTTTTGGCGGAGTCAGTGAACGGCCCCAGATCCGGGCTCTTCAGCACGGGGTCGATATCGTGGTGGCCACCCCCGGGCGACTCCTCGACATCATCCGCGGGCGGGAGGCCAGCCTTCGCGATCTGGAATTTCTGGTTTTGGATGAGGCCGACCGGATGTTGGACATGGGTTTTATTCATCCGATTCGACAGATCGCCCGGCTTCTTCCCCGGGAAAGGCTTACGCTTCTCTTTTCCGCCACCCTCTCCCGGGAAATTGAGCAGTTGAGCCGGGAGTTCATGCGGCATCCCAAGACGGTGGAAATCGGCCGGCGCTCCAACCCGGCCGAAACCGTCACTCAAGCCCTCTACGAAGTCTCCCATCACGCCAAAATGGCCCTCCTTAGCCACCTCCTAAAAAACGATGAACTTCGGACTGTTCTGGTCTTTTCCCGCACCAAACACGGGGCCGACCGGATCGCCCGGCGTCTTGAAAAAGAACGAATCCCTGTGGCGACGCTTCATGCCAACCGCTCCCAGAACCAGCGCCTGCGGGCCTTGCAGGACTTCAAGTCCGGACGGGTCCGGGTCTTGGTGGCCACCGATATTGCTGCCCGGGGCATCGACGTGGAAGGTATTTCCCACGTCATCAACTACGACTTCCCCCGTCATCCCGAGGATTACGTCCACCGGATCGGCCGGACGGGGCGGGCCCAGGCCGTGGGCGAAGCCGTCAGCTTTCTGGCTCCGGACGATCATGCTCATCTCCGCACCCTGGAACGATTCCTCCGTCGTGGAATCCTTCGGCGCAAGATCGAGGGCTTCACCGAGCCCGCCAATACGGCGGCCCCACGGGATCCATCGGCACCCCCGCAAGCTCCTTACCGTCCCCGACGCGATACGATGCCATGGCGGCTGCGCAATCGTTGGCGGGGCCAAAATCGCAAATCCCGCCATCCCTAAGCACTACCACCGCACTGTAGGGAATCATCCCGCTTCCCAAGGCATGTGGGACAGTTCGCCTTTCTGCAGAATGTCGAATTGACGCGGGCCGTTTATTATTCATTTGTATAACCGTGCTCGATACCAACCCCCACCCCCTGCTCCCCGTTCTCGAAGAGATTCCTCATCACCCGGGCCGAACATTTTTGCATCGGGTGGATTCAGAGCAGTGGAAGGAGTTAGGACTCAAAAAGCATGACCGGCTGCTTTTGGAATTCCGGCCACTTAAGGACGGTGATGTGGCCCTGATTCTGCACCACGGTCAACCCGTCCTGACGCGCTACCGACACCTTCCCCAACCCGCCTTCCTCCCCCCCTCGCCTGGCAAGCCTATCCCTCAGGATGACGCCGTCTTGCAGGGCGTGGTGACTTGTCTGGTCCGGACGATGTGAGCACCCCCACCCGGTCCATCCTGCATCTGGATGCCGATGCGTTTTACGCCTCGGTCGAGCAGGCGGCCGACTCCCGGCTCCGCGGCAAAGCCATCGCCGTGGGCGGCGCCTCGCGTGGAGTGGTCGCCTCGGCCAGCTACGAGGCCCGGGCCCGCGGGGTTCGCACGGCCATGCCCACCTCCCGCGCTCGCCGACTCTGCCCGGAACTCATCCTTGTCCCCGGCGACTTCGCCAAATATGAGCGCTTCTCCCAACTGATGTTCTCCTATGCCTATGATCTGACCCCGGACGTGGAGATCTGCTCGATCGACGAGGGCTACTTCGACCTTTCCGGACAGTCCAAGGGTCATCCACGCGACTCTGCCGCCAAACTTTCCGAAGCCGTCCGCCAGTCCCTCAAGATCACCATCTCCCAAGGTCTGGCCGCCACCAAGTTCGCCTCCCAAGTCGCGTCCAAACTAAAAAAGCCGAACTCTTACCTGGAGGTAGAGCCCGGCAAAGAGCGGGAGTTTCTTGCCCCCCTGCCTTCCCTCTGGCTACCCGGCATCGGTACCCGCAGCGAGCCGCTTTACCTGCAGGCCGGCCTCGCCCGTATTGAGCAGGTGGCAGCGCTGGAGCTGGATGACCTTGAACTCCTGGCCGGCTCCTCTGCCTCCTCCCTGAAACTTTTCGCCCAGGGGGTTGACCCACGTCCCGTCATCCCAGCCCCGCCCGCTCCCAAGTCGGTCGGGGAGCAGGAAACTTTTAATGCCGACACCATTGATGAATCCTTCGTCCTAGCGGTGCTGCGTACCATGACCGACCGGCTTTGTCGCCGGCTCCGCGAAGACGGACTCGCGGCCCGTACCGTTACCCTTCGCATCCGCTACAACGACATGGACGAGACAATGCGTGCCGACTCCTTGGACGAGCCTTCCCCTGTGGAGACCGATTTCTATCCCAAGCTGGCGCCTCTACTGAAAAGGGCGTGGGAACGGCGGGTTAGCCTTCGACTGGTCGGGGTTCGTCTTTCCCATCTCCATGCGGCCTTGCCGGAACCCGAGCTTCCGCTGGAAGGATTGCCGGGCAAGACCCTGACGGAGCGGGTCCAGCTGGCCGAGGCCTCCGACCTCATCCGCCGCCGCTACGGAAAGGGTGCCATCGTCCGAGGTCACGACCTCTGGCTGAAAAAGAAGAACTTGGACTAGTTTTTGGCAACTGCGGGAAATTCAAAATTTTGCGTAAGCCGTTCATGAAATTCAAAAAACGGAAAAACCTCCACCAGGAAGCGGTAGCGGATCTGCAGGGGTGCGGCCACGCCTTCCGCCATCCGGCGGGTGGTTGTTAGGAAGTCAACCTCGCGGACCGTTACGAAAAAGCCCATCACCTCCACGGGTTCCTTGAGCCTTCCCTCCATCCGGATTTTGGAAAAATCCCGCTTGGCGACCCAGCAACGGCCGCTGGTCTTGGCAATCACCGCATCCCGCCCGCTCATGGTCTTGGCGCCAATTTTCGGGCTATAAGCCAGACGATAGCAGGGCTCTCCCTGGGATTCGTCCTCACCCTCCAGCTTCCAATCGAAAAGTCCGAGATGATCCAGAATGGAGGTGTCTTCCTTTGGACTTTTCGCGTGCATCTCCGGGGAAATGCGCTGGGTCTCCCTCCCTCCGGGGATGGGGACGGACGCAGCCGTCACCCGGACTACTTTTTCCTCCCGCTCTTCCACCATCCCCTTCTCGTTTAACTCCTCCTTGATCTCCACCAAACGGCAGGACGAGGCTCCGTATTTTTTTAGGTTTTCCTGATCCTTATCCCGGGCCCTCTCCGCGATTTCTAAGGGCGTGAGCGCGACCGCTGGTGTCGTGCAAATCACTAAAATTACCAAAGGCAAAGTTATCGAAGGAATCGCTCTCAACACCCCAAATTATAAGGAGGTGAAATTACCGACAATTTTAAATAATTACCGGATAGTACTTTAGGGATATCAAATCAGCCACCGACCGGATGCCAGGTGGTCTTAATCTCCACCGTATCCAGAATGCGATACGGATCTTCATCATTCTTGGCTTTGTCGGACCGGGCATAAAACCTTTTTAGATTCAGGGCGCAGCTTTCGCGTAGCGAAGCCAACTCCTTGGTATCGCCCCCCTGTACCACCAAGGCGTTGACGTCCATGTGGCCAGCCATCTGGGTAATGAGCTCCGGACGGAGTCCGCACAGTAAATTCACCACTCCCCCAGGTAGGTCGGAGGTTTCCAAAACCTCTCCCAGTTCCATCGCCGCCACCGCAGCCCGACCGGTCGACAAGGCCACCACCACGTTCCCACCCACGATCATGGGCGCGATTCCGGCCACCAGGTCGAGCAGCGGCCTCTTCTCCCCGGCGACGAAGGCCACCACTCCCATCGGCTCGGTGACGGAAAAGTTGAAATGAGGGCTGGCGACCGGATTCACTGACCCAAACACCTGCAAATACTTGTCCGACCAGCCAGCGTAATACACCAATAGATCGATGGCCTCCGCGACCTCGGTCTTGGCGGCGGCCTGGCTCAGCCCAATGGATTGCAGGATCGTTTCAAAGCCCGCTGCTCTCCCCTCCAGCATCTCCGCCGCACGGTAAAGGATCTGACCCTTGAGGTATGCCGTGGTGCTAGCCCAACCCGGAGCCGCCTTGCGAGCCGCGACCACCGCATTGCGGAAATCCTTGCGGGAAGCCCGGCAGACATGGCCCAGCCAGCGACCGCCCGAAGCCTCGACATCGAGTGCCCGGCCGGACTCGGAGCGCACAAAGGCACCCCCAATCAGCATCTTATAGGTCTTGCGGACATCCAACCGCCCATTCTTACCGTTCCGACTCATGACAGCTCCACGTAGGCCCGTAGACCGTGACGCCCCCCCTCCCGACCATACCCACTCTCCTTGTAGCCCCCAAAGGGCGAGGTCGGATCAAACTTGTTGAAGGTGTTAGCCCAGATCACCCCTGCCCTAATCCCACGGGTAACCTTGAAAATTTTCGCCCCTTTATCGGTCCAAACTCCGCCGGAAAGTCCGTAAGGCGTGTTGTTGGCTTTTTCTAAAACCTCGTTGAGTGTTCGGAAGGTTTGGATCGCCAACACCGGCCCAAAAATCTCCTCCTGCACGATCCGGTGGGACTGGGCCACCTTGGTGAAAAACGAGGGCCGCACCCAGTACCCCTTGCTGGGCACCGAGCATCTTGTCTGAAACAGCTCCGCCCCTTCTTCCACGCCCACCTTAAGATATTCCTGGATCCGGTCGCACTGGGCGGGGGAGTTGATGGCCCCGATGTCGGTGTTTTTATCCAGAGGATCACCGACAATCAGTGTTTCCATCCGGGCCTTCAGCTTAGCAACCACCTCTTCCTCGACACTTTCCTGCACAAAAAGCCGGGAACCGGCGCAGCAGACATGCCCCTGGTTGAAATAAATGCCGTTAATGATCCCCTCCACCGCTTGGTCGATGGTGGCGTCCTCAAAAATAATGTGGGCAGCCTTGCCGCCCAACTCGAGGGTCAGCTTGGTTCCACGGCTCGCCAGAGCCTTCTGGATCGCCTTGCCCACCTCGGTCGAACCAGTGAAGGCCACCTTGTCGAGGTCAGGGTGATTCACCAGCGCTGCTCCGGTGGGACCTGCGCCAGTCACCAGATTGAATACGCCGTCCGGCAATCCGGCCTCTTGGCAAATTTCCGCAAAAAGCAGGGCCGTGAGCGGAGTGGTCTCGGCCGGCTTCAGCACCACGGTATTTCCACAGGCCAAGGCGGGCGCGACCT
This sequence comes from Methylacidiphilales bacterium, assembly GCA_044351535.1. Taxonomy (GTDB): domain Bacteria; phylum Verrucomicrobiota; class Verrucomicrobiia; order Methylacidiphilales; family Verrucolacustridaceae; genus Verrucolacustris. The sequence goes on from JBILFP010000045.1 coordinate 9,482, forward strand.
TCCAGGCCACCATTAAAAGCGGGAAATTCCAGGGGATGATTTGGCCGGCCACCCCGACGGGAGAAACCTTCTTTCCGGGAAAAGCGTAAGTCAGCTTGTCGGCCCAACCGGCATGGTAAAAGAAGTGGGCCGCCGAAAGCGGGATATCCACGTCGCGTGATTCCCGGATGGGCTTTCCCCCGTCCATCGACTCCACCACCGCCAGCTCCCGGGCCCGCTCCTGAATCAAGCGGGCAATCCGGTAAACATACTTACCCCGTTCCCGCCCCGACATCTTTCTCCAGACCTTTTCGTAAGCCTGCCGCGCGGCCTTCACCGCCCGGTCGATGTCCTTCTCCCCCGCGTCAGCAATTTCGGCCAGAGCCTTCTCATTGGCGGGGTTGATCGTCTTGAAATATTTACCCGAGGCCGGAGGAACGAACTTCCCTCCGATGAATAGCCCGTATCGATCCTTGAGACGAATGTGGTCGGTGCTTTCGGGTGCCGGGGCGTAACCCCAGTCGGTTCCCCTGGAGATGGTGGCTTCAGTCATTGGAGAAGTAGTCCCCTCCTTGGTACACGCCGGTGCGCTCCTTTTCCAGTTGCATCAGGATGTCGTTGGGTAGGCGGCTGGCTCCAATTCGAAACAGGTCGGGCGTCAGCCAGTCAGGACCCAACACCTCCCGCACCATCACCAAAAGATGTAGCGCCTGCTTGGAGTTAGCGATTCCTCCGGCCGGCTTCATTCCGATCATCTTGCCCGTCTTTCGATGGAAGTCGTAGATCGCCTGCAGCATCACCAAGACCACCTCGGGTGTGGCGGCCGGCTGGATCTTGCCGGTGCTGGTCTTGATAAAATCAGCCCCTGCCTCCATGGCAATGTCGCTGGCCAGACGGACCCGATCCAGTGTGCCCAGCTCCCCCGTTTCCAGGATCACCTTGAGGTGGGCGCGGCCGCAGGCTTTCTTCACCTCGACGATCTCATCCGCCACCCGACCGTAATCGCCCCGCAGAAAGTCGCCGCGGGAGATCACCATATCAATCTCATCGGCCCCCTCGCCTACGGCGTAGCGAGTGTCTTCCAGTTTCACCTCGAGAGGATTCATGCCGCTCGGAAAGGCCGTGGCCACCGCGGCGATCTTGACCGGCGTTCCCTTGAGCGCTTCCCGGGCAATCCGGACCATGGTTGGATAAACGCAAACCGCCGCCACTAAAGGCAGTTCAGGCCGGGCGGAATGAAGATGGAGGGCTTTCGCACAGAGTTGCCGGACGCGTCCCGGGGTATCCGCACCCTCCAGTGTCGTGAGATCAATCATGGACAAGGCCAGCTTGAGGCCCTCTACCTTGGACGACTTCTTAATGCTCCGGGTGGCTAGGCGCGCCGCGCGTTCCTTGATGCCCACCTCATCCACGGGATGAGGCTGAATTTTGAAAGAATGACTGATTCCGTTGGCTAAACCTGTGCTCATAAACTCCTTTTAGCGGAGTGTTGAAATCATCCCCCTTAGCCCCCTGGAGGTCAAACTGCCCCGCTAGGGCTAAGAAGCAGAATGGCCGTTGGTTGCGCCGTTAACGTCTGCAAAGATGGCCTTCAGATCGTCCTTGGGAGTCCGGCCCAACCAGCGGGTCAGGGTTTCAGTCCCCTGCTTTTTGCCTTCGTAAGCCCGCAACACTTTGTCGATGTAGAGATGGACTTCCTCATACGGGACTTTGGGTTGAATGAGGACATTGAACTTGGCGTCCGCCCCTGTCTTTCCTCCCAGGAACATGTCGAAGTACTCCTTCTTGACCCCATCCACCGTGCGGGTGGCGCCACGGAAACCGATATCCGCCACCTGATGCTGACCACAAGAGCTGGGGCAACCGCTAAAGTGAATCCGGACCTTGTCCTTGTAATGACTGCTAATTTGCTCGAGCTCGCCGACCAACCGGATCATCCGATTCTTGGTCTCTCCCACCGCGAGATTGCAAAACTCGATGCCCGTGCAGGATACACAGCCCTTCCTAAAGTTACTTGGCTCAACGACGAGACCGGCCGACTCGAGATCTTTCTTGAGAGAAGCCACGTTCTTTTCGGGTATGTAAGTAATGACTAAGTTCTGTTTATTGGTGCCGCGAATCCCGGTCTTTCCC
>JBILFP010000176.1:0-3133 GCA_044351535.1 Methylacidiphilales bacterium
CCCCTTTCGAGTCCAACCCGCCGGAGTTTGTGGCCGGAATCGAGGCCCGTGGCTTCATCCTGGGTGGAATTGTCGCCCACCTTTTGGGCGCTGGCTTCATCCCCATCCGCAAACCCGGGAAACTCCCCTCAAAATCCGTCCGGCGCGAATATGCCCTCGAATACGGCTCGGGAACGCTTGAGCTCCACCAAGACTGCGTCAAAAAAGGCCAGCGAGTCCTTTTGGTGGATGATCTGGTGGCTACAGGTGGCTCGGCCGAGGCGGCGGTTCTGCTGCTTCGCTCCCTGGGCGCAGTGGTCGAGGCTGGATCGTTCCTCATTGATTTGCCGGATTTGGGCGGGAAAAAGAAATTGGAGGATCTTGGCCTAAAATTCCACGCCCTCCTCTCCTTTCCGGGCGAGTGATCCCCACCCGCCGCTTCGGAAGGACCGGCCTGCGCATGCCCGTCCTGACCTGCGGCGGCATGCGCTTCCAACACCGCTGGGAGGAAGATCCTTTCCAACCGATCCCGCCGGAAAACCAAGCCAATCTTGAAGGAATTGTCGCCCGGGCGATGGAGCTGGGCATTCGGCACTTTGAAACCGCCCGGGGCTATGGCACTTCCGAGGCCCAACTTGGCCCGATCCTGCAAAAACTCCCCCGCGAGTCCTTCATCCTCCAAACCAAGGTCCTCCCCCAATCCAATCCAGATGAATTTGAACGCGTCTTTCGCCTATCGCTTTCAAAGCTGGGACTTCCCTGGGTGGATCTCCTGTCCCTTCATGGGATCAATGACCGGGAGACTTCGGATTGGTCGCTACGACCAGGGGGTTGCCTGGATCGCGCCAGAAAGTTCCAGCAGGAAGGCCTATGCCGATGGGTGGGTTTTTCCACGCACGGACCGGCGGACCTGGTGGAGGAACTGGTAACCGGAAACCGGTTCGATTACGTAAATCTCCATTGGTACTACATCTTTCAAGACCATGGCCCTTCCCTGCAAGCTGCCCAAAAGAACGGCATGGGCGTGTTTATCATCAGTCCGAACGACAAGGGCGGCATGCTCTACCAGCCTTCTGAACTCCTCCGAAGTCTGACCCAACCCCTCAGCCCGATGGCTTTCAACACCCTCTTTTGCCTGCGCCGACCCGAGATTCATACCCTCTCCATTGGGGCCGCGCGACCCACTGATTTTGACGAACACGTGGCCGCCCTAAAAAGATTTGGCGATACCGATTCCCTTCTCCCTCCGATTGAGGAACGGATGGAGGCTCGCTGGAAAGAGGCCTTGTCGGAAAGCTGGAGGGAGAGATGGCACAAAGGCCTACCTTCCTGGTCCGAGTCACCCGGCCAGGCCAACCTCCGCGAAATTCTCCGCCTCCACAACCTGGCCTTGGCCTACGATTTGGTGGAGTACGGAAAGATGCGTTATAACCTCCTTGGTCAAGGGGGCCACTGGTTCCCCGGCCAGTCCCTCGGAACTCTCACCGCCGACGAATTGCGCCCCGCTCTTCGCAGTTGCCCTGACCCCGAGGAAGTATTGCGCCGTCTTTTTGCCGCCCGCGACCTGTTCGCCGGGGCCAAGGTGCAGCGTTTGTCGAAGGATTAGGAACTACCGCAACCCGGCCGGCAGCAGAATCAGGAAAGTCTGCGCCACCAGGAGGCTGGTAATGTAAAAAAAGGCGGCCTCCTCCCAGGGCATCACGCCGCGGATTTTCCATCCGGTGATCTGCTCCTCGTCGAAGAACCAGACCCCCTTGCCGATCGCGACCCAGTCGGCGATGCAAAGATAGGTCCCGATGGCCAGTGTTGGCACCAGCACCTGCAGCCAATAGGCCGACAGCAGCGGCCATCCGACAATCCACTGGATGCCAAGCACCGGTAGAAACCAGTAACACAGATGCCAGGCGTAGTGGATGCGTGGCTCCCGCCTCGGCCAATCCTTTAAGGCGATGCCGACGGCCACCCAGAAGATCAGCAAGATGGAAATGTGCCGAAGCACGGAGGGATCCCCGATCCAGCGGGCCGGCGGCGCCCCCGCGGGGGGCTCCACCCAACGCAAGAATGCCCAGCTGAGCCACATCACCTGCAGGCTCTGGATGATAAAAAAGGCGTACTCCTCAATCGGCAGTTTCCCCACCCGGAACCAGACCCGCTCGCGGGGAAAATCCCAAATCCTCTTGGCCACCGCATAATTGTCCCAAGGCGAGGTGAAGGTCATGACGATCCCAAGAATGCCCAGCATTACCAAAACCATCTCCATGGGCCAGATGCCTCGCCCCGAGAGGAAAAACAGCACCGCCAAAAGGGGCAGGTTGAAGGCCAGATGGAAGCCGAGGTAGGTCATGTTCCTCTATGGGTTTCGGTTGTTCCGCGCCGATCGGCAAGCCTGATGTTTTCGCGGATGACCTTTCCCGTTAGTCTCTGGGTATGGAAATTCTTCTGATCGCCGGTCCGGCCTGGGTGGCCTTGGACCGGGCCCGGATGCTGGCCAATTTCTCCACCGGAAAGACCGGCGTGGTCCTGGCAGAAACCCTCCGCAAGCACCGGCACCATATCACCCTTTGGTACGGGACCGGGGCAACCTATCCCCTCCCCACCGGCCTCCACTCCTCGGAAAGATTCCAGACCATCCATGACCTTGAAAAGCTTCTCCAGAAAACCGATCTCGGGAAGTTTGGCGGCATTCTCCTGCCCGCCGCCCTGCCCGACTATGATCTGTCCTCGGCTCACGACCTGGCCGGCAACAAGTTATCCCGTGACAAATGGCCCGGACACCTGGAGGGAGTCCGACTGGAGTTGAAACCAGCGCCACGCGTGCTGAACAAAATCCGATCCCTCGCGCCAAAGTCAAAAATCATCGGTTGGAAATGGGAGGCCGAAGGAGCTCTCTCCGAACTGCATGAATCGGCCCGGGAACAAATCGAGGAGTGCCGCACCGACGCCTGCGTCCTGAACGGGCCGGCCTATGGCGAGGGTTATCTTTTTATGCCCAAGCTCGGGGAACCGGTACGTTGCGCCCATCCCGGGGAACTGGGCAACGCCTTGGCCGCTTTTCTTGGCCCAGCCTAAAACCCGAGGTCAGAGGACGTAAAGAATCCCGTAAAGGAAGATCCAAACCACGTCGACGAAGTGCCAGTAGTAGCCGGTTAGCTCT
>JBILFP010000046.1:0-11398 GCA_044351535.1 Methylacidiphilales bacterium
CACCGTCTTCACGCTGTACGGTGTGGTCGTTGGGGTGCTGGGTTCCGTGGTCGGAGTGATTGGCGCCGGGCTGGCCCTGGCCAACCGCAACACGATCGCTGATCTGATTGCCAAGGCGACGGGCCAGCAGCTTTTCCCTCCCGAGATCTATCATTTTTCCTCCCTGCCGGTGAAATATGACGCCGGAGTGTTCCTCGGGGTGGCCGCTGCCGGATTGGCTCTGAGCGTCCTGGCGGCCCTGGTTCCTGCCTTGGCGGCGGCGCGCACGGAACCCGCGACGAACCTAAAACGGTCATGAGCGCCCCCTTTTTGGAAGTTCGGGACCTGCATAAGAGCTACCAGCTCAAAGGCAGGGAACCCTTGGAAATCCTCCACGGAATTCATTTCCAGCTGGCCTCCGGCGAATGTCGGCCGGTGTGCGGGCCTTCTGGTGCGGGGAAATCCACGCTGCTGCACATCCTGGGTGGCTTGGAATCCCCCGACCGCGGGGAAATTCTGTGGAAGGGCGAAAGCACCCGCGGTTGGGACCGGGCCCGTTGGGCGATCTGGCGCCGCCAGGCGGTGGGATTTGTGTTCCAGTCCTATCACCTGATTCCCGAGCTGACCGTGGAGGAGAACGTTCGCCTGCCCGCCATGCTGGGGGGGGTGCAGCTGGGGGAAAAGTGGGAGGACCTGCTGGATGAAGTGGGAATGACACTGCGGCGTGACCACCTGCCGGCGGAGCTTTCCGGCGGGGAGCAGCAGCGGGTGGCGGTGGCGCGGGCCTTGGTGCTGGAGCCGGACCTGATCCTAGCGGATGAACCCACCGGAAACCTGGACGCCGCCTCGGCCTCGGCGGTGCTTGATTTGCTTGTGAAGATGGTGCGTGAGCGGCAAAAATCTTTGCTTCTGGTCACGCACGACGAAACCGTGGCCGGGCGGGTGGGAACCCCGCTCCGGATCGCGGACGGAAGGCTGACAGAAACCCGCCCATGATCATCTACATCGACGGAAAATTTTACCCAGAGGAAGAGGCGAAGATCTCGGTCTTCGACCACGGATTGCTCTACGGGGACGGGGTCTTTGAAGGCATCCGCGCCTATGAGGGTCGGGTGTTCAAGCTTGATGAGCATCTCCGCCGTCTGGAGGACTCGGCCCAGGCCATCCTCCTGAAGATCCCGCTGGATCGGGATCAGATGCGTGCCGCCGTCCTGGAGACCTGCAAGCGCAACAAGATGAAGTCCGGCTACCTCCGCCTCGTCGTGACGCGAGGGAAGGGTTACCTGGGGCTCTCCCCGGATCGCTGCAAAAAGCCCACCATCATCATCATCGCCAGCGAGCTGGAGTTGTATCCCGAGAAGTACTACCGCGAGGGATTGCGGGTGGTGACCGTGCCCACCTGGAGAAATTCTCCGGCGGCCTTGGATCCGAGCATCAAGTCCCTGAATTATCTCAACAACATCCTCGCCAAGATCGAGGGCCAGCAGGCCGGGGCCCAAGAGGTCATCATGCTGAATCCCCAAGGCCTGGTGGCCGAATGTTCCGGCGACAACATTTTCTTCATCCGCGACCAGGTGCTGATCACCCCGAAACTTTCCTCGGGTGCGCTGAACGGCATCACCCGGAACACCGTGCTGGAAATCGCCCGGGAAGCAGGCTGGAAAACCCGGGAGGATGACGTCCGGCGCTATGACCTCTTCACCGCTGAGGAGATGTTCCTGACGGGAACGGGGGCCGAAGTCATTCCCGTGGTGGAAGTGGACGGGCGGGTGATCGGCAACGGCAAACCCGGAAAGCATACCGCTGACCTGATCCGCCGTTATCACAAGCTGGTCACCAGCACGGGGACGAAAATCCCCGCTTAAGGCTGTGGATTGCCAAAAGTGCACCCGCCGGCCGGCCACGGTCTTCATGACCACGGTAGTCGGCGGAGAACTGAAACGTACGGATCTTTGCGCGGAGTGCGCGCAGGAAAGCGGGGCCATGCACCCATCCGGGTTTCTTTCTCCCGAAGGCCTGGTGACGGGGCTGGAGGCCGCGCCGGTCGCCGGCCATGAAAAATGCCCGGCCTGCGGGTACCCGCTGGACACCCTTAGCAAAACGGGGCGGCTGGGCTGCGCCGTCTGCTATGAGAAGTTCTCCGTCCACCTGACGACCGCGCTGCAGGAGTCGCAGAAGGCGTTGGTCCACGTGGGCAAACGACCCGGCCGAAAAAACGCCCGTCGGGAGGATTTGGAGGCGGAGCTCCAGCAACTGGTCCGATCGGAGCAGTATGAGAAGGCGGCGGAGGTGCGCGACCGGATCGCCAAGCTGAAATCCCCCGCCCGCAAAGGAAAAACTGGGTGAAGGTTTCCCTGGAATGGCTGCGGGAATGGTGTGACTGGCAAGGCACCGTCGCGGAGGTCGCGGACCGGTTCACGCGCAGCGGCACGGAGGTGATATTCATCCGCTCCACCGGGAGTCAGGTCCCCGGTGTGGTGACCGCCAGGATTTTGGACAAACAACCGCACCCGAACGCCGATCGTTTGACGGTCTGCCAGGTGGATGATGGGAGCGGCCCACGGCAGGTGGTCTGTGGAGCCAAAAATCACAACGCAGGCGATGTGGTGCCGTTGGCCAAACCCGGGACGACCTTCCCAGACGGTATGACCATCAAATCCGCCAAGCTACGCGGCGAAAGTTCCGAGGGGATGCTCTGCTCCGCCAAGGAGCTAGGTTTGGCAGAAGACGCGGAAGGATTGTTGCTTTTGCCCAAGGACACGCCGCTCGGCGTTCCGCTGGAAAAACTGTATCCCGGCGAAACGGTGATGGAGTTTGAGATCACGCCGAACCGGGCGGATCTGGCCTCCATGGAGGGAATGGCCCGGGAGTTCGTGGTCCTAGGCGCGCAGGCAAAAGACCGGGCCGCCATCCGGGCGCCAGCCGCCGGGCCGCTGACGGGAATGAAAGTGGAGGTGGCGGACGCCAAGGACTGCCCCGCTTACTCCCTGACCGCCATCACCGTAAAAGCCGGCATCGATTCGCCGGACTGGATGAAAAAAAGGCTCTCGGCCTCCGGCATGCGCAGCCTCGGGCTGGTTGTGGATATCACCAACTACGTCCTACTGGAAATCGGCCAGCCGGTGCACGCCTTCGACGCCGCCAAGATTCAAGGGGCTTCCATCCATGTTCGCCGAGCCAAGGCGGGAGAAACGTTCACGGGACTCGATGGCGGCAATCACGGGCTAACCACCCATGATTTGGTGATTGCGGATGGGAATGGGCCCGTCGCCCTGGCGGGGGTGGTGGGAGGTAAGGAGAGTGCGGTGGGTCCGGGAACCCGAAAGATCCTACTCGAGTCGGCCCGCTTTCATCCGGGAACGGTAAGGAAGACCGCCCGAAGACTCTCCCTGCACACCGAATCCTCCCGGCGTTTTGGGCGGGGCGGTTTGGATCCCGCCTTGGTGGAGCGGGCCCGCCACCGGGTCATTGAACTTCTTCAGCAGTGCGGCGCCCTGGAAAAGGTGGAGGGCACCACCCTGGTGGGCGGGGAAAAAACCAAAGGAGCCGGTTCCATCCCTCTGCGGTTGTCGAAATTGGAACGGATGATCGGTCAGGCTCTCGACCCCAAGAAAATTCAGGCCCGGCTCACCGCGCTCGGGTTTGAGGCCAAGGGGGAGGGGTGGATTCCGCCGAGCTGGCGGGAAGATGTCCGCGAGGAGATGGATCTGATTGAGGAGTTGGTCCGTTTGGAGAACCTGGACCAGATACCGTCCGCCCTGGATCCGCTGGCGGAGGGGGAGTCGGAAGAAGACAAAAGAGACCGGCGCCTCCGCCGACTCCGGGAATTTTTGGTGGAGCGGGGCTTCTTTGAAACCCTCACCGGAAACCTGGTCCGGAAGGAGGAGGGCGCAACGGTCAGGCTCACCGTGCCGGCGGGGCCGGATGCGGCTGCTCTCCGAAGTTCTCTACTTCCCGGTCTTTTGGCCTCGGCCGGACGGAACGCTTCCCGCGGAACGACCAACCTCAGGCTTTTTGAGATCGGCAGGGTCACCGGCGAAAAGGGGAGAGAGGAGTTCCGGTTGGCCCTGCTGGTGGCCGGACAGGAAAGGCCGGTCGACTGGCAAGAGAAGGAAGAGAGGGCAGGACCCTTCAGCCTGAAGGGCATCCAGGAAGAGATGCAGGCCAGGTTTCCTGGATTCCCCGGACCAGCCAAGGCGCGCGAAGCCACGGCATCGGAAAAAAAACAGGCATCCTTAAAAATCCCGGCATGGGTGGTGGAAGTCTCGCTTGGTGGGGGGGGCGAAAAGATCGCGGAACACCGCGAGATCAGCAGTTTCCCCGGGGTGGAGAGGGATTTGGCCCTGGTCCTGCCGGAAACCGTGCCTTACGCCGAGGTGGAGAAAGCCATCCGGGCGGCGGCTCCGCCGGAGCTGGAGAGCCTGCAGGTTTTTGACCGCTTTCGGGATCCGTCCGGGGCCAAGGTGCCCAAGGGGTCGTTGTCACTCGGTTGTCGCTTGAAATTCCGTTCCCCCGCGCTTACGTTGACCGAAGAAGTGGTGAGCGGCTGGGAGAAAAAAATTCTCGAGTCGCTTTCCACCCGGTGCCAAGCCAAGCTCCGGGGAGTTCTTTGAACCAGGTTGTTTCGGTTTCACGCCCTGTCCGGCGCGTGTGACGGAGCAATTTCTTTCGTCCGATATAATCAAATACGAGGCCCAACCTTAATCCGAACATGTCGTGCCTTGATTGGAAGGCAGACGCGGAAGCGGGAGCCTCAAGTTCTGGAGGATTCCAGGGTCGAAAGAAATTTTCCTAGCGCCCGGATGGGGCGTGTCTTTTTAGATGAAGATTAAGGGACGGTGGGGCCGGGGATCGTAGCGGCGAGAGTTTTCACTTTCGGGAGGTTGGCGAGGAGATCGGCGATGGCGTCGTAACGTCCGGAGAGCAGGCCCTGTTGGGCAATCGGCTTCATGGTGACGGGAAAAGCCAAAGGGCCGGCCTTGACCCGCAGCTTTTCCAGGTCGATCTCCACCTCGGTCTCCGGCTTTTCGGAGACAAGTTTGGACAGCGCCTGCAGGTCGGAGGGTTGGGCGGCCACGCAGGGGAGGCCGAGCGTGGTGCTGTTGCCAAAGAAAATCTCCGCAAAATTTCCAGCAATGACCGCCTTGAAGCCGGCCCGGACGATGGCTTGGGGGGCATGCTCACGAGAGCTTCCGCAGCCAAAGTTCATCCCGGAGACCAAAATCGTCGCTCCTTTGTGTTTCGGCTGATCGATGGCGTGGTTTTTGGATTTTCCTTCCGGGGTGAGGCGGACATCGCGGAAGAGATGTTCCCCTAGGCCGTCAAAGGTGACGCAACGCATGTAGCGGGCGGGGATGATCCGGTCCGTGTCGATGTCGTCTCCCTCCACGGGGACGGCTCGGCCCGCCACCTTCTTGATTGGTGCGAGGGACATGTCAGGCAAAGACTTGGCGGGCGTCGCTGACCTTGCCGGTGACTGCGGCGGCCGCCACCATCACCGGGCTCATCAGGATGGTCCGGCCGGTGGGACTTCCTTGGCGGCCCTTGAAGTTCCGGTTCGAGGAGGAGGCGCAAATCTCGTCGCCGACGAGTTGGTCGGGATTCATCCCGAGACACATCGAGCATCCGGCCTCGCGCCAGTCGAATCCCGCATCCTTGAAAATCCGGTCGATGCCCATTTCCTGGCAAACCTTGGTGACTCCCTGCGAGCCGGGGACGGCGATGGCACGGACTCCCGGAGCCACCTTGCGACCCTTAAGAAATTTTGAAGCCTCCACAAAGTCAGAGACCCGTGCGTTGGTGCAGGAGCCGAAAAAGGCGACCTGGATCGGCTGTCCGGCCAGCCGTTGGCCGGCCTTGAATTTCATGTGTTCGAGAGCCTCCTTGGCGGAGGCGCGGTCGGTGGCAGGCAGTTTCTCGGGTTCGGGAATGGCCTCGTCGATGAAAATCGCCTGGCCGGGATTGATTCCCCAGGTGACGGTGGGGCGGATTTCCGCGGCGTCAAAGACCTTCACGTCGTCGTATCTCGCGTCCGGATCCGACGCCACTTTTTTCCATTCGATGACGGCGGCGTCCCAATCTTTGCCTTTGGGGCAGTAGGGCCGGCCCCGGAGGTAGGCAAAGGTTTTCTCGTCCGGATTGACGTAGCCCGCGCGGGCGCCGCCCTCGATGGACATGTTACAGATGGTCATGCGCTCCTCGATGGAGAGGCCCTCGATGGTCGGACCGGCATACTCGTAGGCGAAACCGGTGCCGCCGTTCACCCCGAGGGTGCGGATGACGTGGAGGATGATGTCCTTGGCATAGACCCCCGGGCCAAGCTTTCCGCGGACTTCGATCTTTCGGACTTTGAGGGGAGAGAGGGCCATGGTTTGAGTGGCGAGCACATCCCGGACCTGGCTGGTGCCGATACCGAAAGCGACGGCACCAAAGGCCCCGTGGGTCGAGGTGTGGGAGTCGCCGCAGGCGATGGTGGTACCGGGTTGGGTGATGCCCTGTTCCGGGCCGACGATATGGACAATGCCCTGCTTGCCAGAGGCGATGTCGAAAAAGGTGATGCCGAAGTCGGCACAGTTTTTTCGGAGCTCCTTGATCATCGCGTCAGCCAGGGTGTCCTTGAAGGGTTCGACGCGTTGGTCGGTGGGCACGATGTGGTCCACGGTGGCAAAGGTGCGCTGGGGAAAGGCGACCTTCAGTCCCAAATCGCGGAGCATGCCGAAGGCCTGGGGGCTGGTGACCTCATGGATCAGGTGGGTGCCGATAAAGAGCTGGGTCGAGCCGTCAGGCAGTTGGCCCGCGGCATGCCGCTCCCATACTTTCTGGAAAAGCGTCTTACCCATAAGGATTTAGAATAAACGATTTAAGCCAAACAGGCAAAGACCGAGATGGGGGGAAAGAGCGCGGTCTAGGTTCGGACCCAGAGGGTGGCGTCGGCGAAGGTCAGTTGGAATTTGCGGCGGTGCTCCCGAAGAAGAAAGGGGAGGTCCTGACGGCGTAGCAGGCGGAAGTAAGGTGAAAGGAGTTTTCGAATGGAGGAAAAGGAATCCTTGAGCCAAAGGGAGTGGGGGGTGAATTCCCCGGACCAAGTGTAAGGGGAGGTGAGGAGCAGAATGCCTCCCGGGCGGACCAGTTTGGGCAGGACTTTTTGGAGTAGCTTTTTCGGGTCTTTCACCCGGTCGAGCAGGTTGGCGGCGAGGACAAGATCAAATGTGCCGAGATCCGGCAGGCGCAGGGCATCCCCCACCCGAAAACAGACGCGTTTTCTGATTTGCCGGGAAGGGGCGGACGTGCGGACAGACCTGGCCAGACTTCCTTCCTCCTTCAGCGGAAAGACAAGGGACCCGCGTGCGGCCAGCATCTTGGCCGCGGAGATAAAGGATCTGGAAAAATCAACGCCCTCCACCTGCGGTATCTTCCGGGCGAGCTCAAAGGAAGAGCGACCCACGGCGCAGCCAAGATCCAAGGCTCGGCGGGGTCTGAGATTGCGACGACGGGCCTCCCGCAGCAGCAGGTTGGCGCAGCCCTTGGGAAAATTGCCGATTTTGAAGCGCGGGGGAAATGGCCTGGGCAGAAGCTGCGCCGGCTCGAGGTAATGAAAGGCGAGATACTCCGCCAGAGCGGAGGAGGATTCGTAAGCAGATTTCAGGCGAGCAGCTGTTCGAGGTACGGCGAGGGGCGGTAGTTCTCCATGACCACGGTGTCTTTCCCGTCCCGGTGCATGCGAACCTGCTTCACCCGGATTTCGGGGGTTTTGTGGGGGGCGTAAAGAATGTCGTCATGAGTGGCGTTGATCTTCTCGGCAAACTTGTCGGGGGTGAGGTGCCCGCCCAGATGGTCCGATCGGCCGGTGGCGACATGGATCGTGCCGAGCACCTTCTCATCCTGGATGTCACGGCCGCTGAAGGGCAAAAGCTGGGTGCCAAAACCAAGCTCCCCCAACTCCCCCACCACGGGATCGCGCTGCAGCTTGGCGAGGTGCCCATCGAAAGTTTTCCGGTTCCCGGACAAAAAGGTTCCGCCGACCTGGCGGCCGTTCTTCACCTCCAGGATGCCGAGGGTGCCGTCCTCAAACTTCATGGGCATCTGGCCCGAGGCGCCGGTGGGCACAAAGTAGACTTCCCCGGCGGGCAGGTTGGCGACATCGGGGGTCTTGCCGCGGCACAGGCCGTGGGACTTCTGGGCCTCCTGGCGCCCCAAATCCAGGTGCAAGGTGCAGGATTTTCCGGCCACCTCGTAGTCTATCTCCACCCAGTCGGACTTGGTGAGGCCGAGGCGGAGCTTTTCCGCTTGGAGGCTGACCTCGTTGTAGTCCACGGCCAGGCCGGTTTTTAGGATAATCTCATTCAGACCGTGCAGGGTGGCACCGCGGAAACCGTGTTTCTTGGCCGAGGCGGTGAGAGGGGCTGTGGCCGAGTAGGTGGAGATGCAGAGAATAATGTCGTATTTCGGGTAGATGTCTTTTTCGAAGGAGAGGCGGTGGCCCTGGGTGTCCACCACGAGATCGTCCATATCCAGGTTGCTGCCCCCGGTTTTTTTGTAGGCATAAAGTTCCCCGCCGGTTAGCCCGAGTTCCCGGCCCACCCCGTTGTTAATCCCCTGGTAAAAGATGTCGTGGGCATACTTTTGGGTGGTGAGGGCGGGATTCTTGAGAAAGGCGAAGTCCTTCACCTGCATGGGGTCGTCGAGATCGATGAGAACGCAGGTCCGCTCACCCTTTTGGGGGGCGAACACCGTCCGTAGGAGACGGGTTAAATCGAAGGGGGGAAAGGAGTTGGGAATTTCCAGTTTACCGTTGGACATCCGAATAGCATAAACAAAAAACGGGTTCGGGCAAATGCGGGGCTGGTGCGGGAAAAAGGGGATCGGCAGAATGCCGTAATGCCTGTTTCCGAGAAGGACCGTTCCGACTACTTCGAATTTCTGCGGTTTCCGACCGTGTCTGCGGACCCGGCGAGAGACCAGTCAATGCGGGATTGCGCCTCGTGGCTGGAGAAAAAATTCGGGCAGATGGGGATGGAGGCGGAAATTGTGGCTACGCCCGGGGCGCCGGTGGTTCTGGCCAAGTGGAGCAAGCCCGGGGCCGGCAAGCGCCGCCGGGTTCTCATTTACGGGCATTACGACGTGCAGCCGGCGGAGATGGGAGACGGCTGGACCGGAGATCCCTTTGAGCCGCGGATGATGGATGGGATGGTGCTGGCGCGCGGATCCACCGATAACAAGGGACAGATCTTTGCGCACATGCTGGGAGTGGCCGAGGCCATCCGGGAAGGGGGAGCCGCCACCGATGTCGTGTTTGTCGTGGAAGGGGAAGAGGAGGTGGGCAGCGACAACCTGGAGGCGGTCCTGCGGGCGCGAAAAGAGGAGCTGTCGTGCGACGTTGCGGTGATTTCCGACACCAACATGGCCGGACCCGATGAACCGACCCTGACCTATGGTTTGCGTGGGATCGCCGCGCTGGAGGTGGAACTGACCGGGCCCTCCCACGACCTGCATTCCGGCGTGTACGGCGGGGCGGTGGTGAACCCCATCAAGGTGCTGACCCAGCTGCTGGCCGGATTGCATGACGACAAATTCCGCGTGACCGTGCCGGGTTTTTACAAAAAAGTGCGGAAGCCGGCTGCCTGGGAACGGAAGGCCGCCAAGGATCTCGGGGTTTCCGACCAGGAGGTGAGGCGACAGGCGGGCAGCCCGGCTCTGGCCGGGGAGCCGGGCTACACGGCAATCGAGCGGATCGGGATGAGGCCTACCGCGGAAATCAACGGCATCACCGGAGGCTATCAGGGGCCCGGACCTAAGACGGTGTTACCCAGCAAGGCGTCTGCAAAGTTGACCTTCCGGCTGGTTCCCCATCAGGATCCCGCGGAGATCGCCGGGTTGGTGGAGAAGCACCTGAAAAAGCAGTGTCCGAAGACGGTGAAGATGAAGATCACCCGGCATCACGGGGGCTTGCCTTATTTTTGCGATCCCAAGAAGGATTTTGGTCCGGCGGCGGTGCGGGCCTTGAGTCAGGCGTGGGACGGGAAGAAGGCTCACTTTTTGCTCGAGGGAGGAACCATTCCCATTGTCAGCGTCATCCGGAAGGTGCTGGGGGTGGAAACCTTGTTGGTCGGATTGAGCCTGCCGGATTGCCGGGCCCATGGGCCGGATGAGACGTTTCCGATTTCCTATTTAGAGCGGGGGGCTCGAATGAACAGGGCACTGCTAAGGGAAATCGCCGAGGTCTAAATGTTCCGTTTGCGTTTACAGTTATGTTTACGGGAAAAAGAGAAAACCAGACTCAGACTTTGACCATTCCCTTGAGCTTTTCGTAAAGCTTTTGCAGGTGGGGCATAGGGACGCCGGCGGCGGTGCCTTGGCGGAGAGCCTCGCCCCAGATGGATTCCAGCTCCACCGGTTTACCGGCCTCCCAGTCGAGTTGGCTGGAGGATTTGTAGTGGCCCATGGAGCGGGTGCGGGCGATCTCTTTCTCGATCAGATTCGGATCCTGCGGGTAGCCCAGTTTGGTGGAAGCGGTTAGGACCTCGGTCATCAGATCTTTGGCTTCCTGATGCAGGGCGGGATCCTCGAGCACCTGTTGGGTGTCGCGGCCCCCGGGGCCTCCAGCGATGCCCAGTCCGTTGAACGGCACGTTCCAAACCAGTTTGTACCAGCGGGCCGAACCGATGGTGGGCGCCACCGTGCAGCCCACTCCGGCGTCCGTGAAAATCTTGGCGAGGGAACGGGCGCGCGGGGTGTCGCCGCCGGAAAGATCGGAGAACTTGATATCTGTGCAAGCCATGTTGCGGGCGACGCCGGGCTCGGGTCGGGAGACGCAGACGTGGCAAACTCCTCCCAAGACACGCTCTTCTCCGGCGATGGAGGCGAGCAGCTCCTCGTTGCCAAGGCCGTTTTGGAGTGTGCAGACCACGGTGTGCGGTCCCAGCAAGGGAGGCAGGAGTTTTTTCAGTGAGGCGTTGCCGGTGGTCTTGATACAGACCAAGACCAAATCCACGGGACCGATTTCCTCCGGTGTGGCCAAGGCCCGAACGGGACGGAGGTGAAAATTTCCAAAGGGGCAACGCACTTCGATGCCGTGTTTCTGTAGATGAGCAAGGTCACGGCGAGCCAGAAAGGTGACCGGGATCCCGGACTTAGCCAGCTTGGCCCCGTAATACATGCCAAGAGCGCCCGTCCCCACCACGGCGGTGGAGGGATGGGCGGAAAGCGGGTTTTGGGGGCCGGGGGGCATGGGGGAAAAATAAACCCAAAGGCTTAGAATTTACAGGCGATTGCCAGCGGGCGAGGATGACACGCGTCGGGTCCGTAGCTCAGCGGTTAGAGCAGGGGACTCATAATCCCTTGGTCCTTGGTTCAAATCCAAGCGGACCCATGTTTTGGCAGGGGGGTGGAAAAGGGGTGATTCACGGGTTGTGGGCAGGAA
>JBILFP010000047.1:0-11367 GCA_044351535.1 Methylacidiphilales bacterium
ATCAAGGCGCTGGGTGTGGAATCAGTACGATCATATGGTGGGGCTACGGACAGTGGTGCGTCCTGGATCCGACGCCGCGGTGCTCCGGGTGGAAAAACCGGGAGGGGGTTGGGTGCGGGTCGCCATGACGCTGGATGGGAACGGCCGCTGGTGCACCCAGGATCCGCGGGAGGGTTCCAAAGCGTTGGTGGCGGAGGCGTGCCGGAACCTTGCTTGTGCCGGGGCCGTTCCGCTCGGCCTCACGGACAACCTCAACTATGGAAACCCTCACGATCCTGAGCTCTTCTGGCAGTTGCGGGAGGGGGTGGAGGGAATGGCGGAGGCGTGCCGGGCCTTCGGTCTGCCTGTGACCGGTGGAAACGTCAGCCTATACAACCAGTCGCCCTCGGGGCCGATCCATCCGACGCCGGTGGTGGGAGTAGTGGGGAAAGTGGATGAGAGCGTGAAATTGGTTCCCTCCGTCTTTAGCTCCGGTGGAGGCGAACTAGTCCTGCTTGGGACAACAGCATCGGGCGGGCTAGGCGCCTCCCTGTACCTGCAGGAAGTTCATGGGCTCGTGGCAGGAAAGCTGGCGGCAGTAAACCTGGACTCCGAAAAGCAACTGCACGCCTTGATGAGAACCGTGTTGGCCCAGCCGGGTGTTCGGGCTGTGCACGACGTGGGAGAGGGGGGAATTCTCTGGGCCCTGGCAGAAATGACCTTTGGTGAAGGATCGGCAGGAGGTGAATTCAAGGTGCCCTGCGGAAAGGAGAGGTCCGAGGAGGCGTTGTTTGGGGAGGGGGCGGGGCGGATTCTGGTGGAGCTGGACGAGGCCGCCCTGCCTGCCGTGGAGAATCTGGCCAAAGAGGCCGGGGTTGAACTCATCCGTCTGGGTCGGACGGGAGGAAAAGATCTTAAGATCACCTGCAATGGGGTTGAGACGGTTTGGACGGTAGCCGAATTGAGGGACAGTTTTGAAACATCCTTGCCGAAAGCTTTGGAGCCGTAGCCCGCGCTTCTCAAAGGAATGCTCCGTGGCTAGAAAGGAATCTTGAAGACCCCCTACCATCCGAAACACGAGTGCGGGGTCTTCGGAGTGTATGGTCACCCCAACGCGGCCGAGTTGACCTACTACGGCCTCTACGCCCTCCAGCATCGCGGGCAGGAAAGCGCCGGCATCGTTTCCGCCCGGGAGGAAGGTTCGAATTTTCGCATTCGCCGCGGGATGGGGTTAGTCGGACAGGTCTTCAGCGAACAAGATTTGAAAGATCTCACCGGAACTCGGGCCATCGGGCATGTCCGCTACTCCACGACCGGCTCGAGCACAATCAAGAACGCCCAACCGATCACCGTGGAAACCCGGCGCGGCCAGATCGCGATCGCGCACAACGGGAATCTGGTCAATGCGGGCCGGCTGCGTGCAGAGCTGGAAGCCGATGGGTCAATTTTTCAGACGACCACGGACAGCGAGATCATTCTGCACCTGATTTCCCGCCCGAATCCGGCCATCGGGGGAGGTGCCTTGGCCCAGGCCCTGTCTCGCGTGCACGGGGCTTACTCTCTCGTGTTGATGGGTGAGAAAGAGGTCATCGGTGCGCGGGATCCTTTCGGCTTCCGGCCCCTGGTGATCGGAAAACTCGATGATGCCATTATCTTTTCCAGTGAAACCTGTGCACTCGATTTGATCGGGGCGGAATTTGTCCGGGACGTGGAGCCCGGCGAAGTGGTGGTGGCGGACGAAGACGGCCTGCGCTCTTTCAAGCCACACAGTGAGCCCTCCCGTGAGGCCCTTTGCATTTTTGAGTTTGTCTATTTTGCGCGACCCGACAGCCAGCTGGGTGGACGCAATGTCAGCCACGCCCGGATCCGTATGGGGCGCGAACTGGCCCGAACGCATCCGGTTGAGGCCGACATTGTGGTACCGGTTCCGGATTCGGGAACCTATGCCGCGATGGGGTACTCCGAGTATTCCGGCATCCCGCTGGAGCAGGCTTTTGTGCGGAATCATTATATCGGGCGCACTTTTATCCAACCCAGCCAGCTGATCCGGGATTTCAATGTCAGGGTGAAACTCAACCTGATCCGCAGTGCGGTGCAGGGAAAACGTGTGGTTGTGGTGGATGATTCCATCGTGCGAGGAACCACGGCCCGCGCCCGGGTCACCAACCTTCGCGAGGCCGGCGCCCGGGAGGTGCATATCCGGGTCAGCTGTCCGCCGCACCGGTTCTCCTGCCATTACGGCATCGATTTTCCCGATCCCAAGGATCTGTTGGCGAATCGGATGACAAAACAGGAGATCACCAAATATCTCGGAGCCGACTCCCTCGGCTATCTCGACGTGGATGGCATGGTAAAAGCCTGCAAGTTGCCGGCTTCCAAATTCTGTCTGGCCTGCTTTACCGGTGATTATCCCGTGGCCTTCGCCGCCGATGACGACAAGGGAGTTTTGGAGCGGCGACGGGAACAGGCAGCCTCTCTGGTGCCGGAAGAGGAAGTCCGGCAGCGATTCCTTTTGTAGGCAGGATGGCACGCGACGCCTACGCGAGGGCCGGGGTCGACATCACCCTGGGCAACCGGGTGAAGTCCGGATTGGGTGCCTTGGTCCGTTCCACCCGTCGACCCGGGGTGATCGGGGGGATCGGGGCCTTTGGCGGTTGCTTCGACGGGAAGATCCGCGGTTACCGTCATCCCGTGCTGGTGGCCAGTATCGACGGGGTCGGCACCAAGCTAAAGGTCGCGCATCAGCTGGGCCGGCACGGGACGATCGGGGAGGATCTGGTGAACCACTGCATCAACGACATCGCTGCCCTGGGGGCCGAGCCATTGTTCTTTCTCGATTACATCGGCACGGGAAAGTTGGATCCAAAGATTTTCCGGCAAATCCTGGCAGGCTTGGTGCGCGGATGCCGCAAGGCGGGTTGTGCCCTCATCGGCGGTGAAACCGCGCAGATGCCCGGAATCTATCAGGGCAAGGATTACGACCTGGTGGGCTCGATCGTCGGGGTACTGGAAAAGGGGAAGGCCACGGATGGTCGCACCATCCGGCCCGGCGACGTGATCCTCGGTCTTCCCTCCAACGGGCTGCAGACCAACGGATACACCTTGGCGCGGGAAATTCTCCTGAAAAAAGCAAAGTTTCGGTTGGGGCAGAAACTCCCCGGGTCCTCCCAAACTCTGGGCCAACTTTTGCTCGCGGTGCACCCCAACTATAGGCCTGCTCTCTTAAGGATTGGGCGGCGCGCAAAAATCAAGGGCGCGGCCCACATCACCGGGGGCGGACTGATCGATAATCCGCCGCGGATCCTTCCGAAGGGAACCGGGGCGGAAATCCAGCTGGGAAGTTGGCCGGTTTCACCGCTTTTTCAGGCCTTGGTCTGCAAGGGTCGGCTGAACACGGCCGAGGCTTACCGTACGTTCAACATGGGGATCGGGATGATCGTGGTGGTGGCTCGCCGGGATGTGGAAAAAGTAAAACGGGTGGTGCGGTGTTATGAGATTGGCCGGATTGTCAGGGGGGACCGCAAGGTGCGGCTGATCGAATGAGTCCGGGCATTCAAAGGGCCCTGCTTTCGGTATCCGACAAGACCGGGTTGGTGGATTTTGCCAAGTTTCTGGCCGGCCGCGGGGTGGAGCTGATTTCCACCGGGGGTACGGCCAAGGCGCTCCGGGATGCCGGGGTGAAAGTGATGGAGTTGAGCGACTACACGGGATTTCCCGAGATGATGGATGGCCGGGTAAAAACCCTGCATCCCAAGGTGCACGGAGGGCTTCTGCAAAGGAGAGACCTGGAGGCCCATCGAGATCAGGCAAAAAAGCATGGGATTCCGACGATTGATCTCGTGGTGGTCAACCTATACCCGTTTGAGCAGACCATTGCGAAGCCCGACTGCACTCCGGAATTGGCCATCGAGAACATCGATATCGGCGGGCCGAGCATGTTGCGCAGTGCCGCCAAGAATCACGAGGCCGTTACGGTGGTGGTGGATCCGGCTGATTACGCGATCATCCAGAAAGAGATCGAGAAGAACGGAGACACCATCCTGGAAACCCGACGAAAGCTGGCCGCCAAGGTGTTCCGGCACACCTCTCACTATGACCATTTGATTTCCTCCTACCTGACCCAGCGGGTGGAACCGGATCCGCTGCAGGAGACAGCCGGTCTGGTGCGCAGGAAAGCCCAGTCGCTGCGTTACGGGGAGAATCCGCATCAGAAGGCGGCCCTGTACGGAAATTTCCTCGATTCCTTCCGGCAACTGCATGGAAAAGAACTATCCTACAACAATGTCTTGGATCTCAGTGCGGCGGCGGCGCTGATCGCGGAGTTCCTGGATGCGCAACCCACTCTCGCAATCCTTAAGCATACCAATCCATGCGGGGTGGGAACCGGGAAGAAATTGGTTGAGGCTTGGGAGAAAGCCTTCGCCACCGACCGGCAGGCCCCTTTTGGCGGAATCATTGCCGCGAACCGGCCTTTGGATGGTGAGACCGCCAAGGCAATCTCCGAGATCTTCAGTGAGGTGATTCTGGCACCCTCTTTCAGCCCCGAGGCCTTGGCGATCCTACAGGCCAAAAAGAACCTTCGGTTGATCGAAAACCGGGAAAAGGCCGGCGCGGGTTGGGATTTCCGGAGCGTACGGGGAGGGGGATTGCTGGTGCAGGAGTCGGACGACCGGGGCGATGCGGAGAAAGATTGGAAGGTGGTGACGAAGCGGCAGCCTACCGACGCCGAGATGAGGGCGATGCGCTTCGGCTGGAAGGTGGTCCGGCACGTGAAGTCCAATGCCATCGTCTATGCAGTGGAGGACCGGACCCTGGGCATTGGGGCCGGTCAGATGTCACGGGTGGACAGTTCACGGATCGCGGTTTGGAAAGCGGGGGAGGCGAAACTAAGCCTCAAGGGAAGCGTAGTGGCTTCTGATGCCTTTTTTCCCTTTCCCGATGGGCTTGAGGCGGCGGCCCAAGCCGGAGCGACGGCGGCCATTCAGCCGGGAGGGAGCCTGAAAGATGCGGAGGTGATTGCGGCGGCAGACCGGCTGGGCGTGGCGATGTTGTTTACCGGCCGGAGACATTTCCGGCACTAAGCCGGTCAAGCCTTGGCGCGGGCGTCGAGGTCGACCCAGTTGTTGCCATCGGCTTTGAGCATGAGGTCGGATTCGCGCGGGCCCCACGATCCCTGCCGATAAAGAGCCATGGGGTTGTCCTGCCATCCATTGCGAACCGCATCCACCAGCCGCCAGGCCTCGAGAACCTCGTCGGCCCGAGTGAACAAGGTGGAGTCGCCATAGATGGCATCACCAAGCAGGCGCTCGTAAGCCTCCGGGGAGTAGGAACCGAACTCGGTAGCGTAGCAGAACTCCATGTCGACCGGCTGGACGGAGGTTTTTCCGGGGCGCTTAGCGTTGAAGCACAGATGGACACCCTCATCCGGCTGAAGGCGGATATGCATGGCGTTGCGATGAAGAAGATCGCCGAACTCCGCCCGAAAGAGGGTGGCGGGAGGGCGACGGAAGACGATGACGATTTCGGAGGCACGGGTGGTAAGCGCCTTGCCGGTGCGTAGGTAGAACGGGACGCCGGACCAGCGCCAGTTGTCAATTTGGAGTTTGAGGGCGGCGTAGGTCTCGGTGGTGGTGTTCGGGGAAACGCGGTCGGTCTGACGGTAGCCTTCGTACTGCGCCCGGACGGTGCTGGCCGGAATGATCTCCGGCTTGGGAGTGGGAATGGAGCGGAGGACCTTCACCTTTTCGTCGCGGATGGATTCCGAAGAGAGGTTGGCAGGGGGCTCCATCGCGGTGATCGCCAGGAGCTGCATCATGTGGTTTTGCACCATGTCCCGCATGGCCCCGACCTCGTCATAAAACGCGCCGCGGGTGCCGACGCCTTCCTGCTCCGCCACGGTGATCTGGACGTTGTCGATAAGGTTGCTGTTCCAGATCGGTTCCCAGATGGAGTTGGCAAAACGGAAGTACAGGAGGTTTTGGACCGTTTCCTTGCCGAGGTAGTGGTCGATGCGGAAGAGATTGGATTCGTCGAGGCAGGCCTGAAGGTCATCGACCAGCTGGCGGGCGGAAGTCAGGTCGTGTCCAAAAGGTTTTTCCACCACTACGCGGGCCGGCAGGCCGGGGCGGACGAGCCCTGCTTTGGCCAACTGCTGGACCACGGTGGCAAAGTAGTCTGGGGCGGTGGCGAGATAGAAGATGTGCTGGGTGAGACCGCGGGTTTTGGCGAGGTCATCGAGGATCTTTTTTAAGGAGGCGTAGGCGGCGGGATCGTCAAAGTTGCCTTGGTGATAAGTCAGCCGGGGGATGAACTTGTCCCAATCCCCGCTTTCCACGGGGCGAAGCCGGGAGAATTTATCCACCCCCTCCTTCATTTCCTTGCGGAACTCCTCGTCCTTTTTTGGGCGGCGGGCGAAGCCGATGATGGCGTAGTCCTTGGGCAGGATGCCCTCGTGCTGCAAGCCGAAGAGGGCGGGCACGAGCTTGCGGCTGGTCAGGTCCCCGCTGGCGCCGAAGATCACCATGACAAACGGAGGCAGGACCTTGCCGGAGGCAGGCGCGGGGGCGGCTGCCGATGCGGCGGCCTTGGGTTTGGCGGGCGCGGCGACGGGGCTCATGGCGAAACACAATGGTAGATTTCCATCGTCCCGCGGTCACTCCGAACCTTCGCGGCGGGGAAATCGGCGGCGGGGTCCTGCTTGGCCAGGGCGCGGATATACGGCTCTTTGGAGGGGCCGCGGGTGACGAACCAGATGGCGCGGGAAAAACGAAGTAGATGGTAGGTGGAGGTGATACGGGGAACGCCCAACTTGGGGACGAAGTTAGCGGCCATGAAGAGCTTATTTTCCTTCAGGGCTTCGGTTCCGGGGAAAAGGGAGGAGGTATGGCCGTCATCGCCGATCCCTAGGAGGATGAGGTCGAACTTGGGCGGATCACCCAGTTCAGACTTAAGCCGCTTTTCGTAGTCCCGGGCGCCGAGTTCAGGCTTGCCCATTTCGGTGTGGACCCGTTCGATTTTGGCCCCGGTGGTGTGAAAGGACTCATGGATCATCCGGTAGTTGCTGTCCTTGTGGTCCGGGGGAACCCAACGCTCGTCCCCGAGGTAAAGATGAGTGGCGGACCAAGGCCATTTCAGTTTAGCCAGGCGCTCGTACAGGGGCTTGGGCGTGGACCCGCCCGAAAGGGAAACAGAAAAGGAGCCGCGGGCCTGCAGGGCTGGGCCGCCAAGGGCTTCCCAGCGGGCCACCATCGCTTCCAGCCAGGCCGAAGGATCGGTGAATTCGTGCAAAGTCATCCGAAAACCATGCCCAAACCGCTGTGAAAAAGCGATGGCGGATGCTGAGAGTTGGCTCGCCGATTTGGAAGGAAGCAGGTAGGCAAGACGGGCATGGGAAACCGCCTGGACCGCCTGGATCTGGACAAACAGATTCACGAAAAATCCGATTACCGGGACAAGCTCCGCGCCCTGCAACTCAAGCTTCTCCATGCCCAGCGGTTGCTGCAGGAGAGTCCCAAAACCCTGATCCTGGTCTTTGAGGGGCCGGATGCGGCTGGCAAGGGAGGCGTGATCAAGCGCATGACGGAACGGCTGGATCCACGGCTGGTCCGGGTCTGGTCGATCGTGAAACCGACCGAGGAGGAAAAAAGGCGCCATTATCTTTGGCGTTTTTGGAACAAACTGCCGGCCATGGGGGAGACGGCGATTTTCGATCGTAGTTGGTACGGGCGGGTGCTGGTGGAGCGGGTTGAAGGGTTTGCGAAAAAGGAAGAGTGGAAGCGGGGCTACCGGGAAATCAACGAGATGGAACGCACCTTGGTCGATAACGGGGCAATCCTAATGAAGTTTTATCTGCACATCACCAAATCGGAACAGCTACGCCGTTTTGAGCGTCGGGCGGCCGATCCCTACAAGCACTGGAAAATTAGTGAGGAAGATTGGCGTAACCGGAGGAAGTGGAAGGAACACCTGACGGCGGCGGAGGACATGTTCCGCAAGACCAACGCTCGGATCGCCCCCTGGAACCTGATCGAGGGCAACTACAAGTGGTACGCCCGGATCAAGATCATGAAGCTGTTGGTAAAAAGGCTGGAGCAGGAGTTTGGCCGGTTGTGACAAAAGTAAGGCCTCAAGCGGAACGAGAGTTCACGGTCTACTTCTTTGATACGGATGCGGGAGGCGTGGTGCACAACCTTGCCTACCTGCGCTGGATCGAAGCAGTGCGGACGGACCTGGCGGAAAAGCTTGGTTGGGGCATTGGGGAGATGTTGGAGGGTGAGCATGGTTGTCCCGTGCTGACCAAAACCGAGGCGGAGTATCTTCGCTCGGCCAAGCTGGGAGACCGCGTGAAGGTGGTGAGTCGGTTGGGTGAGGTAGGCAAAGTCCGTTTTACGGTCGAATCCGAGGTTCTGGGCCCGGGCGGGGAAGTCTACTGCCGGACCAAGCAGGAGTTAGCGTCCGTGGTTCTGGCCACTGGAAAACCTCGGCCCCTGCGGGAAGACTGGCGTAAAATCCATTCTTAGTCCTTCTTCGATTCAAATTTTCAACTGATTCAGACCATCCGGCGGGATTTGAAAGAGAGCGGGGTTTTCGGCATTCTTGCGCGCTTATGTCTGCTGGACCGGTTTACCTGGACTGCAATGCAACCACGCCGATGGAGCCGGCCGTGGCGGAGGTGGTGCGCCGGTTTTTCGAGGAGGAGTTTGGCAATGAGGGCAGCCGGACCCATGCCTTTGGAGCCCGAGCCAAGGAGGCGGTGCAAAAAGCGCGGGAACAGATCGCGGTCTTGGTGGATGCGAAGCCTGAGGAGGTGGTCTTTACCAGTGGAGCCACGGAGGGCAACAACCTGGCGATTCTTGGGCTGGCCCATTGGGGTCGGCAGCACGGGAAGACCCACATCATCAGCACGCGGATCGAGCACAAGGCGGTGCTGGAGCCGATCGATCATCTGGCCAAAGAGGGGTTTGAAGTCGACCTCGTGGCCCCCAACAAACAGGGCCGGGTGGAAACGGAAAAAATCACGAGGCTCTTGCGCCCCACCACGATGTTGGTGTCGGTGATGCATGCTAACAACGAGACTGGGGTCATTCAGCCGATCGGGGAACTGGCCGAGGCGCTCGCCCACCACTCGGGCTGGTTTCACGTGGATGCCGCCCAGACGTTCGGGAAGCTGGTGCCGGAGCTACGACATCACCGAATCGACCTGATCAGTGCGAGTGGGCACAAGATTTACGGACCCAAAGGCGTGGGCGTTTTGGTGGTTCGGCATCGCGGGAAGCACAAGGTTCCGCTGGCACCGTTAACCTTTGGGGGTGGGCAGGAGCAGGGGCTACGACCGGGCACCTTGCCGGTTCCCCTGATCGTGGGTCTGGGAAAAGCGGCGGAGATTGCCGGGAAGGATCATGCCGCCCGGGAGAAAAAATGCCGGAGTTTCCGGGAAAAATTCCTCCAAGCGATCGGCCCGTTGCAACCCAGGATTCATGGGGAGGAAGGCCAGGTTCTCCCGCACACGGTGAACGCCTCTTTTCCGGGCCTCAGTGCCGAGGAGGCGATGTTGCGGTTAAAGGATGTGGTGGCGGTCTCCAATGGATCGGCGTGTACTTCGGCCAGTTTTCAGCCCAGCCACGTTCTCAAGGCGATGCATCTGGGGAAGGATGAGATTATCGGGGCGGTACGGTTTTCGTGGTGCCACTTAACTCCTGACTTGGATTGGAATCTCTTGGTTCAGCGGCTCAAAAATTAAGGCCGCGTCGGGAGGCTTAGGTTTTGCTTTAAGTTTCCGAGGGGACGCCGATTTCCATGCCTAGATTTCGGGCGAGGCGAATGGCGTCGGCGGGGAGCGGGGGGCGGCGACCGGGGAGAGTTTGAAGGTCGGTCATGTTCATCCGGTTGCGGATCAATCCCACCATCGAGCCGTGCTCGCCCTGGTTGAGCGCCAACATGGCGAATTCACCCATGCGACTGGCGAGGTATCGGTCGGCAAAGCTGGGTGAACCTCCCCGCTGGACGTGGCCCAACACCGTGAGGCGAACTTCCTGCTCCAGACGGTCTCCCGCAGCGGCGAGGAGCCGGTTCATGAAGTCCTGTCCGCCGCAAACGCCTTCGGCGACCACGACCACACTGTTGTTGTGGCGCCGGAGCCGCCGACGGGTGAGGTTATCGACGATCTTTTCCAGGTCGTAGCGAAACTCGGGAATCACTGCCACCTGGGAGCCGGATGCGATCGCGCTCATCAGAGCAAGGTAACCTTGGTTTCTTCCCATCACCTCAATGATGAAGCAGCGGTTGTGGGAGGCGGCCGTGGCCTTCACCATGTCGATCAAATGAATGACGGTATTCAGGCAGGTATCGGTACCGATACAGAGGTCGGTATCGGGAATGTCGTTGTCAATGGAGCAGGGCAGACCCAGCACGCGGAAGCCGTGACGGGAAAGGGCGGCGGCGCCGGCCAAGGAGCCGTCCCCGCCGAGAACTAGAAGGGCTTGGATGTTCTCCTTTTTGAGAATGTCGATGGCCTCCTTTTGGGCGGCTTCCTCCTTGAATTTTAGGCAACGGCTGGTGGAAAGGATGGTGCCGGCGTCGCGAATCCGGCCGCTAACCTCCACGGAACCCAGGGGCATGAACTCCTTGTCGAAGATTCCCTGGTAGCCGTTCTGGATGCCCACCACTTCGACTCCGAGGCTGATCCCGGTCCGGACGATCGCCCGGATGGCGGGATTCATTCCCGGGGAGTCGCCCCCGGAGGTGATGATGCCAATGCGCTTGAGCATAGAATTTGATCATGGACAAAACTCGCCCAAGAAGCGAGTGCAGAGGGGTTTAGCTGTTTAGCTCCTTAGTTATGGAGGGAACGGGAGAGGTGGGAGCGGAGGAAGGGGGCGGTACGGGAGGATTTGGAGGTGGCGACGTGTTCGGGAGTGCCTTGGGCGACGATTTTGCCACCCGCTTCGCCGCTTTCGGGGCCTAGGTCAACGAGGTAGTCGGCCTCGGCGAGGACATCCAGGTGGTGCTCAATCACCACCACGGAATGGCCGGTTTCGACCAGCCGATGGAGAAGATCAATTAACCTTCGAACATCGGCGAGATGGAGCCCAACGGTGGGTTCTTCCAGAAGAAAGAGGTGATGGGCTGGGCGGCGAGCGCGCCCTTTGGCTTGGGCCTGATCGGCGGAGATCTGGGCAGCGGCGAGTTCGGTGACCAGCTTCAACCGCTGCGCCTCGCCTCCGGAAAGAGTCGGACTGGTCTGACCCAATTGCAGATAACCAAGGCCGGTCTCGGTCAGGAGCCGGCACGGCGTGGCGAGTCGTGGCTGGGCCGAGAAGAATTCGGCCGCCTGCTCGGCAGAAAGGTGCAAGGCATCGTGGATCGATTTATCCCGGTAGCGGATGGATA